>NZ_JBAHWD010000028.1:0-116708 GCF_037044575.1 Nonomuraea sp. LPB2021202275-12-8 | reverse complement strand
GCGGTCCCCTGCCTGCGACTTGATGGATCAGCCGGCGAGGTGGGCGAGTTTGTCGGGGTTCGCGATGAGGTAGATGGTGTCGACCCTGCCGTCGACGACCACCAGCGACACCGCCGTGACCGCCCGCCCCGCCGCCCAGACCACCGCCGCCGGAGCGCCGTTCACCTCCGCCATCCCGAAGGAGAAGTCCGAGTAGTCCTCCACGCCGATGGAGGTCATGAAGCGCGCGATACCCTCCGGCGTGCTGATGGAGGTGAGGTAGCGGGCCACGTGATCCGAGCCCGAGATGGTCCGCAGCGCCGCCCTGGCCTTGCCGCCGCCGTCGCTGACCAGCGTCACCTCGTTGGACAGCAACTCGATCAGGGCGTCGAGATCGCCCTCGGCCGAGGCGCTGATGAACCGCTCGGTGATCCTCCTGCGCGCCGCTCGGTTCGCCTCGAATCTCGGCCGCTTCTCCCGCACATGCTCGCGGGCCCGCCTGGCGAGCTGGCGGGTCGCCGGCTCCGCCCGCCCGATGACCTCCGCGATCTCGGAGAACGGCAGGTCGAAGGCCTCCCGCAGGACGAACACCGCCCGCTCCAGCGGCGACAGCGTCTCCAGCACCACCAGCAGCGCCAGCTCCACGTTGCCGGACAGCTCGGCCTGCTCCGCCACGTCCACAGCGGTGCTCACCGGCTCCGGCAGCCACGGGCCCACGTACGACTCCCGCCGCGACTTCGCCCACCGCAGCCGATCGATCGCCAGCCTGGAGGTGATCCGGACCAGGTAGGCCTTGGGGTCGTCCACACCTGCCGCGTCGACCCCGGACCAGCGTAACCACGCCTCCTGGACCACGTCTTCCGCGTCGGCCATGCTGCCCAGGATCCGGTAGGCCACCCCGGTCAACAGGCCCCGGTTCTCTTCGAAGGTCGACATAAGACCTAAGACGTATCACGGGCCTCCGGGTGTGACACGAGGGTGGGAAGATTCCTATACACTTGGCGACGCATCGCAAGGGGCTATGGCGCAGTTGGTAGCGCGCCTCCATGGCATGGAGGAGGTCTGGGGTTCGAATCCCCATAGCTCCACCCCGGACCGTTCACGAGATCCCGTTGATCACCTCGATCAGGCGGGATCTCGTCGTTTTCCGGTGGGCATTCACAGCCATCCACTCTTGCGCAGCAGCCGGTAGACGATGATCACGGCGATGACCATGACGCTCAGGCTGAGGGGATAGCCGAGCAGCCAGTGCAGCTCGGGCATGTGGTCGAAGTTCATGCCGTAGATCCCGGCGATCATGGTGGGCACGGCGACGAGCGCCGCCCATGAGGAGATCTTGCGCATGTCGGCGTTCTGCTGGATGGCCGCCCTGCTCTGCTCACGGCTCACCAGGGCCAGATGCGCGCTCAGGGCGCTGGTGAGCACCTCGTTGTGCTCGTCGACCTGGGCGTCCACGCGGAGCAGGTGGTCCAGGACGTCACGGAACTGGTCACGGGCACCCGTGCACAACTCGACCCGGCCCTTGACGATCTCCTCCAGGACCGGCACCAGAGGATCCTGGGCGACACGGAACTCCAGCACCTCCCGCTTGAGGGAGTAGATGTCCGCGGTGACGTCGGAGTACTCGCCGCTGAACACGCGCCGCTCCAGAGCGATGAGATCGTGCTCGACCTCGTGGGAGATCTGGGAGTAGGTGTCGACGACCTGGTCGCAGATCGCGTACAGCACGCCGGTGGGGCCCATGGCCAGCAGGTCGGGATCGGATTCGATCCGCCGCCGCACCCCGGACAGCGGGTTGGCCTGGCCGTGCCGGACACTGATGACGAAGTCGCGGCCCAGGAACAGGTTGATCTCGCCGACCTCGATGTCGGAACTCTCCTCCACGTACAACAGCGACTTGAGCACCACGAACAGCGTGTCGTCATACCGCTCCAGCTTGGGCCGCTGGTGGGCGCGGATGGCGTCCTCCACGGCCAGTGGATGTAACTTCACCTCGGTGGTGATGAGGTCGAACTCCTCCTGAGTGGGTTCGTGCAGGCCGATCCAGAGGAAACAGTCACCCCTGGCTCGCGCGGCGCCGAAGGCATCGCTGATGTCGCCGCTGATGGTCTGCCGCACGCCGTTGCAGTAGATCGCCTTGTCCACAATCACATCAGGCATTGTGGCGGATCCGACAACTCTCGCATTCCCTCAGCTGCCCGTGGCCGGCGGATCGCTGTCGGCGTGGCGTCCCCCTGTCCGGGACGCGCTCCACATAATGAGACGAACAGCCTGGTCAGCGACCTAGGACCGGCGGGGAGGAACACGTGTGGTCCGTTGTAGGAGTGGGAGTGGTGGCCGCTCTCGTGATGGGTCAGAGCGCTCCGGCCGAGGCCCTGCGGGCATCGTCCGAGAGCATCGGGATCACGGCTCGCGACCCCATCCCCGCCGAGTGGAAGAACCTCACGTCACTGCGGGTCCTGCCCGAGCGGCCGCGCCAGAACAACGATGTACGGATCCTCGCGCACTGTCCCGTGGCCGCGAACCACGCGGTCGTCGGCTCCACCGCCTTCACCCTCAAGGGCTCCAGGCGGCTGTACCGGGAGGTGGGGGCGGGACTGTCCGACCGGGGGCTGGCCCGCCGCAGCGTCTCCATCTCCTACTACGCCCTCCTGGGCCACCACGAGGTGCACATGAAGTGCGTGAAGGTCACGATCGACCAGAAGACCCGCTTCCGGAAGATCCGGGTGATCAGCCGCTGCTCCGTCCCTCTCCTGGTGCGCAGGTTCAGGATCGCGCAGTTCTTCGCCTGACCCGGGCTGCCGGCCTCGACGCGCCGTCAACCCCGGTTCAGGCCTGCCGCGAGCCACCACCAGGGAAGAAGTCGGCGCTTTGGACGTACTCCATCGCCCTGGCGAAGGCCGGGTCGCTCCAGCGGCGGTTCATCTCCTCCAGGCTCACATCCTCGATCCGGGTCTGGATCCACCACAGGTTGCCCAGCGGGTCGCGGACCCGGCCGACGCGGTCGCCGAAGGCCAGGTGGGTGACCTCCGTGACCGAGGTGCCGCCGGCCGAGACGGCCTGCCGGTGCACGGCGTCGGCGTCGTCCACGTACAGGCGCAGGAAACCGGGGGTGAGCGGCCATTCGGGGCGGGAGTCGAACATCATCACGACGGAGTCGCCGATGCGGACCTCCGCGTGTCCGATGCTGCCGTCCTCGCCGATGACGCGGGCGATCTCCTCGGCGCCGAAAGCCTCCTTGACGTAGTCGATGAGCTGGGCGGTGTCCGAGGAGATGATCCACGGCGTGACGGTGGTGTAGCCCTCGGGAACCGGCTTGACGGTCATGGCTGCCTCCTGGATGCGGTGCGTTGTCGGTCTCGACGGTAGAAGTGGTATAGGTCAGTTCTTGACCTATTGGTGCGGCATTCTGGGGACATGGCCGATACCTCGTCCCGACTGCTGAAACTGCTGTCGCTGCTGCAGACCCCGCGTGAGTGGCCCGGCGGGGAGCTCGCCGAGCGATTGGGCGTCAGCCGCCGCACGGTGCGGCGCGATGTCGAGCGGCTGCGCGACCTGGGGTATCCGGTGGAGGCGATGCGAGGGGCCGACGGCGGGTACCGCCTGGTCGCGGGCACGGCCATGCCACCCCTGCTGCTGGACGACGAGGAGGCTGTGGCCATCACGGTCGGGCTGTCCACGGCGGCACGGCAGCCGGTGCGGGGGATCGAAGAGGCGTCCGTGCGGGCGCTGGCCAAGCTGGAGCGGGTGCTCCCGTCGCGGCTGCGGTATCGGGTGCGCTCCTTGAGCGGCGCGACCGTTCCGCTGCCCGGCTCGGCCGGGGATGACGTGGACCCTGAGCTGCTGACCGTGCTGGCCGGTGCGATCGCCAACGGCGAGCGGGTGCGGTTCGGCTATCAGGCGGGGGACGGGACCGACAGCGCTCGCCACGTCGATCCGCACCGTCTCGTCTCCGCGCGTCGGCGGTGGTATCTGCTCGGTCATGACAACGACCGCGACGACTGGCGGATCTTCCGCATCGACCGGATGCGGGACGTCACGCCGACGGGCGGCCGGAGCACGCCGCGCGACCTGCCCGCCGACGACGCGGCCGCCTACGTCGCGGGCAAGCTCTACTCGCTGGTGCCCACCTATGCCGCCGACGTCGTCCTGGGCGCTCCGATGGCGGAGCTGGCCGCTCGCGTGGGTTCGGACGTGGGCGAGCTGTCGCCGATCGACGAGCGCACCTGCCTGCTGCGCTGCCATGGCGACACCCTGGAGTGGCTCGCCATGCGGCTGACGGCGCTCGGCTGCGAATTCGAGGTACGCGAGCCGCCCGAGCTCGTCGAACACCTGCGTGCCCTGGCCGCCCGCCTCACCCGCGCGACCACCGCGTCGCCCGATGCCCGCCCGTTCACCACGGATGCTCCCGACAGGCCGCAGATCAGCCCGGTCGTCTAATCTCGTGGGGTGATCCCCCACCAGCTCTCCCGTGCGGACGCGCGCCGCATCGCCGTACGCGCCCAGCTCTTGGACGGCTCGCGGCCGGCCGGGCTGCACGCGGTGGTGCGCCGGCTGACCCTGTTGCAGATAGACCCGATCGCCGCCATCGCGCCGAGTGCGGACCTTGTCGCGTGGAGCCGCCTCGGGTCGTCGTACGCCCCGGCCGACCTGGACGCCGCACTGGCGGACCGCACGCTGATCGAGCTCCGCGCGATGATCCGGCCCAGCGAAGATCTCGCGCTGTACCGCGGCGCGATGGCCGCCTGGGCCGGGCGCAGGGAACTGGACCCCCGACGCGAGTGGATGCGCGCCAACGACGCGTTCCGCCTGGACATCCTCGAACGGCTCGCGTCTTCGGGGCCGCTGCCGTCACGCGAGCTGCCGGACACCTGCGCGGTGCCGTGGAAATCCACCGGCTGGACCAACAACCGCAACGTCACGCAGATGCTGGAGTTCATGGTGCTGAGCGGCGAGGTCGCCATCGCCGGGCGCAGCGGCCGCGACCGGCTGTGGGACCTGGCGACCCGGGTCTACCCCGATGACCGGATCGTCCCCGCCCACGAGGCGCTGCGCATCCGCGACGAGCGACGGCTGCGCGCTCTGGGCATCGCCCGCGGCCGTGGGCCCGGACACCCGGTCGAGCCCGTCGACGTGGGTGAGGCCGGCGAGCCCGCCGTGGTCGAGGGGGTCAAGGGCACCTGGCGCGTCGATCCGTCCCAGCTGGACCGGCCGTTCGCGGAGCGTGCGGCCCTGCTGTCCCCCTTCGACCGGCTGATCCACGACCGGAAGCGCGCCGTCGAGCTCTTCGATTTCGACTACCAGCTGGAGATGTACAAGCCCGCCGCCAAGCGCCGGTGGGGATACTTCGCGCTGCCGATCCTCTATGGCGACAGGTTGGTGGGCAAGCTGGACGCCGCCGCCGACCGCAAGGCCAAGGTGCTGCGGGTCCACGCGCTTCACCAGGACGTGGCTTTCACCGAGCCCATGACCGAAGCCATAGGCCGCGAGATCGAGGACCTGGCCCGCTGGCTCCACCTGGACCTCACACCGCCCCGCTGAGCGCGGACACTCGCGCCGTCGTCGCATGGAAGGAGCCGGGGAACTCCACCTGGAGTGTCCCCGGCCCTGAAAGGTGCGTCAGCCGCGCGAGCGGCTGCTGAGTGTCTTGCGCCAGTGGAAGCCGCCCGGCAGGTTGACCGACAGCGTGCGGCGGCCGTCCGCCGTACGCGTAACCCGGAACAGCCGGTTGCCCCAGCTGTGTCCGACGCCACTGCGGGACAGGTTCAGCCGGAACGGCCCCTTCTTGATCGACTTACGGTAGCCCCAGCCCATGTCGCCTTCCTCCCAAGAGTTTGCGAGGAAGGTCAGCTACCCCGGATTTTGCGGTTTAGTAGTGCCGGTAATACCGGCGCTTTCCGAACGACTTGCCCACCTGGAAGCCCCCCGGCAGGTGCACGGTCACGTGACGGCGGCCGTCGGGGGTCGTCGTGACGTGGAAGCGGCGGTTGCCGAAGCTGTGGCCGATCCCGTGCCGCGACAGGTTGACGCGGAACGGCCCCACCTTGATCGACTTTCTGTAGTGCCAGCCCATGCCTCTCCTTCGGCTCGGTCGTCTAGCTGGGGAAACGACCGAGCCGTTCGGTAGGTTCCGGGCTCAGCCCACGGTGACCGTGGCCTTGGCGGGGATCGTGGTGCCCGCAACCTGGCCGGTCACCGTGAAGGTGCCCGGCTGGGCGTAGCGGTCGGGGGCGATCGGCTCCCAGGTCACGGCCGTGGAGCCGTCCTTGGAGCCGTCGTTGTAGGTGGCCACGACGGTGGCGGGCATCGCGGGCGCGGTGCCCGCCCGGGTGACGACCGCCTCTTCGGCCAGTGAGGTGATCGTCACCGCCGAGGTGGTCCTGACGTACACCGTGGCCTGGACCCGCGCGGTGACGCCCTCGGCGAGGCCGGCGACGGTGAAGCTGGTGCCTCCCGTCGCGACCTGGTCAGGGGTGATCTGCTGCCAGACGACGGGTGCCACGCCGCGCCCGCCGTCGGCGTACAGCGTCTCCACGGTGGCGGGCAGTCGCGGCAGCGTGCCCGCCAGGGTGGGCACGTGCACCGGGCGCACCGAGTCCGGCGGCACCGCGTACGCCTTCCATTCGAGCAGTCCGACCGAGGCCTGGGCCGACTGGAGCTCGACGCGGAGCCTGGTCGTGGTGACGGTGTCGAAGCCGGCCTCGTTGTAGGCGTCGGCGGCCACGGGGTAGGAGGCGACGCCCGTGACGTCGGCGAACGAGTCGCCGTCCCAGGCCTGGATCTTCCACGAGGCCGGGACGCGGACGCCGCCGCCGTCGTCGAAGAAGTACACCGCGGCCTTGTTCACCCGCACCGGCGACGGCCATTCGAGCTGCACCCACTGCGTGCCCTGTTGCGGCCAGGTGCCCCAGCGCGGGTTGGCGGCGTCGTTGCTGCGCGGCGGATCGATGCCGTCGTTGACCGCCGTGACCTTCTCCCACGGCGAGGTGTAGGAGGCCGTGGGCGTGGCGTACGGCGCGACGTTCACCTGCGAGCCGGGGGCGGTGACCGTCACCGTGACCGTGCTGGACGCCGGCTTCGCGCCGTCGGAGGCGGTCAGCCGCAGCACGTAGTCGCCCGCCTCGGTGAAGGAGGCGACGGTGCTGGGCGCCGCCGGGTCGGTGAAGAACGCCTCGCCGGGGCCCGACACCTGGCTCCACCGCGTGGTCAGCGTCCCCGACGGCAGGCCGTCGTCCTTGACGACGCCGTTCAGCCTGGCCTGGCCGGGCCGGTTGAAGGCCGGATCGGGTACGGCCAGCACGTACGGTGCCCGATTGGACACCGAGGGGATCCGGGTGCCGGACTCGTACGCCTGGATCTCCTTCAGACCGCCGGCGTAGCCGGGGCGGTGGGTCAGCAGGACCCGCAGCCTGGCGGCCCGGACGGCGGGGAAGCGGACCGTGTTGAGGTTGGCGCGCGGGTAGGCGGGCTCCTTCGCCTGCCGGGGCACGTCCTTCCAGGTCTCGCCGTCGAGGTGCTGGATCCGGTAGAGGGCCGGCTCGCTGTGGTCCTTGCGGTCGTTGACGAAGTACAGCCGCACCTGGTCGACCCGCCGCGCCGAGCCCAGGTCCACCTCCAGCCAGTCCTGGGCCTGGCCCGAGCCCTTGGTGCTCCAGTGGGGCTCGTTGATGGTGTAGCCGTCGACGGCGCCCGAGGGGTCGCCGTGCGAGGCGGTGGCGGCGGTGACCAGGTCGGGGCGGGTGGAGCTCAGGTTCACGCCGGCCTTCTGGAACAGGTCGGTGACCCGCTCGCCCCGGAGTTCGACCTCGGCGGGGGCCTTGATGGCGGCCCGCTCGGCGTGCAGCACGTCGCCGCCCTCGACCTCGCCGGTCGCCGGGTCCCACACGGCGTGCGCGAGGCCGGACAGGGTGACCTTGCGCCTGCCGTCGACCAGGATCGAGTAGCCCTCCGGCACGCCCCGGTAGTGCGTGGCGCCGTCGCCGGGCTTGTCCCAGACGACGGTCAGGTCGCTGCCCCGGTAGTCGACGCCGTTGACGGTGAAGTGGTCCCAGCCGATGTCCACCGGCCACAGCTCCACCTTGCCGTCGGAGCGGGGGCGCAGGCCCATGGCGTCCTCGATGACCGTCCAGTTGCTGCTGCCGAGGATCGTGTGGTGGATCCAGGACCGGTAGTCGATGGTCTTGGTCGCCGGGTTCCAGTTGGCCCAGAACTCGTTGGCGTCCGGGTAACGCGTGTCACCGCCGACGAACTGCGACCAGGCGTTCCAGTAGAGCAGTTGCTTGTACTGGTCGGCGGTGACGTACGGCGAGGCGTACTCGCGCAGCGCCTTGGAGAACAGGGCGAAGTTCCGGGTCGAGTTGATCTGCGAGAAGTTGTTGGATCCAGGCTTGCCCTGCGCGGCGGCCTCCGCCTTGTCCTTCTGATTAGCCGTATAAGCAGGGAAGATTGGATATTCCGCAGGATCGGCCCACAAGCGGAGCGCCTCCCGATATTTCGGGTCATCGGTGGGGACGAGGCCGGTCGCGTACGGGATGTAGTTGTTGGACTCCTTCCACGGGATCAGGTTGCCCGTCTGAAGGTCGCGGTGCTTGAACAGCTTGCTCTCCTCGTCCCAGAGCAGGCCGAGCATGGAGGTGCGCACCTTCTCGGCCACCGCGCGCAGCTCCGCGGCCTTGGCCGCGTCGCCGATCAGCTCGTACGCCTGGGCGGCCGCCTGGGCGTTGGCGAACACGTACGCGCCTTCCAGCCGCTCGTTGGCGCGGTCGTAGTAGTGGAACGACACCGCGTCGGCGTCGTTGCCGGTCATCGCCTCCCAGTCGTACTCGATGATCCCGTTGCCGTTGGAGTCGTAGGCGCCGAGCTGGCCGTAGACGTCCTTCTCGGCGTAGCGGGCGAGGTTGCGCAGGATCGCGGGCTGGCCGCCGTGGATCTGGTAGCTCTCCAGCGCGGCAGCCGAGATGTACTGCGTGTAGCTGTTCGACCAGTTCTCCGGGTCGCCGGGATTATCCGTATATTTCGAGTTCCGAGACACTTCGCCGGCCGACACCCACGGCCCGTAGGAGTAGATCGGGTCGCGCAGGTACTTCAGATCCTGGACGAACATCGGCACGGTCAGCACGATCGCGTTGTTGTAGCCCAGCGCCCCCTCCACCGAGGTCGGGAACTGGAAGTCGCCGCCCGGGATGTCGGCGTCCAGGAAGTTGAACCGCATCAGCCACCAGCGGTAGTAGACGAACTTCTTGATGTTCTCGTCAGGCACGTCGATGTAGGGCAGGTTCTCAGCCCACCAGGCGTTGTAGTCCTGCAGGTGCCGCCGCAGCGCCTTGTCCGCCGGGCGACCCTTGTAGCCGTCGTACTCCGCCCGCGACCCCGCCAGCTCCTCGGTCACGAACCCGAGCTGCGCCTTGGTCCGCACGGTCCGGCCGGGCTCGATCGCCAGCGTGCCCTTCAGCGCGCCCCCCGAGACCTTCAGCCCGTCGCCGCTGAGCCTAGGGAAGACGGTGGTGAGCCGGTTCTTCGCCGTCACCACCCCGGTCAGCTCGCGGTCGCCGTCGGCGGTCTTCGTGTACGGCGACGTGACGGTGACGGGCACCTCGCGCCTGGCCGTGCCGGTGTTCGTGACGGCCAGCGTGGTGACCGCCACGTTCTCGTGCGTGATGAACTTCTTGACGGTCACGGCCAGCCCGTCACCGGTGTACGCGCCGGCCCAGTGGCTCGGCATCTGCAGCCGCTCGCTCACGTCCTCGACCAGCTCGGCGCCGAGGGAGATCGTGTACGCGTCGCGGTCGTCGATGCTCTCCCAGTAGGCGACGCTGCCGCCGAACCCGACGACCGACGGATCGTGCTCCTTCATGAACACCGCCCGCCCCCGCGACATCAGCCAGTTCCCGGCGGGGTCGGCGCCGGGACGGGCGAGCATGCGGTCGATCCAGTAGGAGTCGCCGCCCTTCTCCTTCTTGTAGATCTCCGCCATCATCCGGCGCGGATGGTAGGCCGCCGGTTCGGCGGGCACCGGGTCCGCGCCGGTGAAGACGGGCATGCCGAGCTGGTCGTCGGCGGCCACGGCAGGGGGAGGGGCGGTCAGCAGGCCGCCCGCGACGGCCACGGCCGCCAGGAGCGACAGGGGTCTGCGCACGAGGATCTCCTGGGGGTGATCCGGCGGAGCGCCGGAGGCTTACGGAGGTGTCCGGAGGACGCCGGGCGGATCAGCCGGCGGAGGGCCGCTCGGCGACGGTCTTCTCAGCAACGGTCTTCTCAGCGACGGTCTCGTCGGCGACGGTCCTGTCGGCGACGGGGAGCCAGACGCGCATGGTGGCGGGGCCCCGGTTGCCCCACCGGTGGTAGGGCACCAGCCGCAGCGCCGTCCCGGTCCCGGTCCCGGGCTCCCGCTGGGGCTGGTACGGCCAGCCGCCCGCCTTCGAGCTGTACGGCCAGGCGTCGGAGTCGGGCGTGCCGAGGACGGCCTCGACCTCCAGCTCCACCGTCCCGTCCGAGGAGTGCTCGGCGGGCGGTGACGACGGCAGGGCGGCCATCCCGGTGAGCGGCGGCTCGTCGCCGACGGACTCCGCGCAGTAGACGAGCGGCCCCCGCTCCACGGCCGCGCACCCGCGCAGCGCGTCGATCCGCCGGTCCGGGTACGTCCACCGCGGCGCCATCGGCAACTCCAGTCGCAGCTCGTCCCCGGGACGCCAGTCCCGCTCGACCACGGCGTAACCGGGTTCGACCCGCCGGACGGCCTCCGAACCGCCGGCGCCCGCGCCGTCCCGCCCGCCGTCCGGCGCCGCGCCGGCCGCTTCGTACCGGAGGGTGGCCCCGGACGCCCAGGCGGGCACGCGCAGCGAGATCCGCCCGCCGCCGCCCTCCAGCACCCGCACCCGCACCTCGCCGGACCACGGGTAGCCGGTCTCCACCCGCAGCGCCAGCCCGTCGTGCCGGATCTCGCCCGGCGTGAACTGGTGGATCTGCACGCCGTCGCCGGAGCCGGTGGCGACGTAGGCGGCGACCGAGGCCAGCGTGCGCGCGATGTTGCTCGGGCAGCACGACACGTCGAACCAGGGCGAGCGCAGCCCGCCTCCCGCGGAGTGGTTGACGACCCCGATGACGGGTTCGGCGGGCACCCGCACGGCCAGCGGGTTGGCGTAGAAGAACGAGCGCCCGTCCAGCGCCAGCGCGGTGGCCAGCACGTTGTACAGGGTCCGCTCGGCCAGGTCGGCGTAGCGCGCGTCGCCGGTGGCCAGCAGCAGCCGGTGCGACAGCATGATCGAGGCGATGCCCGCGCACGTCTCGGAGTAGGCCCGGTCCGGCGGCAGCTCGTAGTCCTCGCCGAACGCCTCGTCGGCGTGCCGCGAGCCCATCCCGCCGGTCAGGTGGGTCCGCCGGGCGACCGTCCGCTCCCACTGCGTCTCGATCGACTTCAGCAGTTCCTCGTCGCCGGTCTCCACGGCCACGTCCACCGCGCCGCACGCCAGGTAGAGGGCGCGTACGGCATGCCCGCGGAAGGACTGGGCCTGCCGCAGGCGGACGTCGTCCTGGAAGTAGGCGCGGCCGAGGTGGATCTCGCCGAGCGCGGGCAGGCCGCGGCGCTCGACGAGGCGGCGGGCCAGCTCCAGGTAGCGTTCGGTGCCCGTGGCCCGGTAGAGCTCCACCAGCGCCATCTCGATCTCGGGGTGACCGCACGTCTGGGTGCCGTCCATGAAGCGGCGGCAGACGTGGTCGGCCGCCCGCACCGCCACCTCGGTCAGCCGGTCCTCGCCGTGGTTGCGCAGCCGGGCCACGCCCGCCTGGATGAGGTGGCCGTAGCAGTAGAGCTCGTGGCCCCACTCCAGATCGGTGTAGCGGCTGCCGGTCCAGCGGGTGTTGAGGTAGCCGTCGCCCTCCTGCGCTCTGGCGACCGTCTCGGCCAGCGCCGGCAGCTCGGGGTGGCCGGCCCAGGCCATCGCCTCGAGCAGCTTGTAGATCTCCGAGTCGCTGAACTCGCGGCCCCGGCGCGGCCGGTCGCCGCGGAAGTTGCCGATCCAGCCTTCGCGCTCCATCCACTCCTGGCAGTGGGCGATGGTGACCTCGTGGTTGAGCGCGACGCGATCGCCCCAGAAGCCGGGCGACAGGCGCACCGCGTCGAGGCCGAGGGGGGACAGGGCGCCCGAGGAGGGCAGGACAGGGTTAGCCACGCAGAGCTCCTGACATGAATCCGCGCACGTAGTGGCGCTGCAGCACGATGAAGAGGACGAGACAGGGGATGGCCATGACCATGACGCCGGCCTGGAGCATGCCGTAGTCGATGGCGCCGAACGTGCCCTGGGTCATGCTGACCACGGCCACCGGCAGGGTGAACGAGGCGCCGTCGTTGAGCAGGATGAGCGGCGCGAAGAAGTCGTTCCAGGAGGCGAGGAAGGCGAACAGGCCCACCGTGATCAGCGCGGGCCGTACGGCGTGCAGCAGGATCCGGGAGAACGCCCGGAACGTGCCGCAGCCGTCGACCAGCGCCGCCTCCTCCAGCTCGCGCGGGATGGCCTCGAAGGCGTTGCGCATCATGAACAGCGCGAACGGGAGCTGGAACATCACGAACACCAGCGACAGCCCGACCAGCGAGTTCTGCAGGCCGATGTAGCCGAGCAGGACGTACAGCGGGATGAGGATGGTCGCGTAGGGGACCATGAGGATCGCCAGCGTGACCAGGAACAGCAGGTTCTTGCCCGGGAAGTCGAAACGGGCGAAGGCGTAGCCGCCGAGCGCCGACACCACGAGCGTGCCGCCGACGGTCATCACCGAGACCAGCGCGCTGTTGGTCGCGTAGGTGCCGACCCCCTCGCCGAAGGCGGCCATCCGGAGGTAGTTCTCCGGCTCCTCCAGCGAGGCGTAACCGCTCCACAGCAGGGGGAACAGGAACAGCACGGCCAGCGCCGAGAGGGTCATGTAGCGTCTCATCGCAGCCTCCGCATCATCAGGGTGTTGAGCCCGACCAGGCCGATCAGCAGCACGACCGACAGGGCCGCGGCGCCGCCGAGGTCGAAGCGGAAGAACGCGTCCCGGTAGACGACCATGACCATGGACACCGTGCTGTTGTCCGGGCCGCCGTTGGTGAAGATGAAGAACTGGTCGAAGGCCAGCAGGGAGCCGGTGACGCTGAGGATGAGCATCAGGGCCAGCGTCGGGCGCAGCAGCGGCATGGTGATCTTGGTGAAGATCTGCCACCGGTTCGCGCCGTCGCTCCTGGCCGCCTCGTACACCTCGGTCGGGATCGACTGCAGTCCGGTCAGCAGGATGAGCATGTTGAACCCGGCGAAGCGCCACAGCACCAGCGTGATCGTGGAGAACAGCGCCATGTTCGGGGTGCCGGTCCACTTCACCGGTTCGTCGATGAGCCCCACCGCCCGCAGCATCGGGTCGATGGGGCCGAAGTCGGCGTTCAGCATGCCGTAGAAGAGCAGCGCGGCGGCGGCGAAGCCGACCGCGCCCGGCAGGAAGAACGCGGTGCGGAAGAAGCCGACGCCCGGCCTGCGCTCCTGCACGAGCAGGGCCAGGCCGAGCGCGACCGCCGACAGCAGGACGGTGGTGATCGCGGTGTACTTGAGCGTGAAGATCACCGAGTCGACGAAGAGCGGGTTGTCGGCGATCTTGGTGTAGTTGTCGGGGGCGTTGAAGGCCGCGGGCCCCAGGAGGGGCCAGCGGTTCAGCGACATCCAGACCACCAGCACCAGCGGTGCGACGAACAGCACGCCGACGATCACCGCGGTCGGCGCGGCGTAGAGCCAGCCTTGGGCCTTCCTGCTGTGCCGCAGGTCCGGCGCGCCGCGCGCCGCGTGCTTCCTGGATCGGGAGAGGCTCAACGTCATTGCTGCAGTGACTTCGTGACCTCGGCGTTGAGCTGCGTGACCTTCGAGGCGTCACCGAACACCGCCTCGCGGGCCAGTCGCAGCCACGGCCCCTGCGGGTCGTTGTAGGTCTGGCCGAAGCGCAGCGCGTACGGCGTCTGCCCCTTGGCGACCAGCGAGTTGATCAGCACCACGCGCGGGTCCGCGGCGGAGTACTTGTTGCTCGACAGGTCGGTGCGGGCCAGCACGTCCTTGTTCTTGGCCATGACCTCGACCTGCGCCTCGTCGGAGACGGTCCAGGCCAGGAACTCCCAGGCGGCCTCGGCGTTCTTCGTGGTGGAGGAGACGCCGATCGAGTCGCCGCCCACGAACGTGGACTCGCCGCCGTCGGGGCCGGCGATGGGCGTGACGCCGATCTTCATGTCGGCGGGCATGGTGCCGAGCGTCGTCGACGGCATCGGCATGACGCCGATCTCACCCTTGGGGAAGAAGCCGGTCCAGGTGGGGCCCTGCTCCTCCTTCGTGGTCGGGCCGGTGGCGCCCTGCTCGTGGAGCTCGCGGTAGATCTTGAAGACGTCGGTCATCGCCGGCTGGTCGTTGAGCGAGGTCGCGCCTTCGGCGTCCATGACCTGGGCGCCGGCCGCCCACACGGAGGGCCAGAAGGTGAACACGTAGCAGCCGCCACAGTTGCCGCCGAAGAACGTGCCGTGCACCTTGTCGTCCTTGCCGAGCTTGTCCTGGATCGTGGTGGCGTGCTCGGCGAACTCCTTGAGCGTCTTCGGCCCCTGCTCGGGGTCGAGTCCGGCCTTGGTGTAGAGATCCTTGTTCCAGAACCAGACCGACAGGTCCAGCGTGTGCGGCAGCGTGTACTGCCGGCCGTCCAGCGTGCCCAGCTTCATATGGGAGGGGGCGAGCTTGTCCTTGTGCGGCAGCGCGGCGATCCTGTCGGTGATGTCCAGGAACAGGCCCTGCGAGGTGTAGTTGGGGACGAAGATGACGTCGGCCGCGAACAGGTCGGGCAGTTGCTTGGCGCCCGCGGCGGCGGCGATGCGCGGCTGATAGTTGTCCGTCGGGATGACGGTCAGTTTCACCTGGTTCTTGTGGTTGCTGTTGTAGGCCTTGACCAGCCGCTCGCTCTGCGCCTGGGTGGCGGCCCGGGTCCACATGGTGATCGTCACTGGTCCTTCGGCGGGCTCTTGCGAGCCTCCGCCGCCACAGGCGGATGTGAACGTTAACAATGCGAGGGTGGCTATGCCCGCGAGCCGTCGTGTCATGGTGACTCCTTCGATCCCCCGTGGCTAAAAGGTTTTCGGAAACGTAAGAGAAACATTGGGCTGTGTCAATGGGTGTTAGAGTTCCCGCTGGCTAGCGACTACGAAAAGGATTTCGAAGATATGGCGGATAGGCGGGCGACCATCAGTGACGTGGCCTCCCTGGCAGGTGTGTCGATCGCCACGGCCTCCAAGGCGCTCAACGGGCGGCAGGACGTGCGCGACTCGACCCGGCAGCGGGTCATCGCCGCCGCCGCGGAACTCGCCTTCCAGCCGAACGCGCTGGCCCGGGGGCTGCTGTCGGGGCAGACGCGCACGGTCGGGCTGCTCACCTCCGACAGCGCGGGCAGGTTCGGCATCCCGGTGCTGCTCGGCGCGGAGGACGCGTTCGGCGCCGGGGAGATGGCCGTGTTGCTGTGCGACGCGCGCGGCGACGCGATCAGGGAGCAGCACCACCTGCGCGCGCTGCTGTCGCGCCGGGTGGACGGGCTGATCGTGGTGGGGGAGAGCACCGACCCCCGGCCCTCGGTGAGCAGGGATCTGCCGGTGCCGGTCGTCTACGCCTACGGGCCTTCCGACGACCCGTCGGACGTCTCCTTCGTCCCCGACGACGTGGGCGGGGCGATCCTGGCGGTGCGGCACCTGCTCGCGCTGGGCCGCAGGCGGATCGCGCACGTCACCGGGCCGGTCGGCTACAAGGCCGCCCGCGATCGCGCCGAAGGGCTGGACGAGGCCCTGGCCGAGGCGGGGATGGCGCGGGCCGGGGAGACCCTGTGGGGCACCTGGTCGCAGCGCTGGGGCAGGCACGCGGCCGAGATGCTGCTGCGCTCCGAACCCGAGCTGGACGCGGTCTTCTGCGGCAGCGACCAGATCGCCGCCGGGTTCGTGGAGGCGGCGCGCGAGCTGGGCCGGCGGGTCCCCGACGACCTCGCCGTGGTCGGCTACGACAACTGGGAGGTGCTGGCCGCCGAGACCCGCCCGCCCCTGACGACCGTCGATCCCGACCTGGAACGGCTCGGCAGGACGGCCGCCCAGCACCTGTTCGCCGCCATCGACGGCAAGGCCACGCCCGGCGTGCACAAGATGGCGTGCCGACTGGTGATCCGCGACTCCACCGCCAGGATGTGACGCGCCCGGGCGGCTCTCCGCCGCCCGGGCACGCGTGCTCGTCATCCCCTCTTCAGCCTGATGAACGTCACCGAGTGCGCCGGGAAGTCGTAGGTGAAGGCGCGGGAGAAGCCGTCCACCCGCTGCTCCACCGGAGCGACCCGGCGCGGCTCGGCGATGGAGTTGACGTCGGCGGGGTCGCCGGTGAGCGAGGTCACCTCGGCCGTCCTCCTGACGTTCGCGCCGCCCAGGTCGACCGCGCTGCGCACCGAGGTGTCCTGGGCGTTGACGGCCTTGATCACCAGGTCGCCCGACTTCGCGTCCTTGGACACGACCTGGTAGAGCGGCTCGACCACGGCATGGTCCACGAACTCGTTCACCTTCTGGCCGTCGAGCCAGGTGGTGATCTTCCGGCCGGAGACCTCGACCTTGAGCCGGTAGTCGCGGCCGGTCTCGACCGTCGTGGCCGAGGTCGCGATCGACGCCTTGGCGCCGTTGACGGCCTTCTCCACGGCCGACTGGGTGTTGTTCCAGCCGCCGACGTTCCACCAGTAGAAGTTGCCGGTGTCGCGGACGCCGAACATCACCAGAAAGCCCTCCGCGCCGCCGGTCTTGCGGGCGGTCAGCTCGATCGTGTAGTCCGACCAGTCCGCCGAACCGGCGGTGGACCGGGCGTCCTCCACGTTCGCCGACTGGACGTAGGCGCCGTCCTGCACCGACCAGGCGCCGGCCGCGCCCGGCGTCCACCTGCCCGCCCCCGCCGAGAAGTCGTCCTCCAGCAGGACCGTCCCGTCGGCGGAGGTCACCTTCACGTCGTCGTAGCGCGCCTGGGTGTTCCAGGTCCCGACGCCCACCGCGCCCGCGATGTCCTCGACGGGCTTGGCGCTCCCCTCGAACGTGCTCGGCAGCACCGTGTCGCCGACGTTGCGGGAGAACAGCCGCTGCACGTGGTAGCTCGGCGAGCCGTACGCCTCGTCGTTGTCGAACCAGATCAGATCCGGCGTCCAGTCCACGTAGTCCACGTTGGCCAGCAGCGGCGCGTAGGAGGCCAGCTCCACCACGTCGGCGTTGCGCTCCAGGCCGGTCATGAACGAGGCCTCGCTGAGCGCGTTGTGCCAGGTGTTGCCCCGGGAGGCGTACTCGCCGACGAAGACCTTGGGCCCGGTGCGGTCGTAGGAGTCGTAGCGGTGGTTGTTGGTCAGGAACCAGTCGGCATTGTTGTAGTAGTGCTCGTCCACCAGGTCGGCCTTCTGGTCGCGGGCGAAGTCCCACATGCGGTCGAACCACGCGCCCTGCGACGTCTGGCCGGAGTTACTGATGATCTTGATGTCCGGATACTCGGCCCTGATGGCGTCGGCGAACTTCGGATAGTTGGTGAAGAACTCGGGGTAGATCTCCTCGTTCCCGAGGCCGATGTACTCCAGGCCGAACGGCTTGGGATGGCCCATCGCCGCCCGCTTCTTCCCCCACTCCGAGGTGGCCGGGCCGTTGGCGAACTCGATCAGGTCCAGCGTGTCCCGCACCCAGCGGGCCAGCTTGGTCTCGTCGGTCAGCGGCCGGTTCTCGCCGCAGCCGTTGACGCCCACCGACAGCACCGGCAGCGCCTCTGCGCCAAGGTCCTCGGCGAACTGGAAGTACTCGTAGTAGCCGATGCCGTAACTCTGGTTGTAGCCCCAGAAGTTGAAGTTCGTGGGCCGCTCCTCGACCGGGCCGATCGTCTCCTTCCACTGGTAGATGCGCCGCCGGTCCTGCGTCTCCGCGTAGGGGTCGTAGGTGCCGACGTTGGTCACGCAGCCGCCGGGGAAGCGCAGGAAGCGCGGCTTCAGCTCGGCGATCATCTCCGCCAGGTCCTCGCGCATGCCGTGGCCCTTGAACGTGTCGCGCGGGAACAGCGAGACCATGTCCAGGTCGGTCGTGCCGCCGGGCGCCAGCACAACGAGCCGTCCGGCGTCGGTCGTCCCGCTCGCCCTGACCGTCGCCCGGTACTTCGCCCAGCCGCCCGGCTTCACCCGCACGGTGGCCTTGCCGTGGACCTCGTCCCCGGCCTCCAGGCTCACCGTCACCGGGCCCGCCGCGTCGCGCCGCGCCCAGAACGACAGGTCGTAGACCTTGCCGCGCTCCAGCGGCAGGCCGCGGTTGAAGCCGGCGTTGCTCGCGCCCGCGGCGCCGTCGCCGGCGATTTCCAGGCGCAGGAAGTTGCGGTTGGCGGCGTTGAGCGGCCGGTCGCCGCTGACCGCCAGCGTGGCGGTCGCGCCCCGCTCGACCTCGCTCCACGCGGTCAGCCCGGTGTAGCTCGGCTCGTCGACCGCGTTGAACTCGAACGAGCGGTTCTGCACCAGCTCGGCGTAGAGCCCGCCGTCGGCCGCGTGGTTGATGTCCTCGTAGAAGACGCCGTAGAGGTTCGGGCCGACCTTGGTGCCGCCGGCCCGGGCGTCGACGGTGAGCTCGCCCGAGGTGTAGCCCTCGACGCGGAACTTCGTCGCCTCGGTCCCGGTGACGAGCCTGTCGCCGTTGACGGAGACCCCCTGGCCGCCGGAGCTCAGCGTCACGTTGCCGCCGCCCGCGTCCTTGAGCTGGAAGACCGAGCCGCCAGCGGTCAGCCGGACGGTCCGGCCGGCTGTCAGGAACCTGCCGGACTCCACGTCCTTCAGCGCCACGCCCGCCTCGCCGCGCGGCTCGGCGGTGACCGCCAGGCTGGTCATCGGCGCCTTCGCGGACACCCGCACGGCTCCCGTACGGTCGGCCGACAGGTACGGGCGCTCACCCGCGGCGCGCAGCGTGAAGCGGCCCTCCGGCACGACCGGCCGCCCCTCGGCCGCCTTGACCGCGAAGTAGTCGAAGTCGGCCGTGACCGCGGTGCCGTTCTGCGCCGACAGCGCGAACAGCCCTACCTGTCTGACGTCGAGGTCGGCGGTCACCTTCGACGCCTGCACCCAGGCCGCGCCGTCCCAGTAGGAGGAGACGAACTCGTCGCCCGTCCTGGCCAGCTTGACGATCTCGCCGGTCGAGCCGGGCCGGCCCGCGAAGCTCGCGTTGAACGCGGCCCCGACCTCGGTGTCGGTCTCGATCACCGGGCCGCCCGCGGAGCCCACGTGGGCCAGTCCGGCGCGCACGTAGTTGTCCCAGTCCTGCCAGGCGAGGATGCCCGCGCTCTGGAAGTCCAGCGAGACCGGTGCGCTGAGCTTGGTCACCACCTCGAAGTCGCCCGCCGGGATGTCCATCAGGAACAGGTTCCTGGCCGTGTTGGTGCCCTGGTAGGTGTCGCCGGGCAGCGAGTGGACCCGCAGCGAGCCGGGCTGCTCGGTCAGCGACCACCGGGAGTCGTCGCGGGCCAGGACTTTCCAGTCCCGGCCGAGCGCGCTCGCGTCGAACTGGTCGACGGCCGCGCCTTCGGGGACCGGCTCGGCCGCCGCCGCGGCGGGTGCGGTCAGCACGCCCGCCACCAGCAACGCCGATAAGGCGAGTCGTCTCATGGGGTGCTCCTCGGATGTTGTTAGCGTTAACAAGGAGGGGTGAGCGTTAACAACGGAGAACTGCGCTCAGTTAAGGTCCCCGGCGAAGAGGCGTCAAGAGGCCGTCGCGTAACGCGACCGTAATCGAAGCGCCCTTGACGAGACCCTTTGTTAACGTTCACAGTCATGCCAGGCCCGGAAAGGAGCACGGCTGTGGGATCCACCCAGAGGCAGCGTCCGCCGGTCATGGCCGACGTGGCCAAGGAGGCCGGAGTGTCCCATCAGACGGTCTCCCGGGTGCTCAACGAGCATCCGAACGTGCGCACCGAAACCCGCACCCGGGTGCTGGAGGCGATCGACAAGCTGGGCTACCGCCGCAACCTCGTCGCCCGCGCGCTGGTCACCAGGCACTCCAGGACCCTCGGCGTGGTCAGCTTCGACACCACCCTGTACGGTCCCGCCAGCACGGTGTACGGCATCGAGCAGGCGGCCAGGGCGGCCGGATACTTCATCAGCATCGTCAGCCTCAAGTCCATCGACAGGACCGGCGTCCGCGACGCCCTCGACTACCTGACAGACCAGGGCGTCGACGGCATCGTCGTGGTCGCGCCGCAGCGCTCGGCCGCCCAGGCGCTCGCGGACCTGCCGCTCGGCGTCCCCACGGTCGCGGTCGAGGGCGGTGAGGCCGGCGACGTGCCGGTGGTCTGCGTGGACCAGGTCGAAGGGGGCAGGCTCGCCACGGACCACCTGCTCTCGCTGGGACACGAGACGGTCTGGCACGTCCGCGGTCCCTCCGACTGGCTGGAGGCCGAAGGGCGGGTGGCCGGCTGGCGGGCGGCGCTGGCCCGGGCGGGCCGCGAGGCTCCGGAGCCGCTCGCCGGGGACTGGAGCCCGCGCTCGGGCTACGAGGCGGGACGCAGCCTGGCGAGCATGACGGACGTCACGGCGGTCTTCGTGGCCAACGACCAGATGGCGCTGGGCGTGCTGCGGGCGTTCGCCGAGCAGGGGGTGAAGGTGCCCGAGCGGGTGAGTGTCGTCGGGTTCGACGACATCCCCGAGTCGGAGTTCTTCTCGCCTCCGCTCACCACCATCCGGCAGGACTTCGGCGCGGTCGGCCGGCACAGCATCGGGGTGCTGCTGCGGCAGATCGAGGGAGACGGGCCCGAGGAGAGTGAGCGGCTCGTGGTCCCTCCCGCGTTCGTGTCCCGAGTCAGTACGGCCCGGCGCTAGCCGGGGGCAGGAAGGCGGTTTCGCCACCCCGTTTGTTAACGCTCACATACAGGAAAGGACACCCCCCACGTGTTGAAGAAGATCTCGGCGATGGTGGTCGCCGCCCTGGCCGCGGCGACGCTGGCCGGATGCGGCAGCGACAGCGGCGGCAGCGGCGGCAGCGGCTCTGGCGGAGGCGGCGACGACTCGATCGTCATGGGCTTCTCCCAGGTCGGCGCGGAGAGCGGCTGGCGCACCGCGAACACCAAGTCCGTCCAGGACTCGGCCAAGAAGAGCGGGATCACCCTGCGCTTCTCCGACGCCCAGCAGAAGCAGGAGAACCAGATCAAGGCCATCCGCTCCTTCGTCCAGCAGAAGGTGGACGTGATCGCCTTCTCGCCGGTGGTGGAGTCGGGCTGGGACACGGTGCTCAAGGAGGCCAAGGACGCGAAGATCCCGGTCATCCTCACCGACCGGGCCGTGGACTCCAAGGACACGACCCTGTACAAGACCTTCCTCGGCTCGGACTTCATCGAGGAGGGCAAGAAGGCCGGCCAGTGGCTGGTGGACGAGTACAAGGACGCCACCGACCCGGTGAACATCGTCGAGTTGCAGGGCACCACGGGCTCGGCCCCGGCCAACGACCGCAAGGCGGGCTTCGCCGAGGTCATCGGCGCGGACTCGAAGTTCAAGATCATCGCTTCGCAGACCGGCGACTTCACCAGGGCCAAGGGCAAGGAGGTCATGGAGGCGTTCCTGAAATCCAACCCGGACATCGACGTGCTCTACGCGCACAATGACGACATGGGCCTGGGTGCGATCGAGGCGATCGAGGGCGCGGGCAAGGTGCCCGGCAAGGACATCAAGATCATCACGGTGGACGCGGTCAAGGACGGCATGCAGGCCCTGGCCGACGGCAAGATCAACTTCATCGTGGAGTGCTCCCCGCTGCTCGGCCCGCAGCTCATGGACCTGGCCCAGAAGGTGCTCAAGGGCGAGAACGTGCCGGCCCGCGTGGTGACGGAGGAGACGACGTTCGACCAGGAGCAGGCCAAGGCCGCGCTGCCCAGCCGCGAGTACTGACCGGTGATGAGACCGGGCCGGCCCGCGAGGCCGGCCCGGTCGGGAGAAAGGGAAGGGGCGCCGGATGGACGCACCCGCGCCGATCCTGCGGATGGGCGGAATCGGCAAACAGTTCCCGGGCGTGCAGGCCCTCGACGACGTGGACCTGCGGCTGCTGCCCGGTGAGGTGCACGCGCTCATGGGCGAGAACGGCGCGGGCAAGTCCACCTTGATCAAGGTGCTGACCGGCGTGTACCCGGCCGACGCCGGCGACATCGAGCTGGCCGGCCAGGCCGTGGCCTTCGGCAGCCCGCTGGAGGCCCGGCAGGCCGGGATCAGCACCGTCTACCAGGAGGTCAACCTCTGCACGAACCTGTCGGTGGCGGAGAACATCCTCATCGGCCGCGAGCCGCGCCGCCTGGGCAGGATCGACTGGAAACGGATGCGGGCCCGGGCCAGGGAGCTGCTCGCGCGACTGGAGCTGGACCTGGACGTGTCCGCGCCGCTGTCGTCCTACTCCCTGGCCATCCAGCAGATGGTCGCCATCGCCCGCGCCCTGGACGTCGAGGCCAGGGTGCTCATCCTGGACGAGCCCACCTCCAGCCTGGACGCCGACGAGGTCGGCCAGCTCTTCCGGGTGATGCGGCGGCTCAAGGAGGAGGGCATCGCGATCCTGTTCGTGTCGCACTTCCTCGACCAGGTCTACGAGATCTCCGACCGGATGACGATCCTGCGCAACGGGCGGCTGGTCGGCGAGTTCCGTACCAGCGAGCTCAGCCAGGTCGAACTGGTCGCCAAGATGATCGGCAAGGAGCTCGAGGCCCTGGACAAGCTGCACGGCGAGGCCAAGGTCTTCGACAGGCCGCTGGTGGAGGCGCGCGGCGTCGGCCGCACCGGCGCGATCGAGCCGTTCACGCTCACCATCCACGAGGGCGAGGTCGTCGGGCTCGCGGGCCTGCTGGGCTCGGGCCGCACCGAGATCGCGCGGCTGCTGTTCGGCGCGGACCACGCCGGCACCGGGCAGGTGGCGATCGGCGGCGAGCCCGCGTCGCTGCGCACGCCCCGCGCCGCGATGACCCACAAGATCGCGTTCTGCTCGGAGAACCGCAAGTCCGACGGGCTCATCCCCGACCTCACGGTGCGCGAGAACATCATCCTGGCCCTGCAGGCGACCAGGGGCTGGACCAGGCCGGTGCCGCGCGAGCAGCAGGACGAGCTGGTCGGCAGGTATGTCAAGGCGCTGCGGATCAACCCGGCCAACCCCGAGCACCTGGTGCGCAACCTCAGCGGCGGCAACCAGCAGAAGGTGCTGCTGGCCAGGTGGCTCATCCTGGAGCCGAGACTGCTCATCCTCGACGAGCCCACCCGCGGCATCGATGTGGGCGCCAAGACGGAGATCCAGCGCCTGGTCGCCGAGCTCTCCGACGGCGGCGTGGCGGTGCTGTTCATCTCCGCCGAGCTGGAGGAGGTGCTGCGGCTCAGCCACAAGGTCGCCGTGCTGCGCGACCGCAGGCTGGTCGCCGAGCTGCCCAACGACGACGCGCTCACCACCGACGTGCTGATGGAGACGATCGCGAGCGGAGGGCGAGCCTCATGAGACGCCTGCTCTGGCCGGTGCTGATCCTGGCCGTGCTGTTACTGGTCAACGTGGCCTTCACCCCCGGCTTCCTGTCCATCCAGGTTCGCGACGGGCACCTGTACGGCAGCCTCATCGACATCCTGCGCTTCGGCGCCCCGCTGATCCTGGTGTCGCTCGGCATGACGCTGGTCATCGCGACCGGCGGCATCGACCTGTCGGTGGGCTCGGTGGTGGCCATCTCGGGAGCGCTGGCCTGCCTGCAGATCAGCCAGGACCAGGGCGTGTTCACCGCCGTGGTCCTGGCGCTCGGCCTGAGCGTGCTGCTCGGCGCCTGGAACGGCTTCCTGGTGGCGGCCGTCGGCATCCAGCCGATCATCGCCACGCTGATCCTCATGGTCGCCGGGCGCGGGCTGGCCCAGCTCATCACCGACGGGCAGATCATCACCGTCAACAGCCCCGCCTACAAGCTGATCGGCGGCGGCTACTGGCTGACGCTGCCGTTCGGCATCCTCATCGTGCTCGCGGTGCTGGCGATCACCGCCTTCCTCACCCGGCGGCTCGCGCTCGGCATGCTGATCGAGTCGGTGGGCGGCAACGCCGAGGCGAGCAGGCTGGCCGGCATCAGGGCACGCGGGATCATCGTCATGGTCTATGCCTTCGCCGCGCTGTGCGCGGGCGTCGCGGGTCTGATGATCAGCTCGAACGTCTCCAGCGCCGACGGCAACAACGCCGGGCTCTGGATCGAGCTGGACGCCATCCTGGCCGTGGTGATCGGCGGCACGTCACTGGCGGGCGGGCGCTTCTCGCTCGGCGGGACCGTGCTAGGCGCGCTGATCATCCAGACGCTGACCACGACGATCTACTCGATCGGCGTGCCGCCCGAGACCACGCTGCTGTTCAAGGCGCTGGTGGTGACCGTGGTCTGCCTCATCCAGTCGCAGGCCTTCCGCGACAAGGTGTTCCACCGCCGGCGAGGCTCGGCCTCGGCCAAGCCGGCGGCCGAGGAGAAGGTGCGGGTGACGGCATGACGACGCTGACCCTGGGCGGCGGCAGGACGATCCCGGCCAAGTACGTGCCGGTCCTGGTGACGGCCTGCCTGTTCGTGGCGATGTTCGTGGCGGGCGGGATCCGCTACGAGGGGTTCGCCAGCGGGCAGGTGATCCTCAACGTCTTCGTCGACAACGCGTTCCTGCTGGTCGTGGCCGTCGGCATGACGTTCGTGATCCTCACCGGCGGGATCGACCTGTCGGTGGGGTCGGTGGTGGCGCTGTCGACGATGATCTCGGCCAGTCTGATGGCGGGCCCGGGCTGGCCGCCGTACGTGGTGGTCCCGCTGGTGCTGCTCATCGGCTCCACCCTGGGGCTGGTGATGGGCTACCTGATCCACGCCTTCGACATCCAGCCGTTCATCGCCACGCTGGCCGGGATGTTCCTGGCCAGGGGGCTGTGTTACACGATCGGCACGGACTCCATCCCGATCGGAGACCCGACGTTCACCGCGTTCGCGCAGACCCGGATCGACCTGTTCGGCGATCTGTGGATCTCCCCGAGCGTGGTCATCGCGGCGGTGGTCGTGCTGGGCGCCGCCTACGTGCTGCACTACACGCGGCTCGGCCGCGCCGTCTACGCCACCGGCGGCAGCGAGCAGTCGGCGCTGCTGATGGGCCTGCCGGTGGGCAGGACGAAGATCGCTGTCTATACGATCTCCGGCTTCTGCTCGGCGCTCGGCGGGGTGCTGCTGTCGTTCTACATGCTCTCGGGGTACGGCCTGCACGCGGTCGGCATGGAGCTGGACGCGATCGCGGCCGTCGTGATCGGCGGCACGCTGCTGACCGGCGGCACCGGCTTCCTGCTCGGCACCGTGCTGGGGGTGCTGGTGCTCGGCCTGATCCAGACCATCCTCAGCTTCGAGGGCACGCTCAGCTCCTGGTGGACGAAGATCTTTATTGGCCTACTGCTCTTCGTCTTCATCCTGCTGCAACGGCTGTTCTCGGCTCGTTCCCGCCGCTGACCTGCGACGGGATCTCGCCGGACGTTACCGGAAAGTTTCCGGGAGGTTATCGGCCGGCATTGACAGCCGCGTTGTTAGCGATAACAATCTGCGAGAACGACGTGAACTTTGTTCCGGTTTATCACAGTTTGTGATCAAACTTTACGCCTACCGGCAGCCGTGGCGACCAGCGCTGCCGTGAACCCCCATTTGCGAGGAGATGCACGATGAGGTTGGCACGAATCGGCGGACTGGTGTCCGCCATCGCGCTCGCCGCGACCATGACGGCCTGCGGCTCCAGCCAGAAAACGGTCGACGCGCAGCCCACGGCGGGGGCCGAGGGCGGCAACGCGGGCGCCACGATCGGCGTCACCATGCCGACCAAGTCGTCAGAGCGGTGGATCCACGACGGCGACAACGTCAAGTCGCAGCTCGAGCAGCTCGGCTACAAGGTCGACCTGCAGTACGCCGAGAACGACATCCCGACGCAGGCCAACCAGATCGAGAACCAGATCACCAAGGGCGCCAAGCTCCTGATCATCGCCTCGATCGACGGCACCGCGATCACCTCCCAGTTGCAGCAGGCGGCCGACGCCAAGATCCCGGTCATCGCCTACGACCGGCTGATCCGCAACAGCCCGAACGTCGACTACTACGCCACCTTCGACAACTTCAAGGTCGGCGTGCAGCAGGCGACCTCGCTCCTGGCCGGCCTCGGCGTCGACAAGGGCGAGAAGGGCCCGTTCAACGTCGAGCTGTTCGGCGGCTCGCCTGACGACAACAACGCCACGTTCTTCTGGAACGGCGCCATGTCCGTCCTCCAGCCGAAGATCGACGACGGCACGCTCGTGGTGAAGAGCGGCCAGACCGAGTTCAAGACCGCCGCCATCCTCCGTTGGGACCCGGCCACCGCGCAGAAGCGCATGGAGGACATCCTCACGAAGACCTACACCGGCGGTGCCAAGGTCGACGGCGTGCTCTCGCCGTACGACGGCCTGTCCATCGGCATCCTGTCGGCCCTCAAGAGCAGCGGCTACGGCACCAGCGGCCAGCCGTACCCGACCGTGACCGGCCAGGACGCCGAGCTCGCCTCGGTCAAGTCGATCGTCGCCGACGAGCAGTACTCGACCATCTTCAAGGACACCCGCAAGCTGGCCGAGACCACCGTCAAGATGGCCGACGCGGTCCTCAAGGGCGGCAAGCCCGAGGTGAACAACACCAAGGACTACGACAACGGCAACAAGGTCGTCCCCTCGTTCCTGCTCGACCCGGTCATCGTCGACAAGAGCAATTACAAGGACGTCATCATCGGCGGCAACTACTACACCGAGGACCAGCTCAAGTAGAGGGCGTGCCCCGGGGACGGCCCGCCGTCCCCGGGGCCCCTGACCGAGGGGCTTGAGACATGACCGACCACATCTTGCGGATGAGCGGCATCACCAAGACGTTCCCCGGCGTGAAGGCGCTGCAGGACGTCAACCTGTCCGTGCGGCGGGGCGAGATCCACGCCATCTGCGGCGAGAACGGCGCCGGCAAGTCGACCCTGATGAAGGTGCTGTCCGGGGTCTACCCGCACGGCGGCTACGAGGGCGAGATCGACTTCGAGGGCGAGCGGTGCGAGTTCGGCAGCATCCGCGACAGCGAGCACGCCGGCATCGTCATCATCCACCAGGAGCTCGCCCTCAGCCCGCAGCTGTCGATCGCCGAGAACATCTTCCTCGGCAACGAGCGGGCCAAGCGCGGCTTCATCGACTGGAACCGGACGAACTTCGAGGCCGCCCAGCTCATGGAGCGGGTCGGGCTGCGCGAGAACCCGACGACCACCGTCTCCGACATCGGCGTCGGCAAGCAGCAGCTCGTCGAGATCGCCAAGGCGCTGTCGAAGCGGGTGAAGCTGCTCATCCTCGACGAGCCGACCGCCGCCCTCAACGACGACGACTCGGCGCACCTGCTGGACCTGCTGCGCGGGCTGCGGGACGAGGGCATCACCTGCGTGATCATCTCCCACAAGCTCAACGAGGTCATCGCCATCGCCGACTCCGTCACCATCATCCGTGACGGCCGGACGATCGAGACGCTCGACATGGCCGCCGACAGCGTGACCGAGGACCGGATCATCTCCGGGATGGTCGGCCGCGCGCTCGACAACCGCTTCCCGCCACACGAGCCGACGATCGGCGAGGAGGCGCTGCGCATCGAGGACTGGACCGTCTACAGCCCCAGCCAGCCCGGCAGGAAGGTCGTTGACGGCGCCTCGATCAACGTGCGCAGGGGCGAGATCGTGGGACTGGCCGGCCTGATGGGCGCGGGCCGCACCGAGCTCGCCATGAGCGTGTTCGGCCGGACCTACGGCGTGCACATCTCCGGCAAGATCTTCAAGGACGGCCGTCCGATCGAGGTCCGCACCGTGCAGGACGCGATCAGGCATGGCCTGGCCTACGCGACCGAGGACCGCAAGAGGTACGGCCTCAACCTCATCGAGGACATCCAGCGCAACGTCTCCGCCGCCGGCCTGAGTGGGCTGTCGCGGCGCGGCTGGGTGAACGAGCACGAGGAGTTCCGGGTCGCCGAGCGCTTCCACAAGAGCATGAACATCAAGGCGCCCAGCGTGGCGAGCGTCGTCGGCAAACTGAGCGGCGGCAACCAGCAGAAGGTCGTGCTCTCCAAGTGGATCCTCACCGAGCCCGACGTGCTGATCCTCGACGAGCCGACCAGAGGCATCGACGTCGGCGCCAAGTACGAGATCTACACGATCATCAACCGCCTCGCCGACGAGGGCAAGGCGGTGCTGGTGATCTCCTCGGAGCTGCCTGAGCTGCTCGGCTTGTGTGACCGCATCTACACCCTCTCCGAGGGCCGCATCACCGGCGAGGTGCCGCGCCAGGACGCCACGCAGGAACGCCTCATGCATCTCATGACCAAGGGACAGGAGTAGCTCCAATGAGCAGCATCACGCCCGCCGACGTGGAGGTCGGCGCGAAGGGCGGCGGGCCGGGAGAGCCCAGGCAGCCGGGCCGGGTGTCGCTGGGCGGACTGTCGGTCAACCTGCGCGCGAGCGGCATCTACATCGCCTTCGCCCTGATCATCGTGCTGTTCTCGGTGCTGACGGACGGCGCCCTGCTCCAGCCGCAGAACATCTCCAACATCATCGTCCAGAACTCCTACGTGCTGATCCTCGCGATCGGGATGATCCTGGTCATCATCGCCGGGCACATCGACCTGTCGGTGGGCTCGGTGGTCGCGGTCACGGGGGCCCTGGCCGCGGTGCTCATGGTGAACATGGGCCTGCCGTGGCCGCTCGCCCTGCTGATCACGGTCGCCGCCGGCGGGCTCATCGGCGCCTGGCAGGGTTACTGGATCGCCTACTTCGGCATCCCGGCGTTCATCGTGACGCTGGCCGGCATGCTGCTGTTCCGCGCGCTCACCCTGACCGTGCTGGGCAACCAGGGCATCGGCCCGTTCCCCGACCAGGTTCGCACCCTGGCCAACGGCTTCACCAACGGCTACCTCGGCAACATCGGCCTCGGCCCGCTGGGCGGCGCCGACCTGTTCAGCCTGCTGATCGGCCTGGTCGCCATCGCGGGCATGGTCGCCTCGCAGTGGCGCAGCCGCGTCGGGCGCGCCGGTTACGGCCAGTCCGTGGAGCCGATGGCGCTGTTCGCGCTCAAGATGGCGGCCGGCGCCGGGCTGATCCTCTTCCTGGTCGTGCAGCTCGCCCGGTTCAAGAACCTGCCCTGGGTGCTGGTGCTGCTGGCGATCCTGGTGCTGGCCTACTCCCTGATGGCCAACCGCACCGTCTTCGGCCGGCAGATCTACGCCATCGGCGGCAACCTGCAGGCGGCCGTCATGTCCGGCGTCAAGGTCAAGAAGGTCGTCTTCTGGATCTTCGTCAACATGGGCGTCCTGTCGGCCATCGCCGGCATCATCTTCGCCGGACGGCTCAACCAGGCGGGCCCGACGGCGGGCAACTCCTTCGAGCTCGACGCCATCGCCGCCGCCTTCATCGGTGGCGCCGCCGTACAGGGTGGTGTCGGCAAGGTCGTCGGCGCGATCACCGGCGGGCTCATCATGGCGGTGATCAACAACGGCATGTCCCTGATCGGCTCGCCCAGCGAACGGGTGATGCTCGTCAAGGGCGCGGTGCTGCTGGCCGCCGTGGCGTTCGACGTGTGGACCAAGCGCAGGGCTGGCGCTGCGGGCTGACCGTCCCGCAATACGATCTTGGTAGCCAGCGAAAGGAGAGCCGTGGGTCCCATCCCCAAGCGCCGCCTGCCGGTCATGGCCGACGTGGCCAAGGCAGCGGGCGTGTCGCACCAGACGGTCTCCCGGGTGCTCAACGACCACCCCAACGTCCGGGCGGCCACCCGGGCCCGGGTGGAGGAGGCGATCATCCGGCTCGGCTACCGCCGCAACCTGGTCGCCCGCGCCCTGGTCACCAAGCGGTCGCGGATGCTCGGCGTGGTGAGCTTCGACACCACGCTGTACGGCCCGGCCAGCACGATCTACGGGATCGAGCAGGCGGCCAGGACGGCCGGCTACTTCGTGAGCATCGTCAGCCTGAAGTCCATCGACGCCGACAGCGTCCGCGACGCCATCGACTACCTCACCGAGCAGGGCGTCGACGGGGTCGTGGTGGTCGCGCCGCAGCGCTCGGCCGGCCGAGCGCTGGAGAGTCTGCCGTCGGGCACGCCCGCGGTGGCCGTCGAGGGCACCCACCGGGCCGACGTGTCGGTGGTGTGCATCGACCAGATCGAGGGGGCCAGGCTCGCCACCCGGCACCTGCTGGAGCTCGGTCACGAGACGGTCTGGCACGTCAGCGGCCCGTCGGACTGGCTGGAGACCGAGGGCAGGCTCGAGGGCTGGCGCTCCGCGCTGGAGGCGGCGGGGCGCCCGGTGCCGGTCCCGCTGGCCGGCGACTGGAGCCCGCGAGCGGGTTATGAGGCGGGCCGGAGCCTGGCCGCGATGGCCGGGGTCACCGCCGTCTTCGCGGCCAACGACCAGATGGCGCTCGGCGTGCTGCGGGCGCTGTCGGAGGAAGGAGTGAAGGTCCCCGGCCAGATCAGCGTCGTGGGTTTCGACGACATCCCCGAGTCGGAGTTCTTCTCACCCCCGCTCACCACGGTCAGGCAGGATTTCGACGCGGTGGGCAGGCACTGCATCGAGGTGCTGCTCCGGCAGATCGACTCGGGGGCAGGTGCGTGCGAGCGGCTGGTCGTGCCGCCGGCCTTCGTCGTCAGATCCAGCACGGCCCCCGCGCGGTAGCGCCTGCCCCACGCCAGAACGAACCTCCTGGAGTCCAATGTGAACGCTAACAAGTTTGTGGTCGGAGTGGACTTCGGCACGCTGTCCGGCCGTGCCGTCGTGGTCCGCGTCGCCGACGGCGCCGAGCTGGGCAGCGCCGTCCACGAGTACGCGCACGGCGTCATCGAGCGCACGCTGCCCGGCTCGGATGCGCCGCTGGGCCCCGACTGGGCGCTGCAGTCGCCGCAGGACTGGATCGACGTGCTGCGGGTGGCCGTGCCGCAGGCCGTCGCCGCGGCGGGGATCTCGCCCGGCGACGTGATCGGCATCGGTACCGACTTCACCGCCTGCACCGTGCTGCCGGCCACCGCGGACGGCACGCCGCTGTGCTTCGAGACGCCCTCTCGGCCGCACGCGTGGCCGAAGCTGTGGAAGCACCACGCCGCGCAGCCGCACGCCGACCGGATCAACGAGCTGGCCGCCCGCCGCGGCGAGAGCTGGCTGCCGCGCTACGGCGGCAAGATCTCTTCGGAGTGGGAGTTCGCCAAGGCCCTGCAGGTCCTGGAGGAGGACCCCGAGGTCTACGCCAGGGCCGAGCGCTGGATCGAGGCCGCCGACTGGATCGTCTGGCAGCTGTGCGGCGTCGAGAGCCGCAACATCTGCACCGTCGGCTACAAGGGGATCTTCCAGGACGGCGGCTACCCGTCCCCGGAGTACCTGGCGGAGCTCAACCCCGCCTTCGGCGACTTCGCCGCCAAGCTCGCCACCGGTCAGGTCGGCGAGGAGACGGGCGGCGTCCGGCTGGCGCCGCTCGGCGGGGTGGCGGGGACGCTGTCGGCCACGGCCGCCGGGTGGACCGGACTGCCCGAGGGCGTCGCGGTGGCGGTCGGCAACGTGGACGCGCACGTCACCGCCGCCGCCGCCGACGCCGTGCGGCCCGGCCAGATGGTCGCCATCATGGGCACCTCGACCTGCCACATCATGCCCAGCGACCAGCTCGCCGAGGTGCCGGGCATGTGCGGCGTGGTCCGCGACGGCATCGTGCCCGGCCTGTGGGGCTACGAGGCCGGCCAGTCCGCCGTGGGCGACATCTTCGCCTGGTTCGTGGACACCTTCGTCCCCGCCTCCTACCTGGAGCAGGCAGGGGACACCAGCATCCACGAACACCTCACCTCGCTGGCCGAGCAGCAGGCCGTGGGCCAGCACGGCCTGGTCGCGCTGGACTGGTTCGGCGGCAACCGGTCGGTCCTCGTGGACCACAACCTGTCCGGCGTCATCGTCGGCCAGACCCTCGCCACCAAGCCCGAGGACGTCTACCGGGCCCTCATCGAGTCCACCGCGTACGGCGCCCGCATGATCGTCGAGACGTTCGAGAAGTCCGGCGTGCCCGTCGAGGAGTTCGTCGTCGCGGGCGGCCTGCTGAAGAACCGCTTCCTCATGCAGGTCTACGCCGACGTGCTGCGCCGCCCGCTGTCGGTCATCGGCTCCGACCAGGGGCCCGCCCTCGGCTCGGCCATCCACGCCGCCGTCGCGGCGGGCGCGTACCCCGACATCGAGGCCGCCGCCACCGCGATGGGCCGGCGCACCGAGGCCGCCTACGAGCCCGACCAGGCCAGGGCCGACGCCTACGACCGGCTGTACGCCGAGTACCGCAACCTGCACGACCACTTCGGAGACGGACAGATGCTGCACAGGTTGCGCGCCATCAGGAACGGCGCCCGCGAGGGAGCTCCGTCGCCCGGACCGACAAGCGGCGGGAGCGAAGCGACCGAGCTGCCCCACGGAGTGAAGCCATGAGAACGAGCATGAGGAAGATCGTCAGCGACCTGCACGCCGAGCTGGTCCGCTACAACCTGGTCGCCTGGACGGCGGGAAACGTCTCCGGCCGCGTCCCGGGCGAGGACCTGTTCGTCATCAAGCCGTCCGGCGTCTCCTACGACGAGCTGACGCCGGAGAACATGGTCGTGTGCGACCTCGACGGCGACCTGGTCGAGGGCGAGCACGCGCCGTCCAGCGACACCGCCGCGCACGCCTACGTCTACCGCAACATGCCCGAGGTGGGCGGCGTCGTGCACACCCACTCGACCTACGCCTCGGCGTGGGCCGCACGCGACGAGGCGATCCCGTGCGTGCTGACCGCCATGGCCGACGAGTTCGGCGGCGAGATCCCGGTCGGGCCGTTCGCGCTGATCGGCGACGACTCCATCGGCCAGGGCATCGTCGGGACGCTCAAGGGCCACCGCTCGCCCGCCGTCCTCATGCGCAACCACGGCGTCTTCACCATCGGCAAGGACCCCAAGGCCGCGGTGAAGGCGGCCGTGATGTGCGAGGACGTCGCCCGCACCGTGCACGTCGCCAGGCAGCTCGGCGAGCCGTTGCCGATCCCGCAGGACGACGTCGACCGGCTGTACGACCGCTATCAGAACGTCTACGGACAGAGGAGCCCGCGTTGAACATCTGGTTTCTGACCGGCAGCCAGGGGCTGTACGGCGAGGACACGCTGCGCCAGGTCGCCGAGCAGTCGCAGCGGATCGCCGAGGCGTTGCCGGTGCCCGTGGTGTGGAAGCCCGTGCTCACCGACGCGGCCGCGATCAGGCGCGTGATGCTGGAGGCGAACGCCGACGACTCCTGCGCCGGCGTGATCGCCTGGATGCACACCTTCTCCCCGGCCAAGATGTGGATCGCCGGCCTTGACGCGCTGCGCAAGCCGCTGCTCCACCTGCACACGCAGGCCAACGTGGAGCTGCCGTGGAGCTCCATCGACATGGACTTCATGAACCTCAACCAGGCCGCCCACGGCGACCGGGAGTTCGGCCACATCCAGACCAGGCTGGGCGTGCCCCGCAAGACAGTGGCCGGGCACGTCAGCGATCCGGCCGTGGCGGAGCGGATCCTCGCCTGGACCCGTGCCGCCTCCGGGGTGGCCGAGGTGCGCACGCTGAAGCTGGCGCGCTTCGGCGACAACATGCGCGACGTGGCGGTGACCGAGGGCGACAAGGTCGAGGCGCAGCTGCGCTTCGGCGTCTCGGTCAACACCTACGGCGTCAACGACCTGGTCGAGGCCGTGGACGCGGCCTCCGACGCCGACGTGAACGCCCTGGTCAAGGAGTACGAGGAGCTCTACCGGGTGGCGCCCGAGCTGCTCGGCGAGCGGCGCGAGTCGCTGCGCTACGCCGCCAGGATCGAGCTGGGCCTGCGCCACTTCCTCGACGGCGGCGGCTTCAAGGCGTTCACCACCAACTTCGAGGACCTCGGCGGCCTGCGGCAGCTCCCCGGCCTGGCCGTGCAGCGGCTGATGGCCGACGGCTACGGCTTCGGCGGCGAGGGCGACTGGAAGACCTCGGTGCTGCTGCGCACGCTCAAGGCGATGGCCCCGGGCGGCACCTCGTTCATGGAGGACTACACCTACCATCTGACGCCCGGCGAGGAGCTCATCCTCGGCGCGCACATGCTGGAGGTGTGCCCGAGCATCGCCGCGGGCACCCCGTCGTGCGAGATCCACCCGCTGGGCATCGGCGGCCGGGAGGACCCGGTCCGGCTGGTGTTCGACGCCGAGCCCGGCCCCGGCATCGTGGTCGGCCTGGCCGACCTGGGCGACCGGTTCCGGCTGGTCGCCAACGAGATCGACGTCGTCTCGCCGCTCGAGCCGCTGCCCAGCCTGCCGGTGGCCCGCGCGGTCTGGCGGCCCCGCCCGGACCTGAGGACCTCCGCCGAGTCGTGGCTGACCGCCGGAGCCCCGCACCACACCGTGCTGTCCACGGCCGTCGGCACGGAGGAGCTCACCGACCTGTCCGACATGCTGGGCGTGGAACTGGTGGTCATCGACGCGGAGACCACCACCCGCCGGCTCACCAAGGAGCTGCGCTGGAACCAGGCCTACTACCGGCTCGCCCAGGGCTTCTAGGAGGCGCTCGCCCGGAAGGTCCAAAAGTCCTTCCAGGAACCGCCAGGAGCGGATTGGCGGTGGTGGCCGAGGGGACGTCTACCTCGTCCAGGAGTCGTTGACGGGGGTCCTCGTGCGCGCCATCGCCATTACCGGATTCGGAGCCGATCCGGAGATCACGCAACTGCCCGCGCCCGAGCCGGGCCCGCGCGAGGTGTTCGTCCGGATCCGCGCCGCCGCCTACAACCCGGTCGATTCGAAGGTCGCGGCCGGGGTCATGAAGGGCCAGGTGCCGTTCACGTTCCCGCTGATCCTCGGCACCGACGGGGCGGGCGTCGTGGAGGCCACCGGGGCCGAGGTCACCGCCTTCGACCCGGGCGACGAGGTGTACGGGCGCTTCGCCGACTACCCGCGCGGCCTCGGCAGCTTCGCCGAGTACGGCGTCGTGGCCGAGGACGGGTCGATCGCCCACATGCCGCACGGCATGCTCTTCGAGCAGGCGGCGGCCGTGCCGACAGCCACCGGAACCGCCCACGAGGCGGTCGAGACCGCCCGGCTCGACACCGGCAAGACCGTGCTGATCGTCGGCGCCACGGGCGGCGTCGGCCAGAGCGCCGTCCAGCTCGCCGCGCTGCGCGGAGCCCGGGTCATCGCCACCGCGGCGCCCGACGCCGAGGAGCTCGTGCGCGACCTGGGCGCCGCCGAGACCGTGGACCACACCGCCGGATCCGTCGCCGACCAGGTGCTGGCCCGCCACCCCGACGGCATCGACGCCGTCCTGGACCTGGTGGAACCGGCCGAGGCGATCGGCGACGTGGTCCGGGTGCTGCGGCCCGGCGGGATCATCGTCAGCACCGTCGGCGCCCTGGACCCCGACGAGCTCACCGAACGGGAGATCCGCGCCGTCAACCTCGTGCACCGTCCCAGCGGCGCGCTGCTGGCCACCCTCGCCGACCTCATCGACAGCGGCGAGCTGCGCGTCCGCATCCAGCACCGGCTGACCTTCGACGAGGTCCCGGCCAGACTGGTGGACTTCGAGCGCGGGCACGCACGCGGGAAGGTCGTCATCGAGATCTGAGGGGCCCCGAGGCCGGATCGGCCGGAGCGCCGGGCGGTGTGGCAAGGTAGGGCGGTGACGCTGACCAACTGGGCGGGAAACACCGCGTTCCGGGCCCCCCGTGTCCACCACCCCGCCTCCCTCGCCGAGCTCCGGCGCCTGGTCGCCGCCACCCCGCGGGTGCGGGCGCTGGGCAGCGGGCACTCCTTCAACGACGTCGCCGACTCTCCCGGCGAGCTGGTCCGCCTGGACCGCATGCCGCGCCTGGTGGAGATCGACGGCGCGGCGGCGCGCGTGCGGGTCGGCGCGAGCACGACGTACGCCGCGCTGGCGCCCGAGCTGCACGCGCACGGGTTCGCGCTGGGCAACATGGCGTCGCTGCCGCACATCTCGGTGGCGGGGTCGGTCGCGACCGGCACCCACGGGTCGGGGCAGGGCAACCAGAGCCTGTCGGCTGCCGTGTCGGCGCTTGAGCTGGTCACGGCCGACGGTTCCCTGGTCAGCCTCGAACGCGGTGACGCCGACTTCCCCGGAGCGGTGGTGGCGCTCGGCGCGCTCGGGATCGTCACCACGCTGACGCTGAACCTGGTGCCCGCCTTCGAGCTACGCCAGTACGTGCGCGAGGGTGTGCCGGACGACGCGCCGTTCGACGAGGTCATGGGCGACGGCTACAGCGTCAGCCTGTTCACCGACTGGCGCGACACCCGTGCCTGGATCAAGCGCCGGACGGAGTTACCCGAGGGGGACTGGCACGGCACCCGGGCGGCCGGCGGGCCGCGGCACCCGGTGCCGGGGATGCCGCCGGACAGCTGCACCGAGCAGCTCGGCGTCCCGGGGCCGTGGCACGAGCGGCTGCCGCATTTCCGCGCCGACTCCCCGCCGAGCAGCGCGGGAGACGAGCTGCAGACGGAGTTCCTGATGGATCGCGAGCACGCGGTGGAGGCGCTGCGCGAGCTGCGCGCCGTCGGCGACCGGATCCGGCCGGCGTTGCAGATCTCGGAGATCCGCACGGTCGCGGCCGACGACCTGTGGCTGAGTCCGTCCTACGGCCGTGACAGCGTGGCCGTGCACTTCACCTGGGTCAAGGACATCGAGGCCGTGCTGCCGGCGATCAAGCTGGTGGAGGACGTGCTGGCGCCGTTCGACCCGCGGCCGCACTGGGGCAAGCTGTTCACCCGGTGGCCGGCTTGCCCGGACCGGTTCCGCGAGCTGGTGCGGCGCCATGACCCGGCGGGCCGGTTCGCCAACGACTTCACCCGCGTACTGCTGGGGGAGTAGGCCGGGGCCGGGAGCTTGCGCCCGGTGCCGTAGCGGGTCACCGGTCCTGCGGACGATGTGCCGCGGCGGCCGGTGGGCGATCGTTGGGGCATGACGCACCATCCCTTCCGATTCGGCGCCGTCGCCGGACAGGCCCCCGACGCGGGGAGCTGGACCGGCCTGGCGCGTCGGGCCGAGAGCCTCGGCTACGACACGCTGCTCGTCCCGGACACGCTGGGCACCTTCTCGCCGTTCGCGGCCGCGGCCGCCGCCGCGACGGCCACCACGACGCTGCGCGTCGGCACGTACGTGCTGAGCGCCCCGTTCCGGACCCCGGAGGCGGTCGCGTGGGAGGCGGCCACGCTGCGCACGCTCACCGGCGGCCGGTTCGAGCTGGGCATCGGCGCCGGGCGGCCGCACGCCGAGGCCGAAGCCACCCGGCTCGGCGCCGACTACGGGACTCCCGGCGAGCGGATCGACCGGCTGGCGCGGACTCTCGACGCCGTCGAGGGCGTGCCGATCCTCGTCGCCGCCGCCGGACCGAAGCTGCTCAGGCTCGCCGCGGCGCGGGCCGGCACGGTCGCGCTGGGCCTGCCGCCGAACGGGACGGAGGAGCAGCTGGCGGCCAAGCTGGACGAGCTGTACGAGCTGGCCGGAGACCGCTACGACGAGCTGGAGCTCAACATCAATCTGGCGGCGGTGGGCGAGGAGCCGCCCGCCTGGCTGGTGAGCCGCTACGGTCCTGTCGACGGCACGGCGATCGGCGTGCTGTCCGGCACGGTCGAGCAGATGGCGGAGACGCTCACCAGGCGCAGGGACAAGCTGGGAGTGTCGTACATCTCGGTCAATGCCGCGTTCATGGAGCAGTTCGCGCCGGTGGTCGAACGCCTCGCGGGTACCTGACAGGAGCTGACAGGTATGACCGGCACCATGGACACGTGATCGCAAAGGGACCCTTCGACACTGCCGACTGGAACGCCGAGCCGCCCTTCATGGAGACCGACGGCGTCACGTTCGGGAGGGTCACGATGACCAAGACCTTCCACGGTGACCTGACCGGCACGAGCGTCGTGCACCTGACGGTGGTGTCCACCCCGGTCGAGGATTCCGGGTCCTACGTCGCGGTGGAGCGCGTCCAGGGCAGCCTGCACGGCCGCACCGGCGCCTTCGCCGTGCAGCACAACGCGGTGAGCGACGGGGGCGAGCAGTCGCTGCGCGTCAGCGTGGTGCCCGACTCCGGCACCGGCGAGCTGCACGGCCTGCGCGGCGAGATGGACATCGCCATCGCCCCCGACGGCTCGCACTCCTACGTCTTCGACTACACCCTGGAGGCATGACGACGAGCCACTGGGCCTGGGGCCCCGAGCCCGACCCGCAGGAGCTGAGAGAGATCGCGCGGCTGTTCGCCGAGCACACGGGCCTGGGCGATCCGGCCGCCTGGGAGGAGCCGGTGCCCGCCGGCCGGTTACGGCTGCCGCCGGCCAGGCTGCCGGTGCCGGGGGAGCTGCGCGAGTTCTGCACCGCCGAGCCGCTGGAGCGGGCCCGGCGCACCTACGGTCAGGCGTACCGGGACCTGATCAGGGCCTACCGGGGGGACTTCGCCCACGCGCCCGATCTCGTGGCCCTGCCCAGGGACGAGGGCGAGGTGGAGCGGGTGCTCGACTGGGCGTCGGCTCAGGGGATCGCCGTGGTGCCGAGAGGCGGGGGCACGAGCGTCGTCGGCGGTGTGGAGGCGCGCTTCGACGAGCCCGTCATCTGCCTCGACCTGACCCGCATGGCCCGGGTGCTCGAGGTCGACACCGTCTCGCGGGCCGCGCTGGTCGAGGCGGGCGCGGCCGGGCCGGCGCTGAACGCGCAGCTCCCGGAGGGCCTGCAACTGCGCTTCTTCCCGCAGTCGTACGAGTTCTCCACGCTCGGCGGGTGGATCGCGACCAGGGCCGGCGGGCACTACGCCACCCTGCACACGCACATCGACGACCTGGTCGAGTCGGTGCGGGCGATCACCCCGGCCGGGGTGTGGGAGTCGCGCAGGCTGCCCGGCTCGGGGGCGGGGCCGTCGCCGGACCGGTGGCTGCTCGGCTCGGAGGGGACTCTGGGCGTGATCACCCGGGCGTGGGTGCGGCTGCAGCGGCGGCCCGCGCACAAGGCGTCGGCGCCGGTGCGGTTCGCCGAGTGGCGGGCCGCCGTCGACGCCGTGCACGCCCTCGCCCAGTCGGGGCTGCACCCGTCGAACTGCCGGCTGCTCGACGCTCGCGAGGCCGCGCTGGCCTCCGGCGGCGACGGACGGCACGCGCTGCTCATCGTCGGCTTCGAGTCGGCCGACCACCCCGTCGACGCCGCGATGGCGCGGGCGCTGGAGATCACCGGCAAGCACGGCGGCCTGGCCGGTGAGACCCGCCAGGACCAGGCATGGAAGGGCTCCTTCACCCGCATGCCCTATCTGCGCAACGCCTACGCGGGGCTGGGCGTGATCGCGGAGACGTTCGAGACGGCCGTCACCTGGGACCGCTTCCCCGCGCTGCACGAGGCCGTCATGGCGGAGCCCGGTGTGACCTGCCGCTTCGCCTTCGCCTATCCCGACGGGCCCGCGCCGTACTACACGGTCCTCGCCGAGGCGCCGAGAGGTGAGGAGGTGGCGAGCTGGGACCGGCTCAAGCGGCGCGTGTCGGAGACGCTGCTGCGCCACGGCGGCACGATCACCCACCACCACGCCGTCGGGCGTGACCACCGGCCCTTCTACGACCGGCAGCGGCCCGAGCCGTTCGCGCTCGCGCTCCGGGCGGCCAAGAGCGCCCTCGATCCGCGCGGGATCCTCAACCCCGGAGTGCTGCTCGACGCCGGTCCGCTGGACTAACCTACCGACCAGCCGGTACGGACGGATGGAGAGCGCTGTGTGGGATCCCGAACTCGCCGAACTCGAGCACCGCAAGGACCTGGCGGAGCGGATGGGAGGCGAGGAGCGGGTCGCCCGCCAGCACGCCACCGGTCGGCTCACGATCCGCGAACGCCTCGCCGCGCTCACCGACTCCTGGCGCGAGATCGGCGCCCTGGCAGGTCGGGCCACCTATTCCGCGTCCGGTGAGCTGGAGGACTTCACCCCGTCCAACGTCATCATCGGCAGGGCCGAGATCGACGGCCGCCGGGTGGTGGTGGCGGGCGACGACTTCACCGTGCGCGGCGGCGCGGCCGACGCGGCCATCCACGAGAAGCAGATCCTGGCCGAGCGGATGGCGGGGGAGATGCGGGTGCCGCTGGTCAGGCTGATCGACGGCACCGGCGGTGGCGGCAGCGTCAAGCAGCTCGAAGACTTCGGGCGGACGTACGTGCCGCACAACCCCGGCTGGGACCAGGTGGTCGCCAACCTGGGCAGGATCCCGGTGATCGCCCTGGCGCTCGGCCCGGTCGCCGGTCTCGGTGCCGCCCGCCTGGTCACCTCACACGTCTCGATCATGGTGAAGGAGCTCTCCCAGGTGTTCGTCGCCGGCCCGGCCGTGGTGGAGGCCGGCATGGGAGAGAGCGTGAGCAAGGAGGAGCTCGGCGGCTGGCGGCCCGTCTCGGCAGCGGGCGCCGTGGACCTGGTGGCCGGCTCCGAGCAGGAGGCGTTCGCGCTGACCAGGCGGGTGCTGTCCTACCTCCCGCAGAGCGCCTGGCGCCGCCCGCCGGTCGCCGCCTGCGCCGACGACCCCGGCAGGACCGCCCCCGAGCTGCGCGACCTCGTCCCCCGCGACCGCCGCAAGCCGTACGACATGCGCGCGATCCTCGACGTGGTCTTCGACGAGGGCAGCGTCACCGAGCTCGGCCGCCGCCACGCCCGCTCCACCGTCACGGCGCTCGCGCGGCTGGCCGGGCACCCGGTGGCGGTGCTGGCCAGTGACCCGGTGGTCTACGGCGGCGGCATGACGGCGCAGGGCGCCGACAAGACGGCCAGGTTCGTGGACCTCGCCGAGACGTTCCAGCTGCCGGTCGTGCACCTGGTCGACCAGCCGGGGTTCGTGATCGGCAGCGCCGCCGAGCGGGCCGGCACCATCAGGCACGGCGCCCGCGCGCTCGCCGCCGTCTACCAGTCGACGGTCCCCTGGGCGTCGGTGCTGGTACGGCGCGTCTTCGGGGTCGCGGGCGCCGCGCACCGGCCGCACTCCAGATACGGCCTGCGGGTCGCCTGGCCGTCGGGCGACTGGGGCTCGCTGCCCATCGAGGGCGGTCTGGAAGTGGCGTTCAAGCGCATGCTGGCCGAAGCGGGGCCCGAGGCGGAGGCCATGAAGGCGGAGATCGCCGAGCGCCTGGAAGCGGTCAGATCCCCCTTCCGCACGGCGGAGTCCTTCCTCGTGGAGGACATCGTCGACCCGGCCGAGACCCGGCCGATCCTGACGGACTGGGTGCGCGACGCCTACGAGGTCCTGGAGCCCGGACCACGCCCCACGACCCGCCCGTAGGCGTTTCTGTCGCCGGTGGCTGCTACGAATTGCGCATCGACCCCGGCGATCAAGGGAGCGCAATGACGTTGGTCATCTTTCGCGACGAGACCGCGACCGGCAGGACCCTGGCGGAGTTCACGCTCCCCGGCCTGCCCGAGAGCGTCTCGGCCCGCGAGCTCGTGCGGCTGCGCGTCCGCGAAGAGGTGGCGCGCCACAACGCGGCCCCGACGCGGCACTTCCGCGGCCTGGTCAAGCCGACCGACGCCGAGGCCGAGCTCAACGGCTATCGGATGAGCACCGCCCGCCCCCTCGACTGGGAGAAGCAGGCCGACGCCGCCGAGGCCGCGTTCGCCCGCAACGGATTCATCCTGCTCGTCGGCGACCGGCAGATCGACGACCTCGACGAGCGGATCGCGCTCTCCGGCGACCCGGTGGTGTCGTTCGTCAAGCTCGTGCCCCTGGTCGGAGGCTGATGTGCGGATCGCCGACGAGCTGCCCGAGTCCCAGCGCGGCTGGCTGGACTTCCTGGACGAGACCGCCTACGCCGTCTTCGACCGGCTCGACGCCGTCTACGTGGCGGATCCTGCCGTGTGGCGCCCGAAGCTCTCGCAGACCCCGCTGGGCCCGTTGTCGAAGAGCTTCGGCGAGGCCGAGTGGCGGGCCATGGGACTCTGGGCCCAGCTGCGCATGCACCTGCTCTGGCGATCGCGCGACTTCAGCCAGGTGCTGACCGCGGTTCCCGCGGCGGTGGCGCGGCGCGGGCTCCGCTGGGCCCCGGAGGAGATCGAGCTGCTGTGGCGGATCGCGGTGTCCCCGCTGAGCGAGCACCAGCAGCCCGACGACCTCTACACGCTGCCCGTCGCCGCGGTCGCGGACCTGCCGATCGCCGAGCGCGAGCCGTACGTGGCGTATTTACGCACCGCGAGGGCCAACCTCGGCCGGGAGCCCTGGCGGGTCACGGACAAGACCGCCCATGTGCTGGAGAGGCTGCTGGCCGAGCACGCGGCGGACCCGGCGGAGGCCACCCGCGCCCTGATCGACGATCTGGACGGCTTCGCCAGGCTGCTCCGCGACGACTACGCCGACCGCCTGGGCGCCCCCGGCGTGAGGGAGCTGCTGCGGCACTGGATGACGGCGACCGCGCCCAGGCCCGACGCCGCCTGGCTCGCCAAGGCCGCCGAGCTGCGCACGCCCGAGACGGTCGCGCTGGTGCGTGACGTGCTGGGCCGCGTTCCCGGCCACCGGGAGCAGTCCGAGCAGTACGAGTACTTCGGGTATGTCCGGACCGTCGTCACCTACTTCCACGAGCGCACCCGCGCGCTCGTGCGCGGCATCGTGTGGACCTGCGAGCTCATCGACGAGCCCTGGGTGACGGGGCTGCTCGGCGATGTGGCGGTGGCGGCGGGCACCGGGATCGGCGGTTCGGGCCCCAACTCCCGCAGCGAGCGCACCGCCAACGCCGCCATCGGCGTGCTCGCCCGGCGCGGCGGCCTGGAGGTGGTGGCCCAGCTCGCCAGGGTGCAGGCCAAGGTCCGCAAGAAGAGCATCCTCAGGCTCGTGGCCGGGACCCTGGAGGCGGTCGCCGAGCAGACCGGCCTGTCGCCCGAGCAGCTGGTGGAGCGCACGGTCCCGTCCTTCGGCCTCGACGCCGACGGCACCCGCACCGAGCACGGTCTGCGACTTTCCGCCGACGGCACGATCGCCTACGTGGCCGACGGCAAGGCGCGCAAGACCATCCCCAAGGCGGTGCGCGAGCAGCACCGCGAGTCGCTGGCCGAGCTCAAGGCCGCCGCCAAGGAGCTGAAGCAGACGCTGCCCGCCGAGCGCCACCGCGTCGAACGCGCCCTGGCCACCGAGCGCATCTGGCGCTGGCGGGACGTCTGCGCCTTCTACCTCGACCACCCCGTCACCGGCCGGCACGCCAGGGCGCTGATCTGGGAGATCCTCCGGGGCCCGGCGGGACTTCCCGTCCGGACCGCCGAAGGCTGGGAGCTGACCGACCCGGAGGGCCGCCGCATCCAGCCTCGGCCGGAGACGCCCGTGAAGCTCTGGCACCCGATCTTCGCCGCCCCCGACGACGTGCGGACCTGGCGCGACCACATCCTCGCGCTCGGCCTGCGCCAGCCGTTCAAGCAGGCCTTCCGCGAGGTCTACCTGCTCACGCCCGCCGAGGAGCGCACCCGGGACCACTCGCGGCGCTTCGCCTCCCACCTCCTCAGGTACGGCCAGGCCAAGGCCCTGCTGACCGAGCGGGGCTGGACCGGCATGTCCCTGGGGCACTGGGACGCGGCGGGAGGCTCCGGCCAGAGCGAGGCGGTCAAACAGCTGCCGGGGCTGACCGCCGCATGGGACTTCCACCTGGACTGGGAGTCGGCCGAGCGCGACGGCTACGGCAACACCGCCTCCCACTGCGTCAGCGGCGACCTGCGCTTCTTCGCCGACGGTGAGCCCGTGGCCGTCGCCGACGTGCCGCCCCTGCTGCTGTCGGAGACGCTGCGCGACGCCGACCTGGCCGTCGGCGTCACCTCCACGGGCCTCGACCCGACGGGCCACGGCGACTACTGGCAGTCCTTCGGCTTCGGTGCCCTGACCGAGACGGCCGAGATCCGCCGCGACGCACTCACCCGCCTGCTCCCCAGGCTGTCCATCGCCGGCCGCGCCGAGCTGACCGACCGCTTCCTGCGCGTCCGCGGCGACCTGCGCACCTACAAGATCCACCTCGGCTCGGGCAACATCCTCATGGAGCCCAACGACGCCTACCTGTGCGTCGTCCCCGGCGGCCCCGGCCCCGGCCACGTCTTCCTGCCCTTCGAGGAGGACGGCGGGATGCTGTCGCTCATCCTGTCCAAGGCCTTCCTCCTGGCGGCCGACACCGCCATCACCGATCCGTCCATCACCCGCCAGCTCTCGTGAGCCGGAGCGGGCGCGGGCTCACCGGCTGACGGCGGAGGCGTTGAAGGTGCGTCTGTAGGCCGACGGCGACGTGCGCATCGCACGGGTGAAGTGGTGCCGGAACGTCACCGGGCTCTCGAAGCCCACCGCCGCGCCGATCTCCTCCACCGGCGCGCCCGTCGACTCCAGCATCGGCAGGCTGGCGGCCACCCGCTGCGAGATCACCCAGCGCAGCGGGCTGGTGCCGGTCTGCCGCTTGAAGTGCCTGATGAACGAGCGCCGCGACAGGTTCGCCATCCTGGCCAGGTCCGCGACGCTGATCGGCCCGGCCAGGTTGGCCAGGGCCCACTCCATCGCCCTGGCCACCGCGCCGTCGTCCTGCACCGGCGTGACCGCGGCCTCGATGAACTGGGCCTGCCCGCCCTCCCTGTGCGGTGGGACGACCAGGCGCCTGGCCACCGCGTTGGCGACGTTCGCGCCGTGGTCGCCGCGCACCAGATGGATCAGCAGGTCCAGCCCGGCGGCGCTGCCCGCGCTGGTCAGCACGTCGCCGCCGTCCACGTACAGCACCGAGGCGTTGACCTCGACGGCGGGGAAGCGCTGCCGCAGCAGGTCGGCGTACTTCCAGTGGGTGGTCGCCGCGCGGCCGTCGAGCAGCCCGGCGGCGGCCAGCGCGAAGGCGCCCGAGCAGATCGACACCACGCGGGCGCCGCGCTCGCGCGCCAGCCGCAGCGCCGTGACGAGCTCGGCGGAGACGGGCCCGCGCACGTCGGCGACACCGGGCACGATCACGGTCCCGGCCGAGGCCAGCATGTCGAGCCCGTGCTCAGCCCGCATGGTGAACCCGCCGACCACCCTGAGCGGCTCCGCCGTCTCGGCGCACACCCTGAGGTCGTACCACGGCACGTCCAGCTCCGGCCGGGGCAGGCCGAAGATCTCCACGACGCAGCCGAGCTCGAACGGCGACATCCCGTCGAAGGCGAGGACGGCGACAGTGGGCAGGCGGGTGGGCAGGCGGGTCGGCAGCGGCGGCATGACCGGATGTTAGCCCGTCCCTCTCAGCGGCAGAAACGATGTATGTACATATCGGGGGTGCAGACCGTTCTGCCAGAGCACCGCTACCGGCAGGAGGAGATCAGCGAGGCGTTCTCCCAGCTCACCTCGGCCGACGGGGAGCTGCTGCGACGCTTTCACACCGCCACCGGCGTGACCGGCCGCAACCTCGCCCTGCCGCTCGACGACTACGCCAAGCTCGACTCCTTCGACCGTGCCAACGAGGCCTATGTGGAGGTCGCGCTCGACCTGGGCGAGCGGGCGATCGCGGGAGCGCTGGAGAAGGCCGGGCTGCCGCCGGAGAAGGTCGACCACCTGGTGTTCTGCTCGACCACCGGCCTGGCCACGCCGTCGCTGGACGCCCTGCTGGCCCAGCGCGCGGGGCTGCGTGCGGACGTCAAACGGGTCCCGGTGTTCGGGCTGGGTTGCGCCGCAGGGGCCGCCGGCCTGTCACGCGTGCACGACTACCTGCGTGGCTGGCCCGAGCACGTGGCGTTGCTCGTCTGCGTGGAGCTGTGCTCGCTCACCGTGCAGCGCGACGACGTCTCGGTGGCCAACCTGATCGCCAGCGGCCTGTTCGGCGACGGCGCCGCGGCCGTCGTGGCCACCGGGCACGGCCGGGGCCGGGAGGTGGTGGCGACCCGCAGCAAGCTCTATCCGGGCACCGAGCACCTCATGGGCTGGGACGTGGGCGGGCACGGTTTCCGCGTCATGCTCGACGCCGGGCTGCCCCAGTTCGTGGACCGGATGCTGACCGGCGACATCAAGACCTTCCTGGCCGACTACGGGCTCACCCCCGCCCAGGTGGACACCTGGATCTGCCATCTCGGCGGGCCCAAGGTGATCGACCGGATGGCGGCCGCCCTGGAGCTGCCCCCCGAGGCGATGGAGGTGACCTGGCGGTCGCTGCGCGAGCACGGCAACCTGTCCTCGGTGTCCGTGCTGCACGTCCTGCAGGAGACACGCGGCCGCGCGGACCAGCCCGCCGTGCTGATCGCCCTGGGGCCGGGCTTCTCCGCCGAGCTGCTCCTGCTGCACTGGTGACCGCCCGCGAACGACCGCCGTCAGCGGGCGGGGTCCGGCTTGGACACCGGGATCTGCTCCAGGCCCTCCGGCTGCTTGCCCGGGTACGCGCCGGTCAGCAGCGCGCTCACGGTGTAGAGGTGCCAGGCGAGCCCCGGCTTCTTGACTACCGGGTCGGCGAACAGGGCGCGTACCTCGTCCGGGTTCACGATCGGGGTGAGCGCGTCGAGGTTGCCGAGCACCTGATCGCGCAGCACGCCCGTCAGAGCGGGCCCGGGGCTGGTGCGCCAGCTCCAGCCGCCGCCTGTCTTGGCCGTGGGCAGGTGCTCGGGTGGCACATGCGTCCGCGTCCACCACTTGCGCTGGGCCGCCAGCCCTTCGGCGAACCGCCACGGCTTCCCCTCGATGGGTACATCCCGCAGCTCAGGGGCGAATCGCAAAATTAGCGAATAAATCACTTCTTCTGAAAGCCGCCAGCCCTGGTCCAGGCCGAGCGCGGCCCGTACCACGCGGTTGTCCAGGAACGGCCGGACCGGGTCGCCCCGGCGCAGCGAGCCCGCCCGTGCGCTGGCCTGCCAGCGGCCGACCTTGTACCAGACGTAGATGTGGTCCAGCGCCTCCAGCCGGTTCCGGCGCGCCTGCCAGGGCTTGGCGAGCTCGCGCGCGTGCTCGTTCGCCTCGGCGGTGAACAGCTTCTCGTCCTTGTAGAACGTGTTGTTGATCCGCCGCAGCAACGCCTTGTCGCTCAGGTCGCTCTGCAGCAGGTTGAGGCTGCCGGCCCTGAGCGTCTCGCCGCTCTGCCCGGACATGGTCGCCTTGCCGGAATAGGGCAGGTAGCCGACGATCGACTCGTACGCCGAGGTCATGCCCTCGCAGGTGCGCAGCGTCTCCCATGCCCGGCTCAGCGGGTGCTCCACCAGCACCGCGTCCTGCTGAGCTGTCTGCGGGGGAGCGATCACCGTGTGCTCGACCTTGAGTTTGGCGGCGATCTGTCGGGCCAGGATCACGTCGGGGTGGGTTTCCAGCCCGTTCGTGGTCACCCTGAACGGCACCCGCGCCGCGTGCAGCAGCGCGGCCAGGATGCGGGTGTCGCGCCCGCCCGTCAGCGCCAGGTTCACCGGCTCGCCGGCCTCGCGCAGCGGGGCGACGGTGGCCAGCAGCGCGTCGGCCAGCTCCGTGATCGCCGCCCGCTTCTGCCGCGCCGACCCCGGCGCCTGCGCCGCCTCCGGCAGCGGCGTCTCGGTGATCGTGCGCCGCCCGTCACGCACGTCCAGGCGCGAGCTCGGACGGAGCGCCGTCACTCCCCGGTACGGGGTCTCGTCCGACAGGAAGAAGCCCTGCCGGATCATCGTCTGCAGGGCGAGCACGTCATGCTCGATCCGGTCCGACTGCTGGGCGGCCAGGTGCACGAGCAGGGCCCGGCTGCCCACGATGTGCAGATCCGGCGTCTCGGCGTAGAAGACCGGGCAGACCCGGTTGATCGCGGTGGCGGCGGTCAGCTCGCCGTCGCGCGCGACCCAGGCGGAGAAGCAGCCGCCCACCTCCCCGCTGGAGGGATCGTCCAGCAGCCGGGCGGCGTCGGCCGGGTCGGCCAGGTGGCCGTTCAGCCCGAGCACGCGGCTGCCGTGTTCGGAGATCAGCCGCGGCTGCCGCGAGTCGTCGGGCTCGTTGGTCCACCCGAACAGCGACACGCCCCTGCCGTGCCATTCGCGCCCCCGGATCACCTCCGGCGGGACCGGGAACGCGGTCTCCGCAACGGATCGGACCCTGTCCAGGACACGGGCTGGTACGTCGTGCCGCTTTGCGGCCAGTCCTAAATAAACACGCACGATGTCCATGCCTACCGGATGCGAGCGGTTCACCACAATCGATCACGCGGGGATAGCGGTTTGCGCTCGCTTACGTCACCGCCCCGGCCACCCGTGGCCGCGGGGCCGTCATACGGCCTGGAGGTGCATTGCGATGAAATTTCGTCTTTTAATGGCGAGTGTTGGGGTTGCGGCGCTGCTGGCGCTCGCAGCGTGCGGAGGCGGGCCGGGAGGCAACGCCACCGCCCACGAGCGGGCCCCCGACCGCGCATCCGAACAGTCCGGCGGCGAGCGGCCTCAACCCGGTCCATCCGCGAGCGAGGCTCCGGATGACGAGCAGGACACGACCCGGGCGCAGATCTCCACCTTCGCCCTCGACGTGGACACCGCCTCGTACGCCTACGCCCGCCGTACCCTCCAGGAGGGCCGCTGGCCCGAGCCGGGCGAGATCCGTCCGGAGGAGTTCGTCAACTCCTTCAGGCAGGACTACCCCGAACCACCCGACGACGGCTTCACCGTGCACGTGGACGGCGCCAGGATGGGCGACCGCGACGAGGCCGTCCTGCGGGTCGGCCTCCAGACCCGCGCCACGTCCGCCGAGGCGCGCCGCCCGGCCAATCTCACCTTCGTGGTCGACGTCTCCGGCTCGATGGCCGAGCCCGGCCGGCTCGACCTGGTCAAGCAGGCGCTGCACACCCTGCTCGGGCAGCTTGCCCCAGGCGACCAGGTCTCGATCGTGGCGTTCAGCGACGACGCCGAACTGCTGGCCTCGATGACCCCGCTCACCGCCAGGGACGACCTGCGCGCGGCCGTCGACCGGCTCACCGTCGAAGGAGGCACCGACCTGGAGAGCGGCCTGGTCCTCGGCTACGAGGAGGCCGCCAAGGCCTTCCGCCCCGCCGCCACGAACAAGGTCATCCTGCTCTCCGACGGCCTGGCCAACCAGGGCAACACCGCATGGCAGACCATCCTGGACCGGGTCAAGGAGCACGCCGGCAGGCAGATCACGCTGCTCACCGTCGGCGTCGGCAGGGACTACGGCGACGAGCTCATGGAGCAGCTGGCCGACAACGGCGACGGCTCCGCGGTCTACGTCTCCACGGTGGAGGAGGCGGAGAAGACGTTCTCCACGCAGCTCCCGGCGAACATCGAGTTGCGGGCCCGCGACGCCAAGGCGCAGGTGGTGTTCAACCCGTCGGTCGTGGCGGGCTACCGGCTCCTGGGCTACGAGAACCGGGCGCTGACCGCCGAGGAGTTCCGCGACGACTCCCGCGACGGCGGCGAGATCGGCCCCGGTCACTCGGTGACGGCCCTGTATTCCGTACGGCTCAAGCCGGGCGCGACGGGGCAGCTCGCCACGGCGACCGTGCGGTGGCAGCACCCCGACACCAGGGTGGCCGCCGAGGCCAGCGGCTCCGTCGACGTGGGCGCGCTGTCCGGGGCTCTGTGGAAGGACGCGCCCGTGAGGCTGCAGGTGGACGTGCTCGCGGCGGCCTTCGCCCTGTACATGCGTGACGGCAAGGCGTTCGGGATGGATCTCGGGGCGCTGGGGGAGCAGGGCGAGCGGCTGTCCGGCGAGGCGGAGGACCCGATGGTGACCGAGCTGGCCACGCTCATCGGCAAGTCCCGCGAGGTGGGATAACCATTTGCCCCGCCAGTCGCGCCGGGGCAGCGTGGGAGCCAGGCGGAAGAGGACGGGCCGCACGGAGGCCGGCCCGTCCTCTTCCGCCCGGCAGCCTGAGGAACGGGGGGAAATGGCGTACTTGGACGTCGTTGAAGTCCGATACACTGGGCACGCAGCAATGCACGGGGCTATGGCGCAGTTGGTAGCGCGCCTCCATGGCATGGAGGAGGTCTGGGGTTCGAATCCCCATAGCTCCACTCGTGTGACCTTCTCTCAGCGAGAACAGCTCGGTCCGGACCTGTCGAGATCGCCTAGGGCCGGATGCTGTAGCCACCTACGCATATGGGCCGAAACCCTCCCGCGAACAGCTGCTCGACCGTCTGCTGGTGCTGCGCCGACGTCAGGTTGTGACGCGCGACCAGTTCGGGGCCGCCCTGCTTGGCCCAGATCGACGCGTATAAATGCGTTCCTCCTGGGAAACCTTTGCCACGTTCCGTCTAATGCCGTCTCCCAGAGCCACGACGACCTCCTCGTCCGGTGGACGCGCGACGATTGTCGCGTTACAGCCTTCGTATGGAGGCAAACTATCTTTCGGCTCGCCGAGTTTTGCGAATTGTGGTCGAAGGTGAGGTAAAAGTCGCCGGTTGGCGCAGGTGTTCCCTGGCCGGAGTCGGTACGAACGCGAACATGAGTCGCGGCGTTCCGGTGATGATCTCTGTGAAAGGGGTGGCCATGTGGCATGACATGCTGGCGGTGCAGATCCCGATCGTGGAGAAGGTGCTGCGCACGATCCTGGTCTACGCGCTGATCGTGGTGCTGTTCCGGATCAGCGGCAAGCGTGGGCTGGCCAACCTCAACACGTTCGACTTCGCGGTGATCTTCCTGCTGTCCAACGTGGTGCAGAACGCCGTGATCGGCCCGGACAACAGTGTGACCGGCGGCGTGATCGGCGCGGTCACGCTGGTCGTCGTCAACGCCGCGCTGAACCGGTGGCTGGCCCTCGACGAGCGCGCGGGCCGCGTCATCGAGGGCACGCCCACCACCGTCATCCAGAACGGCAGGCTCGTGAAAGGCGCGGTCAGGCGGCTGGCCCTGCGCCGCGGTGAGCTGGAGAACGCCATTCGCACGCAGCAGGGCGACAGGATCAGCGACGTCGCGTCCGCCCGCCTGGAGCCGGACGGCCGGCTCGTCGTGGTGCTGAAGCGGGAGGAGTCGAACGCCACCCGGGCCGACATCTCCCGGCTGGAAGAGCGGCTGGCCGCGATCGAGAGCCTGCTGCGGCGCGACGGGACCCGGTCCTAGCCCCGCGCGAGCCCCCGGCCGGCGAGGCATGTCCTTCGTGCCGGGCAGGCGTTAACCTGCGGTCAGAATGTTCTTCTGGACCTTGGGGAGAGCCATGCCGGACAATCTCGTCTACCGTCTGCCGCGAACGTTCGACACCGTCGAAGAGGAGCGGCGCCATCGCAAGGAGCGCCTGGCCGCCGCGCTGCGGATCTTCGGCAAATTCGGCTTCGAGGAAGGCGTGGCCGGGCACATCACCGCCCGCGACCCCGAGCTCACCGACCACTTCTGGGTCAACCCGTTCGGCATGTCGTTCAAGCACATCAGGGTGAGCGACCTCATCCTGGTGAACCACGAGGGCACGGTCGTCGAGGGCCGCCACCCCGTCAACCAGGCGGCCTTCGCCATCCACTCCCAGGTCCACCAGGCCCGGCCGGACGTGGTGGCCGCGGCACACAGTCACTCCGTCTACGGTCGCGCGCTGTCGGCGCTCGGCCAGACCATCGAGCCCATCACCCAGGACGCGTGCGCCTTCTACGAGGACAACGCGCTGTTCGACGACTACACCGGCGTGGTGACGGACGTCGAGGAGGGCAAGCGCATCGCCGCCGCGCTCGGCGGCAACAAGGCCGTGGTGCTGCGCAACCACGGCCTGCTCACCGTGGGCGAGACGGTGGACGCGGCTGCCTGGTGGTTCGTCACGATGGAACGCTCTGCCCAGGTGCAGCTCGTCGCCAAGGCCGCCGGCCAGGTGGTGCCCATCGAGCCCGGCAACGCCGCGCTCACCCGCCAGCAGGTCGGCAGCGAGCTCGCCGGATGGGTGAACTTCCAGCCGCTGCACGACCAGATCGTCCGCGAGCAGCCCGACCTGCTGGAGTGACTCAGCGGACGCGGCCCACGCCCGCGAGGATGCCCGACCTGACCAGGTCGACCTTCTCGGGCGGCGTCTCCGGGTCCCAGTCGGCGACCGGGACGAGGCCGGGCGCGAGCACCTCCATGTCGCCGAAGTAGCCGGCGATCCGGTCGTAACCGCGCCGGGCGATGCCGCCCGAGGCCGTGGTCGAGTAGACCTGCTGGCCCGCCTGCGTGGCGCGGTCGCCGGCGTCGCCCACGTAGATGTGGGAGAGCACGAGGTGGTTGCCGGAGCCCAGCCGCTCGCGGACGCGCGCGGTGATCCGGTCGGCCTCCTCGTCGTCGAAGACGAAGTGCAGCACCGCGACCATGAGGACGGCGTACGGCTGCGTCAGGTCCAGGTGTCCGGTCACCCGAGGGTCGTCGAAGATCGCGTCAGGGTTCCTGAGGTCGCCCTCCAGCGCGAGGACCTCGGGGTCGCTGGCCAGCAGCGCCCGGGCGTGGATCAGCACGATCGGGTCGTTGTCCACGTACACCACGCGCGCGTCGGAGACGTGCCGCCTGGCCACCTGGTGGACGTTGTCCTGCGTCGGCAGCCCGGCGCCGATGTCGATGAACTGGCGCACTCCGGCCTTGGCCAGCATGCGCACGGCCCGGCCGAGGAAGCCGCGGTTGGCGCGGGCGATCTCGCGGGTGTCGTTGCCCATCTGCCGGCCGATCTCGATCATCTTCTCGGCGGCCTCGCGGTCGGAGGCGAAGTTGTCCTTCCCGCCGAGGTAGTAGTCGTACATGCGCGCGACGCTCGGCACCTGAACGTCGATCCCAGCGGGCACCTGGTCCGGGCCCACGCGACCACCCCTCTCGTTGTGGATCTTCTGGCGCCGATTCTAGGGTGGATCTGTGGCTTTCGTCACAGATAAGCGCCTTACAGGCGGCGGAATGTGTGGCGGTAGGCCAGCGGCGACACCCCGACCACGGCGTGCAGGTGCTGGCGCAGAGAGACCGGCGTGCCGAAGCCCGCGCGCCTGGCCACCTCCTCGACTCCCAGGTCCGTCGTCTCCAGCAATTGCCTGGCGTGCTCCACCCGCTGCCGGGCGAGCCAGCGGGCCGGGCTCATGCCGGTCTCCTCGCGAAAGCGCCTGGTGAACGTCCGTACGCTCATGCTGGCGTGGTCGGCGAGCGACTCCAGGTCCAGCGGCGCGTCCAGCCGGGAGAGCATCCAGGTGCGCGTCGCGCCGGTGCCGTTGCCGGTGGCGGGCGGCAGGGGGCGCTCGATGTACTGGGCCTGGCCGCCTTCCCGCCAGGGCGGCATCACGCAGCGCCTGGCCGTCCGATTGGCCACCTCGCTGCCGTGGTCGCGCCTGATCACGTGCAGGCACAGGTCCAGCCCTGCCGCGACGCCCGCCGAGGTCAGCACGTCGCCGTCGTCGATGAACAGCACGTCGGGGTCCAGCTTGACGCGCGGGAACAGCGCGGCGAAGCGGGCGGCGTCCCGCCAGTGGGTGGTGGCGGGACGGCCGTCGAGCAGCCCGGCTGCGGCCAGCACGAAAGCGCCCGTGCAGATCGACATCACCCTGGGCCGTCCCTGCAGCGCCTCGCGCAGCTCGCCGGGGATGGTGCCGTCCCGCATCACCTGCCCGCCGTGCACTCCCGCCGCCAGCACCGTGTCAGCGGTGTCGAGCACGTCGAGATCGTGGTCGGGCAGCACCGTGTAGCCGGCCGAGCAGCGTACGGGGGCGCGGCCGGGCGAGCAGGTCACCACCTCGTAGAGCTTCTCCCCGGCCGGCGAATCCGCCGAGCCGAACACCTGCCCCGACACCCCCAGGTCGAGCGGGGCGAACTGGTCGAGGGCGATGACCGCGATGCGATGCGCCATGGCCGGATTCTTTCACATATTGGCCATTCGGCCACTCGCGCCTGTATCTAACGATAAATCAAGATTGGCGGATGACCTCGAGCACCACCACCAGGCCCGCGCGTCTGCACCGGGCCTGGTTCGTCGCGGCCGTCGCCTTCGTGGCCATCCTGGGCGCCGCCGGCTTCCGCGCCACCCCCGGCGTGCTGATCACCCCGTTGCAGGAGGAGTTCGGCTGGAGCAAGGGCACGATCTCCCTGGCCGTGTCGATCAACCTCATGCTGTACGGCCTGACCGCGCCCTTCGCGGCGGCCCTGATGGACCGCTTCGGCATGCGCCGCGTCGTCTCGATCGCGCTGCTGCTGGTCGCCGCGGGCAGCGGGCTGACGGTCACGATGACGGCGAGCTGGCAACTGCTGCTGCTGTGGGGAGTGCTCGTCGGGCTCGGCACCGGGTCGATGGCGCTGGTGTTCGCGGCCACGGTGACCGACCGGTGGTTCGTCCGGCATCGCGGCCTGGTCACCGGCGTGCTGACGGCGGCGGGCGCCACCGGCCAGCTCGTCTTCCTGCCCGTGCTCGCCCACCTCGCCCAGGGGCCCGGCTGGCGGGTGGCCTCGCTGGCCGTCGCCGGGGCCGCCCTGGCCGTGGTGCCCTTCGTGTGGTGGCTGCTGCGCGACCGTCCGGAGGACGTGGGCACCACCGCCCTGGGAGCCGACCCGGACGTTCCACGTACCGTGCCTCCCGCCACGAACGCGGCGGTGCGGGCGCTGACCGTGCTGCGGTCGGCGGCGCGCACCCGCCCGTTCTGGTATCTCGCCGGAGGGTTCGCGATCTGCGGCGCCAGCACCAACGGGCTGATCAGCACCCACTTCATCCCGGCCGCACACGACCACGGCATGGCCGAGCCGGCAGCCGCCGGACTGCTCGCGGTCGTCGGGATCTTCGACATCGTGGGCACGGTCGCCTCCGGCTGGCTCAGCGACAAGGTCGATCCCAGGAAGCTGCTCGCCGTCTACTACGGGCTGCGCGGGCTGTCGCTGATGATCCTGCCGAGCCTGTTCGCGGCCACCACCGAGCCCAGCATGCTGATCTTCATCGTGTTCTACGGCCTGGACTGGGTGGCGACCGTGCCGCCCACGGTGGCGCTGTGCCGCAGCATCTACGGCGCCGACGGGGCCGTGGTGTTCGGCTGGGTGTTCGGCTCCCACCAGGTGGGAGCCGCGATCGCCGCCGTCGCCGCCGGCCTCACGCGCGACCAGCTGGGCGCCTACGACTACGCCTGGTACGGCGCCGGCCTGCTCTGCCTCCTGGCCACCGGCATGTCGCTGGCCATCAGGCATGCTAAGAGGCGATGAACGAGTCAGAGCTGAGGGTCCTGCCCCTGGTGGTCAGGATCGAGAGAGCCGCGCCGCCCGAGCGCACCGACGCCCTGGAGGCGGCCGCGATGGCCGTGCTGAGCCTGCTCGGCGACCCGGGGGAGTGGGCGGCGGAGCTGCACGCCTGGGAAGTCACCGGCAGGATCCGCAAGGTGGTGCGCAGGGCCAGGGGCGCCGAGTGGCGCAGGGCGCTCGCGCTGCCGGGACGCACGATCGAGCACCGCACGGCCGAGGTGCGGGTCCATCCGCCCGTGCCACTGGACGACTGGCCGCGCGACCTGGCCCGGCTGCAGGTGTCCGGCACGGAGCTGACCGACACGGCCGAGCCGGGTCCCGCCACGCAGCCGACCCTGTGGGCCAACCCGGCGCTGACCATGTCGGCCGGCAAGGCCATGGCCCAGGCCGGGCACGCCGCCCAGCTCGCCTGGTGGGCCAGCGACGCCGCCGAGCGCGCCGCCTGGCGGGCCGGAGGTCCGGCGGTGTCGGTGCGCACGGCGGGCGGGAACGCCTTCGAGGCGAAGGTCGAGGCGGGCCTGCCCGTGGTGCGCGACGCGGGGTTCACCGAGATCGCGCCGGGCTCGTGCACCTTCGTGGCCGAGGCCCCGTGGCTCTACGGACGGGTGGCCCGATCTTGACCAGAACGTCCACGGCAGAGCGCCACGCAAATGTCAAGATGACACTTCGGTAGCTTCCGGCGCGGAATGGCGTGATATGTCGTACGCTCCCGTCGTGCTCGATGGGGATGATGAGACCGAAGGTTCCGGTGTGAGAACCGCAGACAGACCGGGAACCCCCGCCTCCTCGCCCCGGCGCTCCCGCATCGGCGATCTGCGGATGCGGGTGGTCTACCGGGGGTTCGCCGTGGTCGCGGCGGTGGCGGTCGCCGCCGTCGCCGTGGTCCTGGCACTCCCGACGAGACCCGACGAGGCCGGCGCCCGGCCGGTTGCCGCGCCATCGGCCGTGCCCGCCTCGTCCGGCCCACCCTCGTCCGGCCCACCCTCGTCCGGCCCACCCTCGTCCGGCCCACCCTCGGCGAGCCCGTCACCGTCCGCCACCCCCTCGCCGTCCGCCGCCACCGCACCCGCCGTCAGGCCGACGCCCACCCCCGGCGCTTCGCTGGCTCCCGGCTACACGGCCATGGAGGCCCTGTACGCCGACGCGCGCGTGCCCAGGCTGCCCGGCAAGCTCCGCCGCCAGTCCCTGCCCGCCGCGACCAAGCGCGTGCTCAAGGACAGCCGCAGCGGCCTGGCCGTGCCGAGACTCGGCAAGCCCTGGAAGGTGTACGGCGCGGCGCCGTTCACCACCCGGCAGATGCTGCCCAAGCAGCGCGGCGACAGCCGGCGCGGCTTGCTGGTGAGCTGCCCGCTGCCCATCGAGGCGCAGAAATCCCCGCGCGACACGGCGTTGCTCGCCGCCCGGTGGACGCTCAACCACCACCCCAAGGACGCGAAGATCCGCTGGTTCGCCTCGCAGCGCGTCCAGGGCGGCTGGATGCTGCTCTACCAGGTGGCGTACGGCAAGCGCAGCTCCCGGGCGGCCGTCGTGGTGGTGGAGGGCGGAATGGCGAAGCCCGGACTGACGTTTGTGACAGTGCCGGACACGCAACGGAGCCGCTGGCGTGACATCAGCCGCGTGCTGTCGGGGGTGCGTGATCTAGGCTGAAGATCATGATTGCGGCGATATAGGGGGAAGAGTTTTCGTGGAACGCGCTGGATCGCCGCAGGTGCCGAACGGCAAGAAGGTCAAGCCGCCGTGGCGCGCCGAGGGGCTTCCCGGCACCCCGGGCGGTCGCCCGAAGATCAACTGGTGGCGGTTCGTCGTCACGCTCCTGGTCGTCTACGCCGCCTTCTTCCTCGTCTCGTCCTTCTTCGACACCGGCTCGGTCGAGACGGTCTCCTACACCGAGTTCACCAAGCAGGTGAACTCCAAGAACGTCAAGGAGATCTACGCCACCGGCCTGTCAGTCGAGGGCCAGTTGAAGGCCGCCGCCACCGACCCCGACAGCGACAACCAGTCCTACACCGAGTTCCGCACCGAGATCCCCACCTTCGCCAACACCGACCAGCTCTCGCAGCAGCTCCAGTCGGCCGGGGTGGAGATCAAGGCCGAGCCGCTCAGCTCGGGCCGCGGCTTCTTCGTCAACCTGCTTCTGTCGCTGCTGCCCGTGCTGCTGCTGGCCGGGCTCTGGATCTGGATCATGCGCCGCGGCGCCGGCATGATGGGCGGCGGCGGGCTCGGCGGCCTCGGCAAGTCGAAGGCGGCCAAGCCGGTCGAGGCAGGGCAGGTGCGTGTCACGTTCGACGACGTGGCGGGGATCGACGAGGTGGAGAACGAGCTCGTCGAGATCGTCGACTACCTCAAGGACCCCGACAAGTACCGCCGGCTCGGCGCCAAGCTGCCCAAGGGCGTGCTCCTCGCCGGCCCTCCCGGCACCGGCAAGACGCTGCTGGCCAGGGCGGTCGCGGGAGAGGCCGAAGTGCCGTTCTTCTCGGCGAGCGCCTCGGAGTTCATCGAGATGATCGTCGGCGTCGGCGCGTCCCGGGTCCGTGACCTGTTCGAGGAGGCGCGCAAGGTGGCGCCGTCGATCGTGTTCATCGACGAGATCGACGCCATCGGCCGAGCCCGCGGCGCGGGCGGCATCGGCGGGCACGACGAACGCGAGCAGACGCTCAACCAGATCCTCACCGAGATGGACGGCTTCTCCGGCACCGAGGGCGTGATCGTCATCGGGGCCACGAACCGGCCAGAGGTGCTCGACCCGGCGCTGCTGCGTCCCGGCCGCTTCGACCGCACCGTCCAGGTCGGCCTGCCCGACGCGGCAGGCCGTACCGCGATCCTGCAGGTCCACACCAGGAGCGTGCCGCTCGACGGCGAGGTGGGCATGGAACAGCTCGCCAAGATCACGCCCGGCATGACCGGCGCCGACCTCGCCAACCTGGTCAACGAGGCGGCCCTGCTCGCGGCCAAGCGCGGCAGGGAGAAGGTCGGCACGGCCGACTTCGCCGACGCGCTGGAGAAGCTGCAGCTCGGCGCCGCCCGCAGCATCGTGATGCCCGAGGACGAGCGCACCAGGACGGCCTACCACGAGGCCGGCCACGCGCTGCTCGGCATGCTCCAGCCCGGCGCCGACCCGGTCAGGAAGATCTCCATCATCCCGCGCGGCCGCGCGCTCGGCGTCACGCTCTCCACCCCCGACACCGACCGCTACGCCTACGACGAGCCGTATCTGCGCGGCCGCATCACCGGCGCGCTCGGCGGCATGGCGGCCGAGGACCTCATCTTCGGCGTGATCACCACCGGCGCCGAGAACGACCTGGAGCAGGTCACCATGATCGCGCGCGGCATGGTCGGGCGCTGGGGGATGTCGGACAAGGTCGGCCCGCTGACCATCCTGCCGAGCGACGGCCAGCCGCAGGCCTCGCCCGCCACGCTGGCCATCGTCGACGAGGAGGCGCGGCGCATCGTGGACGAGTGCTACGAGCGCGCGGTGCGGATCCTCACCGACAATCGCGACAAGCTCGAAGGCATCGTGGCCGCCCTGCTGGAGCACGAGACCCTCGACGAGGAGAGCGCGTACTCCGCGGCCGGAGTGCCCGCAGCCGCCAAGGTCGAGCCTTTGGCGAAAAGTTAGGACCAGGCCGGATATAGACACAGGGCGCGTGGGGAAGGTCTCCCGGAACGAAGATCGGGGGACCTGCCGTGACACTGATTGACGAGCTTCTCGCAGAGCTCGGCGATCCCGGCCTGGAGCAGATCGCCGGGATGCTCGGCACCGACACCGCCACGGCGCGCGCGGTCATCCAGGCGGCGACCGGCACCGTCGTGGCGGGCATGGCTCGCGGCGCCGACCACCCTGAGGGCGCCGAGGCCCTGCGCGGCGCGCTCGACGACCACGCGGACGCCGACCCTTTCAACGGCGACGTCGCCTCGCTGATGCGCGACGGGCAGAACATCCTCGCCCACGTGCTCGGCACCCAGGGCACCGAGTACGCCGCCGAAGGGCTGGCGCGCTTCTCCGGCGTCGACGAGGGCGCCCTGCTGAAGGTGCTGCCGCTGCTCGCCCCGATGATCATGTCTCTGCTCGCCGACCGCGCTGCCAGGCAGGACATGGACACCGACACCATGACCGGCGAACTGCGCCGGGAGCGCTCGGCCACGTCCAGCGGGCTGGAGGACCTGATCGCCCCGATACTCGGCGACATCTTCGGCGACTCGTCCGTACCCGCTCGCAGTGGAGTCGTGGAGCCGCGCGCGGGCGCGGAGCAGCAGGCCGCCAGGGGGGCGCAGAACCCCGACTGGTGACCGGTAAGCTGATGCGGTGATCGTCTTGGCCTCTGCTTCCGCCGCCCGGCTGGCTCTGCTGCGCAGCGCCGGACTCGACCCCAAGGTGATCGTGAGCGGGGTCGACGAGGACGCGTTCACCGCCCACTCGCCCGCGGCGCTCAGCCTCGTCCTGGCCAAGGCCAAGGCCGCCGCGGTCGCCGGCGGGCTGGACGAGGGCCTGGTCATCGGCTGCGACTCGATCCTGGAGCTCGACGGCCGCCCTTACGGCAAGCCCGCCACCGAGCAGGAGGTCGTCGACCGCTGGCGGATGATGCGCGGCAGGACCGGCCGCCTCGTCACCGGCCACTGCGTGATCGACGTGCCGTCCGGCAGGCAGGCAGCCGAGGTCGCCTCCACCGTCGTCCACTTCGGGCAGCCGTCGGAAGAGGAGATCGCCGCCTACGCCGCCACCGGCGAGCCGCTCCACCTCGCCGGCGCGTTCAGCATCGACGGGCGCGGCGGCTGGTTCGTCGACGGCATCGAGGGCGACCACGGCAACGTCCTCGGCATCTCGCTGCCGCTGCTGCGCACCCTGTTCGACGAGCTCGGCTACGCGGTCACCGCCTTCTGGCGCTAGCCTGCCGGGCATGCGATCATTGCGCGACTTCGCCTCCGGCGTCGGGTTCTTCATGCAGGGAGTGAGCTGGGCGGCCAGAAACGGTCGCTGGTGGCTTTTCGGGCTGATCCCGGCGCTGATCGCGTTCGCCGTCTACGTGGCGGCTCTGATCCTGCTCGGCACCAACGCGTCCACGCTGGCCGAGCTCCTCACGCCGTTCGCCGACTCGTGGTCGTGGCGGGAGTTCTTCCGCGGCACGGTCGCCGTCGCCCTGTTCCTCGGCGGCCTGGCGCTGGCGGTGCTCACCTTCGCCGCGCTCACGCTGGTCATCGGCGAGCCCTTCTACGAGAAGCTCTCGGCCAGGGCCGACGCGCTGCATCACGCCGAGGAGCAGCCCTGGTGGCGCACGCTGCCGCGCTCCATCAGGGACAGCCTGGTCACGCTGGCGTACGTGCTGCTCTTCACCATCCCGCTGTTCTTCCTCGGCTTCATCCCGGTGTTCGGGCAGACCGTGGTGCCGGTGCTCGGGGCCGCCGTCTCCGGCTTCTTCCTGACGATCGAGCTCACCACCCTTCCGCTGGAGCGCCGCGGGATGGCACGGAAGGAACGCTTCGCCCTCCTGCGCCGGAACAAGGGGGTGGCGCTGGGCTTCGGGGTGGTGATCTTCCTGCTGTTCCTGGTGCCGTTCGTGGCGGTCATCGCGATGCCCGCCGCCGTCGCGGGCGCCGCCCTGCTGGTCCGGCAGCGGCTCACGCCGACGGTGGAGACGCCGTGAGACGTGCCGGGATCGCCGGAGGCTGAGGGGCCACCCTGCGGGCGTCGCGCCTGGGGTGTCCGGCCGGCCCCCGGCAGCTCGCCGGCTCCGGGCTCTTTGACAGGTACGTCCTTCGGTCGGGAGCTTGGCCTACAGGAAGCCCGCTGACTTCGAGGTCTTTCACCGGTACGACCTCCCGCGAGGATCGTTGTCCACAGGGCGCCCGCTGCTCCGGGCCGCCTATCCCCAGAACCGCTTTCGGCGCTCCGGGATCATCGCCGCCGCGGGCACGCTCCTTGTCCATGACGACCAACATCTCCGAGCCCTGCCTCACCCTGACCAGCCCCGCCGACGTCCTGGCAGCCGTGCCCTACCTTGTGGGGTTCCATCCCGACGACAGCCTTGTGGTGATCGGCCTCGATCGCGGCCAGGTCAAGGTGACGGCCCGCTGGGGGCTGCCGTTCCCGCCGGGCACGCTGGCGCCCCTCGTGCCGCTGCTCGCTCGCGAATCGGTGACCGAGGTCGTCCTGGTCGGTTACGGTCCCGGCGAGCGGGTGACTCCGGCGGTCGACGAGGCCAGGGCACTGGCCGCGCAGGCCGGAGTGGAGGTGGGCGAGGTCCTGCGCGCCGACGGCGGCCGCTTCTGGTCCTACGTCTGCGACAGCACTGCGTGCTGCCCGCCCGAAGGCACCCCGTACGATCCGAAGGCCAGCCGGATAGCGGCCGAGGCGACGGTGCGCGGCCTGGTCGCCCTGCCCGATCGCCGGAGCCTGGAGCGCACGATCGCGCCGGTGACCGGCCCCGTCCGGATGGCGATGCGCCGGGCGACCGCCGAGGCGGTCCATGACCTGCGAGCCAGGCTGTCGGCCTCGGCCGACGCCGACGCCTTCGCGAGGGAGTTCACGGCCCAGGGCCTCGCCAGGGTCCGCGCCGCGCTCGCCGCCCACGCCGCCGGAGGCCGCCTCGATGACGGTGAGGCGGCCAGGCTGGGTTTGGACCTTTCCGTGGTCAGGGTGCGCGACGAGGCTTGGACACTCCTTGAGGAGTCCCACGCCGGTCTGTGGAAGGATCTCACCCGCCGCCTGGAGCCGAGCTTCGTGCCGGCGGCGGCATCCCTGCTCGCCATGGCCGCCTGGCGAGCAGGAGACAGCATCCTGGCCACCATCGCCCTGGAGCGCGCCCTCACCGCCGACCCGCACTACTCCATGGCCAACCTGCTCATGCACGCTCTGCAGCACCTGGTGCCCCCGGGCATACTCAGCGGCCGCCTCCCCTCCCCGGCAGAGCTCGACGCCGCCATGGGCCAAGCCCGCGCGACCTGGCTGCTCCCGCTGCTCGACCTGGCCGGCGACGCCGCACCACCGTCCGGCGACGACCTGTCGGCCGGCAACGACGATCCGTCGCCCAGCGGTGCTCTGCCGCCCGATGGCGGACCTCCTGATGGGGGAGGTGGCTAGGTGCCGTGTCAGGCAACGTCGCCGGCTACAAGGCAGCGGCCTTATGCAAGGTGCCGGGCGAAGAACCGCAGCGCATCGTCGGTCTCGAACGCGGGGATTCCCCCGTGGTCGCCGGGGTTGGCGTGCAGCGTCTTCTCGATGGAACCCAGGGCGTTGAACAGCGCCAAGGCCTGGTCCCTGGGCACTCGCGTATCGTCCCATTGGAGCAGGAACTGCACCGGCACGGTGACCCGGGCGGCGGGTGCGGCCAGCCCGTGCACGCCGAGTAGGTCGAGCCGTACAACGCGGAGCCCGCCAAGTGCAGCGACCTAGCCTGGCCCCCTCGACCGGCTCCGGCCGAGGGGGGCCGTCCCCGGAGGCGGCGGTGCGCGATCGCCAGGGGCGACCGCTTCACCCGGCAGGTGTCGCTACTTCCATGCCTGCGGCCGCAGGGGCTCGTCGAGCTCGACCGGTCCGGCGAGGTTGTCGACCAGGCCGACCAGGGTGGCGAACGCGCACTCGGTGACCAGCTGCAGCAGGTCAGCCGGCCCAAGCCCGGCGCTCTAGTCCAGGCTGTCTCCTTCGCGGCGGCGACGATCGTTGTAGGCGCGCATGCGCTGGGGATATCCCGTGAGCTGCACGTCATAGACAGGCAACGCAAGGTCACGGGCCACCTTGCGGATCACTGCCGGGGAGCCGACCCTTCGCCGGGTCCATTCGCCGTCGTCGGCCACGGCGACAGCCGTCGTGTCGGTCGCGAACGTCTCAGGCTCGACGTAGAACTCAACGCCACGCCGCGAACGGGCAAAGGCGATGAGCGCTTCGATGTCGGCGTCTGTCGCCTCGCGATCGAACTTCGCGATTTTGGGGCCGCGCAGCCGCCGGATTCCGTAGCGGTCTCGCCATCTCATGAATCCTTTTTATACCGTCAAACGCCCGCGCGCGTCGGGGCTCATCTCGGGGATACCTCCGGGATTCACCCGATGCCACGCCTGCCCGCCGTAACGCAGTATGGACGATGACAGTCCGATCTAAGGAGAGGCATGGCTCTTATGGCTGGGGTACCCACACCCTCGAAGCCGGGACAGGTGCCGCCAGCTCACCTGCGCGTCACCAACCAGGACCGCGAACACGTGGTCGAGCACGTCCAGGCGGCTTACGCCGAAGGCCGGCTCGACAAGCTCGAGTTCGACGAGCGGCTGGAGCGCGCGATGACGGCGCGCACGCATGGCGACCTGATGCCCATCATGTCGGAGCTGTACGGCACGCAGTCGGTGCCGCGCCTGGCTCCGCCCGCGCCCATGGCGCGACCCGAGGCGCAGCCCGAGAGCAACGAGCGCCTCGGCGCCTCCGCGGCGCACCTGCTGGCTCTCCTCGGGTTCCCCATCCTCGGCCCGCTCATCCTGCTGCTGACGGGCGGCAAGACCTCGCCCTACATCCGGCGCCACGCCATGGAGGCGCTCAACTTCCACCTCACGGTCACGGGCGCCACCTTCCTGCTGCCGTTCACCGTCATCGGCATCGTGCTCCTGCCGGTGATCTGGGTGGGCGCCATCGTCCTGTCCATCGTGGGTGGAGTGGCGGCCCTCACCGAAAGCTCCTTCCGCTACCCGCTCACGATCCGCCTGGTGAAGTGACGGCGCCTCACACGGAACCTGCTTCGCGACCGTACAGCGGGCCTTCGCGCGCACGCCGGAGCGTCGCCTCCACGTGTGCCAGGCTCGCCTATGTGCCCGGAAGCCGGCATTCGCGATGCGGCCTTCGGGGTGTGCGGAGTTATGCGCAGGCCCGCCTTCGCGGGCGCAAAACTGATTGATTCCCGTAAGACGGTTCCCGGACCTTGGAAACCGTCTTCGTGGCGCATGTCCAACCCGCCTTCGTGCAGTTGAGGGCGGGTTTTCGTTCTCGGCTCTGGGTGATATATCCAGGATTCTGGGCGTCGGTCACGCAAGGATTAACTGCGTTCGTTCACTGGAAGAGCTGCTCGGTGTCTCGGGCCGGAAATCGAGCCGGTGAGCCGCTGAATGGTCAGCGGGCCAGGACTTCGTACTTGACCCTCATGACTCCGGCGTCCGTGCTGCCGATCTTGGCGAAGGCAGCTCTGGAGAGGTCGAGGCAGCGTCCGCCGACGTACGGGCCGCGATCGTTGATGCGCACCGTCACGGACTCACCGCTGGCCGGGGCCGTGACGCGGACCCTGGTGCCGAGGGCCAGGGTCCTGTGGGCCGCGGTCATCGCCGAGGGGTTGAAGCGCTCGCCGCTGGCCGTCATCTGGGGCTCGTCGTAGAAGGACGCACCGCAGGCACCCGAGGAGATGACGCGGGCCTTGGGCTTGGCCGACCTGGTCTCCGCCCTGCGCTCGGCTGCCTTGACGGGCTTCGGCGGGGACGTGGCGACTGTCCGGGGGGACTCGGCCTCCGTCGCCGGCGTGGGGGTGCCGGTCGCTCGCCTGAGGGACGCCGTGGCGGTGGGCTGGACGCCTGGCGAGCCGGCAGGGGACGCGGTGGCCGCACCGCCCGGCGAGGTGCTCGCCGGTGTGGTTGCTGCGGCGTTCGACGGGGTGAAGGCGGAGGCGGTCACGGAGGTGTTCAGGTGATTCGCCGCGGCCCAGGCGGTGGTGGAGGCGGCGGCGATGACGGCCACGCCTGCGGTGACGGTGACCCAGCGGCGCCTGCCCGGCGTCGACCGCCGCCGAGGGCTCGGCTCAGGGGAGTGCTGATCCTTGTCTTCAGGGGAAAGCGAACGGTGGGCGGGAAGCAGGCCGACCCTCATCGCGCGGTCGCGCCGCATGACCGAATGACCGAGCGGTCCGCTGGTGTGTTGCGATGGGCCGCAGTCCTACCGGTCCGTGCGAGGTGGGGGACCCCTTCAGGAGGCCAGGGTGGTAGGCGCGGCGCTGAATCTCGGTGCGGGTCCGCTGGGGCGGTCGGGCGAGGGTGGGTGTGACCTCTCGGAGGCGCGGCTCCGCGGTGGCCGGCTTGTCGCGCCGAGGTGCCGGTGCGATCGCCGGCAGATCAGCGGTGGCTGCAAGAAGAGCGGCCGGGACCGCGGCGCGGCCCGCTCACTGCTGCTCGGCGTGGTCCCGTGGCAGGTCGATCTGGTACTTGATGAAGCCGTGGTTCTCGGCCACCTTGTCGTACAGGTGGCGCGCGGTGATGTTCGAGGCCTGGGTGTTCCAGTACACGCGGGAGCATCCCTGGGTCGTGGCCCAGGTGGTGACGGCCTCGATCAACGCGCGTGCCACGCCCTGGCCCCGCACGTCCGGGGCGGTGAACAGGTCCTGCAGGTAGCACACGTCGGCGTCGGGCGCCGATGTGCTGCCGTGGACGAGGAAATGCGTGATGCCGACGAGCCTGCCGTCCAGCCTCGCTCCAAGGGCGTGCAGGCGCGTGTCCGCCTGGAATTCCCGCCAGGCCCGGTCGTACATTTCAGCCGGCTCGACCCGCTGGTAGAAGTCGATGTACGCGACGAACAGGGCCTCCCAGGCGTCTCTATCGGACGGGAGGAGTCTGCCGACGCTGATCACGTGATCGTCTCCTGAGGCGGGGGCGCTTGCGGGTGTCGAGCCTAGGGGCGAGTGGCCTGTCGTGGTACGGCCACTTTCCGGCTGAACGGAGAGACCACTCCTCGGCACGTGGGCGGAACGCCCTCAGGAGCTGTGCGGCCCGTGGTCGCGCACCTTGGCGTAGTGGCGGGCCGCTCGGGCGCGGTTGCCGCAGCCGGCCGAGCACCACTCGCGGCGCGGCGTCTCGCGGACGAAGTGGAGCCGGCAGCCGGGCCCCTGGCATGCGTGCACGCCGTGCCGTGCCGGCCCGCCGAACAGGGTGACCGCGTCATCGGCGAGCGCGGAGAGCGCGGCCGCCACCGGGCGGCCCTCGGCGCACACCACCACATGCGGCTCGGGGGCGACGCGCAGCTCGTGCCAGCGCGCGGCCTGCCGTGCGAGGTGGTTGAGCGTCGTGACCGCGCCGGGATCGGCATCCTGGCCTGCCGCGGCCGCGGCCGCCAACTGCCGGATCGTCTCGCGGAGCTCGCGGGCCAGGCGCAGGTCGTCGCCGGTCACGCCGAGCAGGTCGGCGTCCGACGGCCGGATCGCCAGGCGTGGGCGTACGTCCCGCAGCCAGGCGGCCAGGTGGTCGATGGTCTCCAGACCGTCCATGAGCCGGCCGCGAACCGCGTAGGCGGTGTTGCCGAGCTCGATCGGCAGCGGCTCGCCCAGGATGGGGGCTCCACCACCGGTGATGTCGGCCACGTTCATGCTTCTAACGGTACCGGCCGTTTGACGCCGTGAGAAACATCCGCCACTATCTAACGGTATCCACTCTATCGATCCATTAGAAATTCCGGTGGCGGAGCCTGCCTGGCCACCGGTACGCACCCACGGAGGTACCGCATGAGCACGCCCACTCTGCAGACCGGTCATGTCGGCTTGAACGTGACCGATCTCGCCCGCTCGATCGCCTTCTATCGCCAGGTCTTCGACTTCGAGATCCTCGGCGAGCAGACCGAGGGTGACCGCAGGTTCGCCTTCCTCGGCCGCGACGGCACCCTGCTGGTGACGCTGTGGCAGCAGAGCTCCGGCACGTTCGCCACCGGCCTGCCCGGACTTCACCACCTGTCGTTCCAGGTGCCCGACATCGAGGCGGTGCGGCGCGCCGAGACGGTCCTGCGCGATCTCGGCGCGGAGCTGGTCTACGACGGGATCGTGCCGCACGGCGAAGGCGCGTCCTCCGGCGGCGTGTTCTTCACCGACCCGGACGGCATCCGCCTGGAGATCTACGCGCCGGCCGGCGCCGAGACCGCATCGGCCCCCACGCAGGGTGCGCCGACCTGCGGATTCTTCTAGAAACCCCCGGCCCGGGCCGCCGCGCGTCCCGGGCCGGCCTCGAGAAAGGAGTCGCCATGCTCCACGAAGGCGAACAGCGGGTGCAGCGCCGCGCCGGAGTCACCGCCGGCAGCTGGGGATCGGCCGGCGTCGGCGCTGCCATCCCCCCGGTGGCAGCCGAGTTCCTCAGCCGGCAGCGCATGCTGGTGATCGCGGCGGCCGACGACGCCGGGGCGGTCTGGGCCAGCGTGCTGACGGGGCCGGCCGGCTTCACCGCCGCGCCCGACGCCCGCACCGTCGTCGCCGGCCTGTTGCCCCGCGACGGCGATCCGCTGGCCGGACGCTTCGACACCGAGCGGGACATCGGCATGCTCGCCATCGAGCCGGCCAGCCGCCGCCGGATGCGGGTCAACGGCCGGGCCCGCAGGGACGGCGACCGGCTCCGTGTGCACACCGAGCAGGTGTACTCGAACTGCCCGAAATACATCCAGACCCGTACGGTGGACGAAGACGACCTCCCCGTGGCGAGCACCACGGCGCTCACCAGCCGGACCCCGACCGCCGACCAGGTTCGGTGGATCTCCGCGGCCGACACCTTCTTCGTCGCCACCCGCGCGGCCGGCCTGGGCACCGACGTGTCACACCGCGGCGGCAACCCCGGCTTCGTCGAGGTGACCGGCGACCGGCGGCTCACCTGGCCCGACTATGTCGGCAACTCGATGTACATGACCCTGGGCAACCTCGACCTCGACCCGCGCTGCGGCCTGCTGTTCGTCGACTGGGAACGCGGTCACACGCTGCACCTGACCGGCCGCGCCCGCGTCGACTGGGCCCCGGAGCGGGCCGCGGCGGTGCCCGGCGCCCAGCGGCTGGTCGACTTCGACGTCGACCAGGTCGTCCAGGTCACGGACGCGGTCCGGCAGCGCTGGTCGTTCGGCAAGTACTCCCGGTTCAACCCAGCCTGAAAGCCCCCGAAGCCCAGCCCGAGAGGAGCCGTGATGCGCGTCAGTGTCGACATGACGCTCTGCCAGACCCATGCCCAGTGCGTGTTCGCCGCCCCGGAGGTGTTCTCCCTCGACGAGGACGACGAGCTGGTCTACGACACCGCGCCGGAGCACACCGAACGGCCCGCGGTCGAAGAGGCCGTCCGTGCCTGCCCCGTACAGGCCATCGTCCTGGACAGGGCCTGATCCGGTGCGCCGGATCGCCGTCGCCGGCGCCGGGCCGGCCGGTCTGAGCGCCGCGCAGGAGCTCCGCCGGCTCGGGTACGACGGCGAGCTCGTGATGGTCGGCGCCGAGCGCCATCGCCCCTACCGGCGGCCGCCGCTGTCCAAGGAGTACCTGCTGCCCGGAGCGGGCGGTGTCGAGCTGCCCGGCGCGGCAGACCTGGGCGCGAGCTGGCTGCTCGGCCAGCCGGCGACGGGCCTGGACCTGCCCGGACGCAGGCTCCTGCGAGGCCGCCTGCCGCCCGTCGCCTACGACGGGCTGGTGATCGCGACGGGGGTCCGCGCCCGCGGGCTGCCCGGTTCGGACGCGCTGCCGGGCGTGGTCACGCTGCGTGGCCTCGACGACGCCCGGAGGTTGCGCGCCGCCCTCGCCACCCGGCCCCGCGTGGTCATCGCGGGAGCCGGGTTCGTCGGTTCGGAGCTCGCCGCCACCCTGCGGACCCTTGGCCTGCCGGTCACCCTGGTCGGCTCCGGCCGGGTGCCGCTGCGCCGGCCGCTGGGGGAGCGCGTCGGCGCGATCGTCGCCGGCCTGCACCGCGCCCACGGCGTCGACCTGCGGCTCGGCCGCCGCGTCCGCGCCGCCACCGGCGGCGGCCGGGTCGAGCGGGTCCACCTCGACGACGGCACCGTGCTGCCGGCCGATCTCCTCGTGCCGGCCCTCGGCGCCGAGCCGGAGGTCGACTGGCTCCGCGGTTCCGGTCTGCGCCTCGACGGCGGCGTCGTGGTGGACCGGTGGGGGCTGGCCGCGCCGGGCGTGGCCGCGGCCGGTGACGTCGCCCGCTGGCCGTCCTCCCTTCTCGGGGGCCGGACGACCCGGGTCGAGCATTACAGCAACGCCGTCGGGCAGGGCGCCCACGCGGCCCGCGCGCTGCTGGGCGTCGGCGGCCGGTTCGACCCCGTGCCGTCGTTCTGGTGCCATCTGTACGGCCACCGGCTGCAATCCGTCGGTCTCACGGGCGCCGGCTACGAGACACGCCTGGTGGCCGCCGAGCCCGACGGCCGGTTCCTCGCCGAATACCGTCGTGATGATCGCGTTGTCGGCGCGGTCACCGCCGGTTTCCTCCGGAGGCTTCCCGACTACCGCAAGCTGATCACCAAGGAGTACGCATGACGCGCCCGCCCGTCCCGCCCTTCACCGCCGAGACCGCCCGTACCAAGGTCCAGGCCGCCGAGGACGCCTGGAACACCCGCGACCCGGAGCGGGTGGCGCCGGCCTACACGCCGGACTCGGTCTGGCGTAACCGCGACCAGTTCGTCACCGGCCGGGACGAGATCGGCGCCTTCCTGACGCGCAAGTGGGAGAAGGAGCTCGACTACGCGCTCCGCAAGGAACTCTGGGCGTTCACCGACAACCGCATCGCCGTCCGTTTCCAGTACGAATCGCACGACGCGGACGGGCAGTGGTGGCGCAGCTACGGCAACGAGCTGTGGGAGTTCGACGAGGGCGGCCTCATGGCGCGGCGGGAGGCGAGCATCAACGACCTGAGGATCACCGCCGCCGAGCGCCGGATCTTCGGCCCGCGCCCGCAGAGCGAGCACGGGCAGCCGTTCCCGCTCGCCTGATCGAGGTCAGGGAGTGACGTGGTTGCGCAGGGCCAGCTCGTCCGGATACGGGCGGAAGTACGTCTGCTCTGCGAGATAGGCGGCTTCGGCTCGCCGCGCGTGATGGCGCAGGAGCGCCATCGGCACGCTCAGCGCCACCCGCCTCGCCCGGTACGACTCGATCACGTCGAGCAGGTCGTCCCGGAGGACGTGGTCGAGATCGAGCATGCCGAGGCAGTGCTGCAACGCGTTCACGTGGCGGCCGACCGACGTCCGGTGGGTGAGCGCGCTCTTGAACGCCTCGGCGTACTCGGTGGCGAGAGGCTCCCGGGGACGGGTGCCTGACGCGGCGGCGAGGCGGCCCGTCTCCTGGTAGGAGGCGTGGGACATGATCTGCATCTTGTGCCTGGCCTGGAACGCCATCAGGTCGCGCGGCAGCCAGTCGCCCTCGAGGAGGGCGCGCAGGCGGGCGTGCGCGAAGACGCGTTCGACGAACGCCTCCCGCAGGACAGGGTCGTGCAGCCGGCCCTCGTCCTCCACCGGAAGCAGGGGGTGCGCGTCCATCACCGCGGCGGCGAACAGGCCGCGGTGTTTGTGGTCGACGACGGTGCCGCCCCGGTGCAGCGTCACGCCGCGGACTCCGCAGCTCGGGCTCTTGGCCTTGAAGACGTAGCCGTCGGCGTCCAGCCGCGGGATCCGGGAGGTGGCCAGCGCGTTCATGGGCTCGGTGTGGTCCTGACCGGTCCGGCGGGTGACGAGGTGGGGGCCGCCTTCGGAGTCTTCGAGGCGGAGCGCGTCACGGGGCGCGCCCAGCCCGATCTCCATCTCCGGGCAGATGGGGATCCAGTCGACGTGCTGAGAGAGCGTGTCGTCCAGGAACCTGTCGCGGCTGTGACCGCCGTTGTAGCGCACGGGGACGCCGAGCAGGCAGCTCGAGATGGCGATCCGCGGCCGTTCGGTGTCCCCCATGACTGCCCCATTCCCCGAACCGCCGCGGCCACGCGACTCGGGTGGTCACACCATCAGGGAGCGGACCGTCTCCACGGTGTCGGCCTCTTCGGGGCGCTTGTCGAGGCGGTAGCGCAGCACGCGGGCGAAACGCAGCGCCATGCCGCCGGGGTAGCGGGGTGAGCGCTGCACCCCGTCGAAGGCGATCTCCACCACCAGCTCGGGGCGGAGCGGGACCGTCCACTCGTCGGTGGGGCCGTCGGCCAGCTCCAGGAAACGCTCGGTCTGCCAGGCGAGGAGCTCGTCCGTCAGGCCCTTGAAGGTCTTGCCGAGCATGACGAAGCCGCCGGAGTCCGGGTCGCGGGCGCCGAGGTGGAGGTTGGACAGCTTGCCCTCGCGGCGGCCGTGGCCCCATTCGGCCGCCAGGACGACCAGGTCGAGGGTGTGGCGGGGCTTGACCTTGATCCAGCCGGCGCCCCTGCGGCCCGCGGCGTAGGGGGAGCCGAGGGACTTGACGACCAGGCCCTCGTGGCCGGCCTTGACCACCTCGGTGAAGAACTTCTCCGCCTCCGCCACGTCGGAGGTGACCAGGCGGGGGGTGAGGAGACCCGGGGGGACCGCCCCGGCCAGGGCCTGCTGCCGCTCGGAGTAGGGCAGGTCGAGCAGGTCGGCCCCGCCGACGCGGAGCGCGTCGAAGAAGAACACGTGCAGCGGGGTCTCCTCGCGCAACCGGGCGACGTTGGTCCTGCTGCTCGTGCGTGCGGCCGTCACCTGGAAGGGGTGCGGGCGGCCGTCGGGGCGCAGGGCGATCACCTCGCCGTCGAGCACCAGGTCGTCGGCGGCCAGCGCGAGCACGGCCTCGACCAGCTCCGGCACCTGGGCGGTGATGTCGTCGAGGGTGCGGGTGAACACCTTGACCTCGCCACCGGAGCGATGCGCCTGGACGCGGATGCCGTCGAGCTTCCACTCCAGGGCCGCCGGGGTGTGGGCCTTGTCCAGGGCGGCGGCGACATTGGGGGCGCTGCCGGCCAGCATGGGGGAGACGGCCCGGCCGACCTCCAGCTTGAAGGCCCGCAGCTGGGCCACTCCGCCCGCCAGCGCGGCCGCGCCCACCGCGGGCAACCAGCCGCGTAGCGTCAGCGCTCGCCGCACGTCGGCGGACGCGGCTCCCGACGCCTTGGCGATCGCCTCGATCATCACCCCGTCGAGCGCGCCCTGACGCAGCTCGCCGCTCAGCAGCTTGAGCATGAACGCCTGCTCCTGGCTGGTGAGCCCGCCGAACAGCTGCGTGACCAGGGCTTTGCGCGCCGCCTGTGAACCCTGGCCGGACACCGCCTTGATCTTCGTCAGGAGGGCGTCGACGTCGGTGAGCGTGGCCGTGGCCGCCAGTTTGGGGCCCGGCAGATCCTGCAGGCCGCGCCAGCCCACGCCGACCTGGCGCTGCGGCAGCTCGCCCGACAGATAAGAGATGGCGATCTCCGCCTCGTCCGGGCCGACCCGGCCGAGCAGCTCCGCCAGATGGCCGACCTTGCCGAGCCGCGCGGACGTGCGCGTCACCGCTTCGGACACCCGGACCACGTCGATCAGTAGCACACCGCTATGGTGCCTCACCCAGGCGACAATTCCCCAACCGAGGCCGTGCCGTATTCAAAAAGGCCTCCACCGGAGCAGGGACCCGAAAAGCTGAATTTCCGGATCCCTGCCCGAATGGGCTAGCGGACGCCGAGGAGGTCCACCACGAAGATGAGCGTCTCTCCCGGCTTGATGCGGGCGCCCGCGCCGGCGTTGCCGTAGCCGAGCTGCGGCGGGATGACGAGCTTGCGGCGGCCGCCGACCTTCATGCCCGCGACCCCCTTGTCCCAGCCCGCGATGACCCGGCCGCCGCCGAGCGGGAACTCGAAGGCCTGGCCGCGGTTCCACGAGGCGTCGAACTCCTCGCCGGTGGAGAACGCGACGCCGACGTAGTGGACGCTCACGTTGTGACCCGGCTTGGCCTCGGGGCCGTCCCCCACGACGATGTCCTCGATCTCCAGGTCGGCGGGCGGGTTGCCCTCCGGGAAGTCGATCTCCGGCTTCTCGAGTGCCACGAAGTGCTCCTGATGACGATGGGAATGAACCCGACGACTCTATGCGGTCGGGATATCGTCATCGTCCATGGCCGCACTTTCTCCCGATGCGATCCTGCTCACCGGGCGCGTCGCCGTGGTCACCGGAGCGGCCCGGGGGATCGGGCGGGCGATCGCGGAGACCTTCGAGGCCTTCGGGGCCCGGGTCGCCACCTGCGACCTGGACCAACCGTACGGTGAGCCGGCGATGACGCTGGACGTGCGCGACCCGATGGCCGTGGAGGTGTTCGGGCAGGCGGTGGCCGAGCGCTGGGGCCGCGTGGACGTGCTGGTCAACAACGTCGGGGGGACCTTCCACGCACCCTTCGCCGACGTCTCGGCGAAGGGCGAGCGCACCCTGATCGACGAGAACTTCACCCAGGTCACCGGCATGATCAGGCGCATGCTGCCGCTGATGGGCCCGGGCTCGTCGATCATCAACCTCACCTCCAGCGAGGCTCATCAGGCGGCGCCCGGGTTCGCCGTCTACGCGGCCATGAAGGCGGCTCTGGAGAGCCTGACCAGGTCGCTGGCGCTCGAGCTGGCCCCGCGCGGGATCAGGGTCAACTCGATCGCCCCCGACGCCCTGCCCACCGAGGGGGAGTCGGGGGTGCGCGAGCGCATGCTGGCCGCACCGCTCCCGTTCGATCCGGTACGGACTCCGCCGCTCGGCCATCTCGGCGATCCGGCTGACGCGGCGGGCGCGGCGGTCTTCCTGGCCGGCGATCTGGCCAGGTTCGTCACCGGCACGACCCTCCACGTGGACGGCGGCATCCACGCGGCGGGCGGCTGGCGGCGCACCTGAGGCGTCACCAGCTCTGGTGCAGCGGCATGCCCTCCGCATAGCCCGAGGAGCCCTGGATGCCGACGACGGCCTGCTGGTGGAACTCCTCCAGGTTCGAGGCGCCCGCGTAGGTGCACGAGGAGCGCAGGCCGGCCACGATCGCGTCGATCTGGTCCTCCACGCTGGGCCGCCGCGGATCCAGATACATGCGCGAGGTGGAGATGCCCTCCTCGAACAGTGCCTTCCGCGCCCGGTCGAACGGGCTGTCCTCGGCGGTGCGCAGCCGCACGGCGCGTGCGGAGGCCATGCCGAAGTTCTCCTTGTACTTGCGCCCGTCCGCGTCGGTGCGGGCGTCGCCGGGCGACTCGTAGGTGCCGGCGAACCACGAGCCGACCATCACGTTCGCCGCCCCGGCCGCCAGGGCGAGCGCCACGTCGCGCGGGTGGCGGACGCCGCCGTCGGCCCACACGTGCCGGCCGAGCCGGCGGGCCTCGGCCGAGCACTCCAGCACGGCGGAGAACTGCGGCCGGCCGACGCCGGTCATCATCCGGGTGGTGCACATCGCGCCGGGTCCGACACCGACCTTGACGATGTCGGCGCCCGCGTCGACCAGGTCGCGCACCCCTGCCGCGGTCACCACGTTGCCCGCCGCGACCGGCACGCCGGGGTCGAGCGCCCGTACGGCCCTCAGAGCGGAGATCATCTTCTCCTGGTGGCCGTGGGCGGTGTCGACCACCAGGCAGTCGACGCCGGCCTCCAGCAGCTCCTTCGCCTTGGCGGCGACGTCGCCGTTAACGCCGACGGCGGCGGCGACGCGGAGCCTGCCCTCGGCGTCGAGCGCGGGGGCGTAGAGGGTGGCGCGCAGCGCGCCGAGGCGGGTGAGGATGCCGACCAGGCGGCCGTCGCCGTCCACGATGGGGGCCAGGCGGTGGCGGCCCTCGTGCAGCCGGTCGAAGGCGGTACGCGGGTCGAGGCCGGCGGGCAGGGTCAGCAGCTCGCTGGACATCACCTGGGCGAGCTGGGTGTACATGTCCACGCCCTGGCAGTCGGCTTCGGTCACCACGCCGACCGGCCGGTTCTCCCAGTCGACGACGATGACCGCGCCATGGGCGCGCTTGGGCAGCAGTTGCAGTGCCTCGCCGACGGTGTCGTGCGGGGTGAGGGTGAGCGGGGTGTCGTGCACCAGATCGCGCTTCTTGACCCAGTCGACGACGTTCGCGACGACGTCGAAGGGAATGTCCTGCGGTATCACCGTGATGCCGCCCCGCCGCGCGATGGTCTCGGCCATGCGCCGGCCGGCCACCGCGGTCATGTTGGCCACCACGAGGGGGATGGTGGTGCCCGTGCCGTCGTGCGTCGAGAGGTCGACCGCGAGCCGGGAGTTGACCGACGAGCGCGACGGGACCATGAACACGTCGCTGTAGGTCAGGTCGTAGTGCGGCTCCATGCCGTTCAGAAATTTCACGTTCATCCATCTTATGAGGTGACAGTCTCAACAATGGAATTCCCCCTTTCTCGGGGGCTTATGATCGGCCGGGGTACTTATGGGGGATGGAGAGGCATGTGGACGTCACCAATCGGGACGAACTGGTCGTCGTAGGCTTTGCCGTACGCACCACGAACGCTGACGAGCTGGACCCTGACCGGGCCAAGCTGCCCGTGCTGTGGCAGCGGGCCGGTGCCCCCGGCGCGTTCGCGCACGTACCGGGCCGCGCCGACGAGCTTCTCTACGCGGTGCTCACCGACTACGAAAGCGACCACCACGGTGCCTACACGCAGATCGTCGGCATAGCCGTGCGCACCGTGCCACGGCTGCCCGAGGGCATGGTCGCCGTGCGCGTCCCGGCGGCCAGGTCGCTCAAGGTCGAAGCACGCGGGCAGATGCCGCAGGCGATCGTCGACGCCTGGCAGCGGGTCTGGAAGCACACCGAGTCCGGCGGCACGCCCGCCCGGTCGTTCGCCACCGATCTGGAGGTGCACCACCCCGGCGGCGCGGACCTTTACATCGCCGTCTGACGTCGTACGCCGGTGGGCGCCCCTAGGCTGTGGGCCGTGCGCGCGGCCTACTTCGCCTTCGACCGGTTCCCCTCCAGCAAGGGGTCGGCCGTGCACATCGGCCAGATGGCGGGCGAGCTGTCCGACCACTTCGGCGGCGGACTGCTGGGTGTGCTCGGCGGGGGCGGTCTGCCGCGCTACCAGCAGGAGGGCGACGTCCGGATAGCCCGGTTCGACATGCGGGTGCCCAACCTGATCGACCGGGCCGAGGCCTACTCGCACTGGGTGGCCGCGCATCTCCGGGCACACCAGGAGACGCTGGAGCTGGTGCACGTGCGCGACCCGTGGAGCGCGCTGCCGGCGCTCGGCCTTCCGGTCAAGCTGGTGTACGAGGCGAACGGGCTGCCGTCCATCGAGCTGCCGCACACCTGGCCGCAGGCGGCCCCCTCGACGCTGGCCAAGTTGCGGGCGCTGGAGCTGCGCTGCTTGGAGCGTGCTGACGCGGTCGTCGTGCCTTCGCGCGTTATCGGGGATGCCATCCGCAAAATGGGGATAAATCCGGAAAAGATCTACCACGTCCCCAACGGCGCGCACCCTGTCCCCTCCGGCCACGGCCCCAGCCCAGGCAGCCCCGCCACGGCCCCTGTCTCCCCGGCGGGTGCGGGACCGTACCTGATCTACGTCGGTGCGCTGCAGCGCTGGCAGGGCGTGGACGTGCTGTTGCGGGCCTTCGCCAGGCTGGCCGACCTGACCACGCTGCGCCTGGTGATCTGCTCGTCGGTGCCCGAGCGCCGCGCCAGGCCGTTCCAGCGCCTGGCCGAGCGGCTGGGCGTGGCGGAGCGGGTCGTGTGGCGGTTCACGCTGCCGCATGAGCAGGTGGCCGGTTGGCTGGCCGGGGCGGCGGTGTCCGTGGCGCCGCTGACCGCCTGCCCGCGCAACCTGGACCAGGGCTGCGCCCCGCTCAAGATCCTGGAGTCGATGGCCGCCGGCACCCCGGTCGTCGCCTCCGACCTGCCCGCCGTACGGGAGATCCTCGGCGACGACGGGCGGTTGGTCGCGCCCGACCGGCCGGCCGAGCTGGCGCGTGCGATCAGGATCACGCTGGAGTATCCCGAGGCGGCCCGCGAGCTCGCCGGGCGGGCCCGCCGCAGGGTGCCCACCTGGGCCGATTCCCGTGAGCGCCTCGCCGCCGTGTACCGCCGTGTGTAGGGTTTCGAAGCATGTTCTGGCGGAAGACACGGGCGGCCATCGCCGGGTTCCATCCGCTGCACCAGAAGCTCATCTGGGAGCGCACGCTGTCGGCGACGCTGCCGAGGGCGGAGTGGGCGGCGCTGATCGCCAGCCTGGCACGCCACGGAGCGGTCGTCCGCAGGCGCAAGTGGCGGCTGCCCGAGCGCACCGAGAGCGTGCTGGTGCCGCTGATCAGGCTGCTGTGCGAGGACGTGGACCGCGGCAGGGTCGGCGTCACGGCCGATCTGCGGGGCCGCGACGTGCCGGGCAAGGCCGGGCCGCGGCAGGACCTGCCGGTCGTGCGCCCGGTGCGCAGGGCCCAGCAGTGGTGGGTGTTCGACTCCTGGCTGAGCGTGCGCTCCGAGCTGCGCGACGGCAGCGTGCTGGAGCTCGCCGTCACCGACGTGGTCAGGCACCGCCACGTGGTGAAGGTCAATCCGCGCGGCAAGCGTAAGAGCAAGACCAAGACGAAGGCGGTGCAGCGCGTCTACGCGACCCGCTCGCTGGCCAAGGGCCAGCCGTTCCAGCAGCCGGGCAGCCCACCTCCGCCGTGGATCCGGGTGCGGCCGCGCGGCCGCTCCCGGATGGTGATCAGGGCGGTGGCCAAACTGCCCATGCCGAGGCAGGCCGACGAGCTGCCGCTGATGATGACGGTGGCGACCGAGCTGTTCCGGTGGACCCCGGCGAGAAGGAGGCGGAGCGCATGACCCCGTGCCTGGTGAGCACCGGATTCCTGGTGCTCGGCCGCTGCGGCAGGGCCTCGGTGACCGCCTGCGCCCGCTGCGGCCGGCCGGTGTGCGACCGGCACGCGGTGCCCGGCGCGTACGCCGGGCTGTGCCCCGAGTGCGCGGCCGCCCAGGGCTACGGCACGCCGTACGACCCGCTGTGGACGGTCGGCTACCGCGGTCACCACTCCCACCAGACCCTGCCCGCCTACACCCAGCCGGGCTGGTACACCGACTTCGACGACTTCGACCGGGGCGCGTTCGACCCCGAGGACCAGGCGGACTTCGGCGACCCCGGCGACTTCGACGACGGCGAGCGCGACTTCGTGGACAGCTGATGCGCATCCTGTGGATCACCGAGCACTACCCGCCGAGCCGCGGCGGTATGGCCGAGTCGTGCTACAGGATCGTGCGAGGGTTGCGCGGGGCGGGGGCCGAGCTCGACGTGGCCCACCTGACCAGGCGGGAGCGGCCCTGGCGGGTCGAGGCCGGGCAGGGCGGGCGGCTGCTGACCGCGCCGCTGGAGGACAACCCGGAGCACGCGCTGCGCAGGCTGTGGACGGTGCTGGCGGGCGAGCGCTACACGCACGTGGTGGCGTTCGGCGGCTCGTACGGGATGCTCGCGGCCCCGGTGCTGGCCGCCTGGCTGGGGGCGCCGCTGGTCACGCTGCTGCGCGGCAACGACTTCGACACCGGTGTGTTCTCGCTTCGGCGCAGGACGGCGCTGCTGGACGCGCTGCGGGCCTCGGACACGGTGTGCGTGGTGGCCTCGGGGCACGCGCCGCTGGTGTCGGCCCTGGTGCCCGGTGCGCGGGTGCGCTGGGTGGCCAACGGCATCGACACCTCCGGCTGGGAGCTGCTGCCTTCGGAGCGCGAGGCGGCCCAGGCCCGGCGCGCCGCCGCCGGCGGCAGGCGGATGATCGGGCTCGTCGGCCAGCTCAAGAACAAGAAGGGCGTCGGCTTCCTGCTCGACGCGCTGGCCGCCTCCGGTCACGCGGACGCCTTCCACCTGCTGCTCGTCGGCGAGCTCGAGGAGCGGCTGGCGGTGCCGGTCGAGCACACCCGGCTGCCGTTCCTCGACCGCTACGAGCTGCCCGCCGTCTACGCCTCCTGTGACCTGGTGGCGCTGCCGTCGTTCTACGACGGGCTGCCGAACGTCGCCCTGGAGGCGGCCGCCCTGGGCGTCCCGCTGCTCGCGTCCGACGCGGGCGGGCTGGCGGACCTGGTCGACGACCGGATCGGCTTCCGGTTCAGGGCCGGGGACCCGCACGACTGCCGCAGGGCCGTGGACCGGGCGGCCAGGGCCACCGGCGAGGAGCTGGCCAAGCTCGGCAGGGCGGCGGGGGAGCGGGTGCGCGGGGACTTCACGGTGGCCGCCGAGACGGAGGGCTACCTGCGGGTGTTCGGCGAGATCGAGTGATCGTCTGCTATGCACGCGGCGGCGGCTTCGGCCATCTCACCCGCGTCCGCGCCTACCTGCACACCGTCCATCCGGGCGCCGAGGCGACGATCCTGACCGAGTGGCCGGACCGGCTGCCGGACGCGGCCGAGATCGTGGTCGACGCCTTCCCCGCCGGGCTGGAGGGTGAGCTCACCCGGGCCGGGCTGCCGCCGGGCGTGCCGGTGGTGCACCTGGCGCGGCTCCTGCGGTGGGACGCCTACCGGCCGCTGATCTCCCAGACGCCGCGGTTCGACCGGACGTGGCTGGTCGAGCCGGTGTCCGGGCCGCACCTGGCGTTCCTCCGGTCGGTGTCGGCACGGGTCGAGCCGCTGGCGCTGACCGACCCGCCGGCCGGCGACGTGCCCGTCCTGGAGGCGGGCGGCTGGCTGGTCGTGCACTCCGGGCCGCCGGAGGAGACCATGGAGCTGGTCGCCTACGCCCGCGAGAGCGCCGCCGCCGAAGGGGCCCGACCCCGGATCACGCTGGTCTCGCCGGTCGCCCCGGCCGGTCTGCCACCCGAGGTGGCCCATCTGGCCGCCCGCCCCGCCTGGCCGCTGTTCGCGGGCGCCGCGCGGATCATCTCCGCCGCCGGGTTCAACACGGTCCGGCAGGCCGCGCCGCACCGGCACAAGCATCGCGTGCTGCCGTTCCCGCGCCGGTTCGACGACCAGTTCACCAGGGCCGCCCGCCTTCGGGCCGGGTGAGTCAGGCCAGCACCCCCTGGGAGCGCAGCTTGGCGGCGGCCTCCGCGGTGATCCCCCAGGAGGAGAGGTCTTCGAGTCTGGTCGCGGGGGCCAGGTCCTGGGCGGGCGTGCCGAGCAGGCGCGGCGCGGGCGCCGGCTGGCTGACGCCGCCGACCTGGACGAAGCCGCCCCGGGCGATGTTGTGCGGGTGGTCAGGCGCCTCCGCCATGGACAGGACCGGCGAGACGCACGCGTCGGAGCCCTCGAACACCGCCTCCCACTCGGCGCGGGTCCTGGACTTGAACTCCCGCGCCAGCCGCTCCTTCAACGCCGGCCACTGCTGCCGGTCGCCGCGGTCCGGCAGGTCCGTCAGGCCCATGAGGGTCACCATGGCGTCCCAGAACTGCGGCTCCAGCGAGCCCACCGCCAGATACTGGCCGTCGGCCGTCTCGTAGGTGTCGTACATCGGGGCGCCGGTGTCGAGCAGGTTCGTGCCGCGCGGGCCCCAGCCGCCGCTCCGCACGCCCTGGTAGAACATCGCGAACAGGATCGCGGCCCCGTCGACCATGGCCGCGTCGATGACCCGGCCCTGGCCGGTGCGCCCGCGCTCCAGCAGCGCCAGCAGCACGCCGTAGGCGAGCATGAGACCGCCGCCGGCGAAGTCGCCCAGGATGTTGATCGGCGGGGTGGGCTTGTCGCCCTCGCGGCCGAGCATGGACAGCACCCCGGAGATCGCGATGTAGTCGATGTCGTGACCCGCGGTCGGAGCCAGTGGCCCGTCCTGTCCCCAGCCGGTCATCCGGCCGTAGACCAGCCGCTCGTTCACCGCGTGCAGGTCGTCGGGGCCGATGCCGAGCCGCTCGGCCACACCCGGCCTGAAGACCTCGATGACCACGTCGGCGCCGCGCACCAGGTCCTTGAACGCGGCCACGCCCTCGGGTGACTTCAGGTCCAGGCCGATCGTGCGCTTGCCGCGATCCATGACGTCCGTGCGAGGCCGGTCGGACACGGCGGAGACCCGGTCCACCCGCAGCACCTCGGCGCCGTGGTCGGCGAGCATCATCCCGGCGAACGGCCCGGGCGCCAGCCCGGCGAGCTCGAGCACGCGGATCCCGGACAGCGGGCCCTGTCGGGCTTCGGACATGAACGACTCCTCGGGTGGATCTGGGCGACCTAGGGCGACATCAGTAGAACAACATTCGGTGACTCGTGGCAAGACGCCTCCCCGACCGTCCGCCAGAGGCATATGAGGTATGGGAAACTTGCCCACTATTCGGGTGGTCTACAGGGGTAGGACATGGTTTCGGATAGCAGCCGGTTGATCGCCAAGCGCTACGAGTTACTTCGCGAGCTTGGCCGCGGGGGGATGGGCGTGGTCTGGGAAGGCCGCGACACGCTGCTCAACCGCCAGTGCGCGATCAAAGAGGTGGTGCTCCCGGACGGGTTGCCCCGGGCCGACCACGAGCGCCAGCTCGTCCGCACCGCGCGCGAGGCGCGCACCGCGGCCAAGCTCAACCATCCCGCGGTCGTGGCGATCTACGACGTGGTCGAGGAGGACGGCCGCCCGTGGATCATCATGGAGCTGGTGAGCGCCTCCTCGGTCGAGGACGTCGTCGCCGCCTCCGGAGCCCTTCCGGTGCGGCAGGCGGCCGACCTGGGACGGCAGGTGCTGTCCGCGCTGCGCGCCGCCCACGAGCTCGGCATCCTGCATCGCGACGTCAAGCCGAGCAACATCCTGCTGACCGACGAGGGCAGGGCCGTGCTCACCGACTTCGGCATCGCCACCGCCGAAGGCGACTCCTCGCTCACCAGCACCGGCATGGTGACCGGCTCGCCGAGCTTCCTGGCGCCCGAGCGGGTGCGCGCCGCCGAGGCCGGCCCGGCCTCCGACCTGTGGTCTCTGGGCGCCACGCTCTACGCCACGCTGCTCGGCCGCTCGCCGTTCGAGCGGGGCGAGCCCATGGCGACACTCAACGCCCTGCTCAACGAGGAGCCCGACTACCGCAGGATCCCGCCGGCCATGCATCCGGTGCTCAAGGGGCTGCTGCGCAAGGAGCCGGAGGATCGGCTGACCGCGCAGGAGGCCGACGAGTTGCTCGCCGCGATCTCCGCGGCCAGGCCCGCCCATGCCGATCAGCACGTGCCGCCGAGCCGGCCGCGCCGTACCAGCCGCGCGCTCCTCGCCGCGGCCACGGCGGCGGTCCTGGTCGTGGCGGCGGGCACGGTCACCTACCTCAAGCTCGCCGCGCCCGCCGAAGGCTCGCCGCGCCTGGCGCAGCACGCGGCCGCCACCAGCCCGCTGCCGAGCGCGCCGGCCACGCCCACCACGCCGGGGGTGAGCGCGACGCACACGCTCACCCCGACGCCCTCCCCGACCGTGACCCGCTCGCGGGTGCGCGCCTACACCTCGACCGACGGCTGGTCGATCGCGCGGCCCGTCGGCTGGAGGGGCGCGCGGGGGGAGTCCTACACCGAGTGGACCCGGCGTGACGGGAGCGGCCACCTGGGCGTGGCGGCCGTCTACGCCGAGGTGGACCCGCACCAGCTCCTGCGCGACGCGGAGGAGCTGGTGCGACGCGACGCCGGGGACGTGCGCAACATCGGCCGCAGGACGGTCAGCCACCAGGGGATCAGGGCCGTGGAGTGGGAGTTCGCCTGGACCGCGGGGACGGGCGGTGACACGCCGTGGGCCGCGCAGGGGACGAGGTACCGCGAGGTGCGGCGCGCCGTCGCGGTCGGCGACGCCGCCTACATCCTGTCCTGGACGTTCACCGAGGCCCAGTGGCGGCGCAACGCCGGGCTGATGCGCAAGGTGATCGGGAGCTTTACGGTGGGCGCATGACGCCCTGGAACCTCCTGGCACTCCCGCCCCTGCCCGAAGACCTGATCCGCAGGCTGCTCTCCCCGCTCGCAGACCGGGTGGAGGTGCGGGTGCCGGCCGCGCGCGACCGCGACTCGCTGCTCGCTGCGCTGCCCGGGGCGGAGCTCGTGCTCGGCGACTGGACGGGCGTGCTCACGCTGGACGCCGAGGCGGTCGCGGCGGCGCCCCGGCTGGCGTTCGTGCAGCAGCCCTCGGTCGGCGTGGACGGTCACGACCTGGCCGCCCTGGCCGCGGCGGGGGTCGCGGTGGCCAACACGGCGGGCGTCAGCGCGGTGGCGGTGTCGGAGTGGTGCCTGGCCGCCGCGCTGTCGCTGACGCGCAGGCTCGCCGAGGCGGACGGCGCGGTCCGCGCGGGCGGCTGGCCGCAGCAAGGGCTGCGTCCCCGCGAGCTGCACGGCCAGCGCGTCGGGATCGTCGGCTACGGCCCGATCGGCGTGGCCTGCGCAGCCCTGTTCGGTGCGCTGGGCTGCGAGGTGTCCTACTGGACGCGCACGCCCCGGCAGGACCCCGGCTACACCGAGCTGGAGACGCTGCTGTCCACCAGCGACGTGGTGGTCGCGGTGATCGCCCTGTCGGAGGAGACCCGCGGCCTGATCGACCCGGCCCGGCTCAAGCAGGGCGCGATCCTGGTCAACGCGGCCAGGGGCGGAGTCGTCGACCAGGACGCGCTGGTGGCCGCGCTGCGTGAGGGCCACCTGGCCGGCGCGGCCCTCGACGTCTTCGACACCGAGCCGCTGCCGGACGGCGATCCACTGCGCGAGCTGCCCGGCGTGCTGCTCTCGCCGCACGTGGCCGGCGTGACCCCGGAGTCCACCGGACGCCTGGTCACGGTCACGGTGGACAACCTCGCCGCCGCGCTGGACGGGCGTGAGGTGGCGAACGTGGTGAACGGAGTTTCTGCGGTGATCCGTAGAAAATTCTCGGATTCGCCTGCTTTGTAGTGGTTCTAGTGGCACGATAAACAGTTTTCGTGTCTTTAACGACCCCGGTCTGTTCCGGGTTCCGCCGGAGAGATACCGTCTTCTCGACGATCTCTACCGGCTCAAGGGGGTGCTTGCGTGAAGACGACGATGTCGACACACCAACGGGCAGTAGAGCACATCAGGCAGTCGTACGCCGAGATCCCCGGCGACGCCTCGCCACGCCTGGCCAAGGCCACGTCCAACCTCTTCAGGTTCCGCGATTCCGGCAAGACCGCGAAGCTGTCGGCCAGGGACCTCGACGAGGTCATCAGCGTCGATCCCGACACGATGACCGCCGAAGTCCAGGGCATGACCACCTACGAGCATCTGGTGGACGCCACCCTCCGGCACGGGCTCATGCCGTACGTGGTCCCCCAGCTCAAGACCATCACCCTCGGGGGAGCGGTGACGGGGCTGGGCATCGAGTCCACCAGCTTCCGCGACGGGTTGCCGCACGAGTCCGTCGAGGAGCTGGAGATCCTGACCGGCGACGGGCGCGTCGTCGTCGCCCGCGCGGACAACGAGCACCACGAGCTGTTCAAGGCGTTCCCGAACTCCTACGGCACGCTCGGCTACGCCCTGCGGATCAGGATCAAGCTGCGCGCGGTCCAGCCGTACGTCCGGCTCACGCACGTCAGGTTCACCGACGCCGACAAGTGCATGCTGGCCATGCAGGAGATCTGCGAGAGCATGGAGTACGACGGCGAGCCCGTCGACTTCGTGGACGGGGTCTTCTTCGATCCGCAGGAGATGTACGTCACGGTCGGCCGCTTCGCCGATCGCGCGCCGTACGTCTCCGACTACACCGGCATGCGCATCTACTATCAGTCGATCAAGCAGCGCAACCGAGACTGGCTGACGATCCGCGACTACCTGTGGCGCTGGGACACCGACTGGTTCTGGTGCTCGCGCGCGTTCGGCGTGCAGCAGCCGGTGGTCCGCTCGCTGATGCCACGCCGCTGGATGCGCTCCGACGTCTACCGCAAGCTCGTCGCGCTCGACCGCCGCTACGGGGTGACCGCCAGGGTCGACAGGTGGCGCGACCAGCCGGTGCAGGAGTCGGTCATCCAGGACGTGGAGGTGCCGGTCGAGCGGGGCGCGCAGTTCCTGGAGTTCTTCCACGACAAGGTCGGCATGACGCCGGTGTGGATGTGCCCGCTGCGAGCCGGCTCACGCTGGCCGCTCTACCCGCTGGAGCCGGGCAAGCTGTACGTCAACTTCGGCTTCTGGGGCATGGTCCCGTTGCCTCGGGGACAGTTCGACGGCTACTACAACCGGCTCATCGAGAGCTCTGTGCACGAGCTCCACGGGCACAAGTCTCTCTATTCGACCTCCTTCTACGCCCGTGACGAGTTCTGGCAGCTCTACAACGGCGATGCCTACTGGCCGGTCAAGCGGGAATACGACCCCAACGGTCGCCTGCTGGACCTGTACGACAAGTGTGTACGGGGAAGGTGATGAGATGGCTCTCGCGTCCATCTTCGAGAAGATCGTCGGCTCTGACGCGAACATCGCGTTCATGGCCTACGACGGCAGCAAGGCGGGCCCGGACGGCGCGGACGTCGCCATAGAGGTGAAGTCCCCGATCGCCGTCGCCTACCTGGCGCAGGCTCCCGGGGAGCTGGGGCTGGCCAGAGCCTACGTCTCCGGCCACATCGACGTGCATGGCGACCTCTATACGCTGCTCGACCGCATGTGGAACATCACGACCAACGACCTGACCGCGGCCGAGAAGCTCGCCGCGGTCCGGTCGCTGGGCGTGAAGCCGCTGCTGATGCGCGTGCCGCCGCCGCCGCAGGAGATCCGCCAGAGCGCGCTGGCCAGGCTCGGCTCCCGCCACGCCAAGCAGCGCGACGCCGAGGCCATCCACCACCACTACGACGTGTCCAACCGCTTCTACAACTGGGTGCTCGGGCCGTCCATGGCCTACACCTGCGCGACCTTCCCCGAGGAGACCTCCTCGCTCGAAGAGGCCCAGTTCGCCAAGTTCGACCTGGTGGCGCGGAAGCTCGGCCTGGAGTCCGGCATGCGGCTGCTCGACGTCGGCTGCGGCTGGGGCGGCATGGTCATCCACGCGGCCAAGCACTACGGCGTCAAGGCCCTCGGCGTGACGCTCAGCAAGCAGCAGGCCGAGTGGGCCCAGAAGGCCATCGCCGAGGAAGGGCTGCAGGACCTGGCGGAGGTCCGCTTCATGGACTACCGCGACGTCACGGAGTCCGGCTTCGACGCGGTCAGCTCCATCGGCCTGACCGAGCACATCGGCAGGGACAACCTGCCCGACTACTTCGGTTTCCTCTACGGCAAGCTCAAGCCGGGCGGCCGCCTGCTCAACCACTGCATCACCCGGCCCACCGGCAAGGAGAAGACCTTCAACAAGGGCGGCTTCATCAACCGCTACGTCTTCCCCGACGGTGAGCTGGAGTCGGTCGGCGTGCTGGTCAGGGAGATGGAGGACCGCGGCTTCGAGATCCGCCACGAGGAGAACCTCAGGGAGCACTACGCCAGGACGCTCAGGTTCTGGTGCGACAACCTGGACGCCAACTGGGAGGAAGCCGTCCAGGAAGTCGGCATGGGCACCGCGCGGGTCTGGGCCCTCTACATGGCGGGCTGCATCGTCGGCTTCGAGCGCAACAAGGTCCAGCTCCACCAGGTGCTCGGCGTCAAGCTGGACCGCGACGGCCGCTCCGGCGTCCCGCTGCGCCCGTCGCGCGACTGGCCCTGATCAGCGCTCCAGCACGTCGTTCAGCGCCTTGGCGAACTCGGCCGGGTGCGTGAGGAAACCCACGTGCCCGCCGGGGAAGTCCGCGACCTCGATGCCGAGCTGTTCGGCGAGGATCACGGACGTGCCGTAGCCGAGGGTCTCGTGCGTCCCGGCGCCGTTCGCCACGGCGAACGGCCCATCGCGCAACGCGTCCAGGTCCGGCGCGAACCGCACGAACGACCGCAGCTCGTACTCCAGGCAGAAGGGCAGGTTGGCGGCGACCCGCGCCAGCATCGCGGCGACCGGAGCGGGTAGCGCGGCGCCGGGTTCGGGCGGGCCTTCCACGCCCAGCTCGTCGCTCAGCCGCCGCAGGGCCACCTGGGCGCCCTCGCGCCGGAAGACGTCGTGCACCTCCTGGAACACCGCGTGCCAGTGCTCGGCGTCGGGCAGCAGCTCGATGAGGAGCGGCTCGTGCGCCACCAGGGCCCGGACCTGCTCGGGATGGCGGGCGAGCACGTCCATCCCGACCATGCCGCCGTAGCTGTTGCCGAAGATGTAGGCGGGCTCGCGGGTCAGTGCCCGCAGCAGGAGGTGGGCGTCGCGGGCGTGCTCCTCGATGCGCTGCTCGCCGACCGGGCCGGTGAGGCGGCTGCGCGAGTTGCCGCGCGGGTCGTACGTGATCACCGTGTAGCCGTCGGCCAGTTGCAGCGCCAGCGGCGCGTACATGGCCGCGTCGCCGTCGCCGCCGTTGATCAGCAACAGGACCGGTCCCGCCCCGCGCACCTCGTAGTAGAGCTCGGCGCCGGGCACGGCCAGCGTGCCAGTCTCCATGATCCCTCCGTGGTCTCGCCGTCCACGTTCTGATCGCTCGCCGGCCCCCGCGCGTTTCGCCCTCACCCCGATCGGTCCGAGAGCGTGGCGACGACGAACCGGGCCCGCTCCTCCACCCCGGCCCGAGGCAGCGTGACCAGCTCGTAGCCGTGGGCGGCATAACCCGCCACGCACGCCTCGTAGACCCGCTCGGCCTCGTCCAGGCTCTGCTCGCGCTCCGCGTCCCGCTCGTAGATCTCCGGCCACGGCGGCGCGGCGAAGACCCGCCTGCCGTAGCGGACCGTCTCCGCGGCGCGGCGCATGTGACCGGGGACCGGCCGGCTCAGCGTCTCGAGATAGCAGACGACGTCCACGACCCCGCGATCGAACAGCACCGTGCCGTGCTCGGGCGCCTCCCGGTGGTTGCGCAGATCCCAGGAGAGCATCAGCTCGGCGAACAGCCCGGGATCGAGCCAGGGCAGCGCCGGGCCGGAGAGGCCCACCTGCTCCCTGATGATCGCCCGCCCCGCCTCGGGACGGGTGGCGAAGCCCTTCCCGCGCAGGTGCCGGAGCAACGTGCTCTTCCCGGCTCCGGGCCCACCGGTGATGACCACGAATCGGTCGATGTTCCTGGGCATGCTGCAGCCTTCCCTCGCTCGGGTGGAGTGATCGGGACCTCGCGAGGGATCCGCCGGACCGGCGCGAGGGGGACGGCGCCGGGAGCCGCGAGACAGGCGGCATGACATCGGTTCGGCCGTCAGGCCCACCCTAGCCGCACCCGGACAGCGCGAAGGCCCTCTGCCCGGCGGGGAGAGGGCCTTCGCGGGAGTCGGGGTCAGCGCAGTTCGCGCTTGAGGATCTTGCCCGTGGCCGTCATGGGCAGCGCGTCGCGGAACTCGACGATGCGCGGATACTTGTAGGCCGCCATGGTGTCGCGGCTCCAGGCGATGAGCTCCTCCTCAGCCAGCGAGGATCCCGGGGTGCGGATGACGTACGCCTTGATCTCCTCGCCGTGGGAGTCGTGCGGGACGCCCACGACGGCGGCGAGCGAGACCGCGTCGTGCGTCATCAGGACCTCCTCGACCTCCCGCGGGTAGACGTTGAACCCACCACGGATGATCATGTCCTTGGCGCGGTCGATGATCGAGTAGTAGCCGTCGGCGTCACGGGTGGCGATGTCGCCGGTGCGGAACCAGCCGTCGCGCATCACCTCGGCCGTCGCCTCGGGCCGGCCGTAGTAGCCCTTCATGATGTTGTGGCCGCGGATCGCGATCTCGCCGGGGCCCTCGCCCTCGACTGTCTTCCAGTCGCTGTCGATCAGCTTCATCTCCACGCCCCAGATGGGGGTGCCGATCGTGCCGGGCCTGGTGGGGCGGCCGAGCTGGTTGAAGCTGGCGACGGGGGCGGTCTCCGACAGGCCGTAGCCCTCCAGGATGCTGATGCCGAAGGTCTGCTCGAAGTCCTTGAGCACCTCGACGGGGGAGGCGGAGCCGCCCGCCGCGGCCACCCGCAGCGTGGTGGGCACCGCCACGTTCTCGGCGTGGATCTTGGTGAGCATGGCCCAGTACATGGTCGGGACGCCGGCGAAGAACGTGACGCCTTCGCGCACCATGAGGGCGAGCGCCTCTCCGGGCTCGAAGCGCGGCATCAGCACCACGGTGGCGCCGCGCATGAAGCCGGTGTTCATGACGACCGTCTGGCCGAAGGAGTGGAACAGCGGCAGCACCGCGAGGTAGGTGTCGCCGTCGTCGTTCCTCGGGAACATCTTGTCGTTGACCATGACGTTCATCAGCATGTTCTGGTGGCTGAGCTCGGCGCCCTTGGGCTGGCCGGTGGTGCCGGAGGTGTAGAGGATCACGGCGGTGTCGTCGGCCGCGGTCTGCACGGTCTCGAACTCCCCGGACATGCCGTCCAGCGCCGCCCAGAAGGACTCGCCGTACTCCGATTCGGTCGCCAGCGGCGTGGCGGGCAGCACGAAGAAGTGCTCGCACCCCTCCGCGCCCTCGAAGCCGGCCTTGCCGCGCTCGCCCAGCGGCAACTCGGGGGTGCCCTCGAAGCAGAACAGGGCCTTGGCGTCGCTGTCTTCCAGGTGATAGGTGATCTCCCTGGACTGCAACAGCACGTTGAGCGGCACCACGGTCGCCCCGGCCTTGAGGATGCCGAAGTAGACGAACGGGAAGTAGGGCAGGTTGGGGCAGGCGATCGCGACCTTGTCGCCCTTGCCGATGCCGCGCGACACCAGCAGGTTCGCGACCTGGCGGGCAACAGTGTCGATCATGGAGTACGGCAGCCGCATGTCGCCGAAGACGATCGCGGTGCCCTCCGGAGTGTTTCTCGCACTGTCTTCCAGGACGCTCGACAGGTTCAGCATGGCGCCTTCCTCCCTCTGTATGGCCTTCGCGCGACATCCTCGCAGTTAGGCATACCGACCGGTAGGTAACAGAGGTTACAACTGCATATGGACGCGCCCCGCGCCCTGGAGTAAGCAAGTACAAAGTTACTTACCCCTGGGAGGGGTCATGGAGTACGACTACGTGATCGTCGGGGCGGGGTCGGCCGGATGCGTGCTGGCGAACAGGCTCTCGGCGGACCCCGAGGTGTCCGTGGCCCTGGTCGAGGCCGGGGGGCAGGACGACAAGCTCGAGATCCGGATGCCCGCGGGCTTCGCCAAGCTCTTCAAGACCGACTACGACTGGAACTTCACCACCGCCAAGCAGGGCGAGATGGCGGGCCGCGAGCTCTACTGGCCCAGGGGCCGGGTCGTGGGCGGCTCCTCCTCGCTCAACGCCCAGATGTGGGTGCGCGGCTGCCAGCAGGACTACGACCAGTGGGAGATCCCCGGCTGGTCGTACGAGGACGTCCTGCCGTACTTCACCAAGGCCGAGCGGCGGATCGGCAGCAACCACGGCGGCGTGTACGGCTCGGCGGGACCGCTGTTCATCTCCGAGCTGCGCAGCCCCAACGTGACCACCGCCGCCTTCCTCAAGGCCTGCGAGGAGCTCGGGTTCGAGCGCCTGGCCGAGCTGAACGGCCGCTCGAACGAGGGCTACAGTCCCACCCCCGTCACGCAGGACCGCGGCCGCCGCTGGAGCGCCGCCGACGGCTACCTGCGTCCCGCGCTCAAGCGCCCCAACCTGACGCTGATCACCGAGGCGAACGTGGACCGCGTCGTCTTCGACGGCACCCGGGCCACCGGCGTCGAGCACAGCGGCGGCGCCGTGCTGCGGGCCCGGCGGGAGGTGATCCTCTCGGCGGGCGCGATCGGCTCGCCGTACCTGCTCCTGCGCTCGGGGGTGGGCGCGGCCGACGAGCTGCGCGACGCGGGCGTCCCGATCGTCCACGACCTGCCCGAGGTGGGCAAGAACCTGCAGGACCATCTCTCGTCGGGCGTGTTCGTCACGTGCAAGCAGCCGGTGACGCTGACCAAGGCCGAGTCCATCGGCAACCTGCTGCGCTACATCGTGCTGCGCTCCGGCATGCTCACCACGAACGTGGGCGAGGCGGTCGCGTTCCTCAGGACCTCGCCCGAGGAGCCGGCGCCGGACATCGAGCTGATCTTCGCGCCGGGGCCCTTCATCGACCACGGCCTGACCCCGCCCACCGGCCACGGCCTGACCGTCGGCGTCGTGCTGCTGCAGCCGGAGAGCCGCGGCAGGATCGGGCTGAACGGCCGGGAGGTGCTGATCGACCCCCGGTACCTGGCCAAGGAAGGGGACGTCAAGCGGCTGGTCGCCGGGCTGAAGGTGGCCAAGCAGGTGTTCGCCACCGCCGCGATGAAGCCGTGGGCGGGCGGTCCGATGGCTCCCTACGACGCTCCGGAGAGCGACGAGGAGCTCGAACTGTGGGTCCGTGACCAGAGCAAGACCCTCTACCACCCGGCCGGCTCCTGCCGGATGGGCACCGACGCGGACTCGGTCGTGGACCCCTCGCTGAGGGTGCGCGGCGTCGAAGGGCTCAGGGTGGTGGACGTGTCGATCATGCCGACGCTCAACCGCGGCCATACGCACGCCCCGGCCGTCATGATCGGCGAGAAGGCCGCCGAACTGATCGCGAAGACTCCGTCTTGACGTAAGTGAACGCTTGCTCAAGGCTGGTCGCATGACGGTCTCCGCGGAAACGGACCTCTCGCAGATCCCGTTCTGGGGCCTGCCCCAGGCCGAGCGCCTGGCCGCCTTCCGGCGGCTGCGGCAGCTCGACCGGCCGGTGTTCGTGTCCGAGCAGGTGGTGCCGTTCATCGGGGGCGGACCCGGCTACTACGCGCTGGTACGCCACGCGGACGTGACCGAGGCCAGCCGCAACGCGGCCGTCTTCAGCAGCGAGCCGTGCTCCAACAGCATCCCCGACATGCCCCGCTGGCTGGCGGTCTACTTCGGTTCGATGATCAACATGGACGACCCGCGGCACGCCAGGCTGCGCAGGATCGTCTCCAGGGCGTTCACGCCGCGCGTGCTGGCCAAGATGGAGGAGGACCTGGCCCGGGCCGCCGCCGAGATCGTGGACGCGGCGGTGGCGGAGGGCCCGGGAGACTTCGTCTCCCAGATCGCTGCCAAGCTTCCCGTACGCGTCATCTGCGACATGATGGGGATTCCGGCGAAGTTCCATGACATGGTGCTTCGCCGGACCAACGTCATCCTCGGCAACGCCGACCCCGAATACACCGGCATCGACCCGGGCTTCAACCGGGTCAAGGTGGCCCGCGGCCTGGGCAAGCTGCTGCACGCCGGCTTCTCGCTGAACCGCCTGGCCGCCCGCCTGGGCGACGAGCGGCGCAAGCGTCCCACGGGCGACCTGGTCAGCCTGCTGGTCGGCGGCGAGGAGCGGCTCACCTCGCAGGAGCTGGGCTCGTTCTTCATCCTGCTGGTGGTCGCCGGCAGCGAGACCACCCGCAACGCCATCGCGCACTGCCTCAAGCTCTTCACCGACCACCCGGACCAGCGCGAGCTGCTGCTGGCCGACTTCGAAGGCCGCATCGGGGGCGCCTGCGACGAGATCGTCCGCCACTCCACCCCGGTGATCCAGTTCCGCCGCACGCTCACCCGTGACCACGAGATGAACGGCATGCAGTACAAGCAGGGCGACAAGGTGCTGCTCTTCTACAACTCCGCCAACCGTGACGAGTCGGTCTTCGATCACCCGGACGCGTTCGACATCACCCGTGACCCCAACCCGCACGTCGGGTTCGGCGGCCCCGGACCGCACTACTGCCTGGGCGCCCACCTGGCGCGCAGGGAGATGACCGTGATGTTCCGGGAGCTGTTCACCCGCCTGCCGGGAATCAGGTCCGAGGGAGAGCCCGCCTTCCTGCTGTCGAACTTCATCAACGGCGTCAAGCACCTGCGCTACACGTTCTGAACGGCTCGCGCGGTGCTACTCCTCTCGCCAAGCGGATGCTAGGTTTCGCAGCCATGGAGATCAGGACAGTCCACGCGAACGGAATGGAGTTCGCGTACTTGACCATGGGGGAGGGGCCGCTGGCCCTGTGCCTGCACGGCTTCCCCGACACCGCGCACACCTGGCGCCACCTGATGCCCGCGCTCGCCGAGCGCGGTTACCGCGCCGTCGCGCCGTTCATGCGCGGGTACGCGCCCAGCGAGATCCCCGCCGACGCCGCCTACGAGGGCGACGCGCTGGCCGCCGACGCGCTCGCGCTGCACGCCGAGCTCGGCGGCGACGAGGCCGCGGTGCTCATCGGGCACGACTGGGGCACGTTCCCGGTGTACGCCGTGGCCGACCGCTTCCGTTCGGCCGTGTCCATGGCGGTGCCGCCGACGGCCGCGCTACTGGCAGGCTTCCTGCGCTACGAGCAACTCAAGCGCTCGTTCTACGTCTTCCTCTTCCAGACAGGGCTGGCCGAGTCCGCCGCGGCCGGCCCTGGCTTCCTGGAAGGGCTCTGGCGTGACTGGTCACCCGGCTACGACGCGAGCCAGGACCTGGCCCACGTCCGCCAGAGCATCGGCGAGCCCGCCAACCTGGCGGCGGCCATCGGCTACTACCGCGCCATGCTGGGCACCACTCCGCCCTCGGGGCGCCACCCGGCCGCCGGGACCGCCACCACCACGCCCATCCTCTACCTGCACGGCGTCCAGGACGGCTGCCTGGACCCCGAGCTGGTCAAGGACGCCCCGCAGCACCTGCCGAAGGGCTCGCGCGCGACGCTGGTCCCGGGCGCCGGGCACTTCCTCCACCTGGAACAGCCCGCCGAGGTCAACGGGCTCATCCTCGACTGGCTCGGCCCCGCTTCCTGAGGACCGTCAGCACCGGATGCCGCCCCGACAGGCTCACCGCCACGCGCCTCACGGCCTCGAAGCCGCGCGGATCCTGCGGCAGGTCGTGCAGCAGCGCCACCACCACGCCGTCGTCGGCCAGCACCCGGCGCACCTCCCGCCACAGCAGCCCGGGATCTCGCGCGAGCAGGCCCGCCGGCGGCACCTGCCGCCCCCACGGTGGGTTGACCAGGACCCGATCCACGCTCGCGCCGGCCACCGGCAGCCGCCCCCCGTCGGCCACGGCCCAGACCAGGCGGCTCTGCCGGCCCGCGCGGGCGGCGTTCGCGGCGGCGGTGGCGACCACGCCGGGAGCGTGGTCCAGCCCGAGCAGGCGGGCCCGGGGCGCGAACGCGCACGCCTCGATCAACGTCGTTCCGGCGCCGCAGCAGGGATCGAGCACCGTGCCCGCCTCGCCGAGGCGGCCGAGCTGGGACATGGCGGCGGCCAGCGGCGGATGCAGGGTGCCCGCGATCGAGCCCGTCTTGTACGGCCTGCGGTGCAGCGGCGTGCCGGACGCCCGCAGTGCGATGAGGGCTCGCTCGCCCTCGATCGTGACCCGCCAGGCCACCGAGCCGCGCGGCGGCACCCCACCGCCCGCGCGCGAGTGGTAGGGCAGGCGCGTGCGCCTGGCCAGCTCGGCGCCGACGGCGTCCTCGATCTCGAAGCGGGTGTAGTTGCGCCGTCCCACGAACGACGCCGAAACCTCAACGCCGGGGCCCCGCCCGCTCAGGCTGCCCGCATCGAGCTCGCGTGCCGCCCGCGCCAGGCGGCGCAGCGCGGTCCGGTCGTGGCCGATCCCGTCGACCACGGCCGCCGCGAGCAGCACGTCGTCGGCGGTGCGCAGCCCCAGCAGGGCGGGCCCGGGGTCGGCGGTGTCGAACCAGACCTCCCGATGGCGCAGCGCGCGCACCGAGCCGAGTCCGGAACGCTGGATCTCCGCGGCGACCAGGGGCTCGATGCCATGCACCGCCCTGGCCACGGCAAGGGTATGCACGTGTCCTTCTCCCACGTAGCGACCCGGGACGGCGGCCGGCCGTCCCGCATCACCGGCGGTGGGTCGTCCACGGCCCGCCGGCGGATCGCTAGCGCAGGTAGAAGAACGTCATACGGCGAATCGTAGCGATCACCGAGGCCACCGCGCCACAGGTTTTCCGGCCCGCGTACGTACGGTGTACGTCGAAAGCATTGACGTATGCGCCCTCAGGCTCGAATGATGGCCTCATGAGCGTCGTTGACTTCGATCTGTCGGACCAGAACTTCTGGGCCAAGCCCATGGCCGAGCGCCGGCAGGCGTTCGACGTGCTGCGCGGGCTGGAGACACCGGCCTTCTTCGAGGAGATGGAGATCTCCATCGCGCCTCGGGGGCCGGGCTACTACGCCCTGGTCAGGCATGCCGACATCCTCGAAGCCAGCCGCACCCCGGACGTGTTCTGCTCCGGCGACGGCGGCGCGACGAACATCCCGGACATGCCCGCCGAGTTCACCGAATACTTCGGCTCCATGATCAACATGGACGATCCGCGGCACGCCCGCCTGCGGCGCATCGTCTCCCGGGCCTTCACGCCCAAGATGATCAAGCAGTTCGAAGCCGACGTGGAGAGCGCCGCCACGAGGATCGTCGACGATCTGCTGGCCAAGGGGCCCGGTTGCGACTTCGTCACCGAGGTCGCCGCCCGTCTGCCCCTGAAGATCATCTGCGACATGATGGGCATCCCGGAGCGCGACTACGGCTACGTCTTCGACCGCTCCAACATGATCCTCGGCGGCTTCGACCCCGAGTACACCGGTCCCGACCTCAACCAGATCGCCGAGCGCCTGCTCACCGCCGGCATGGAGCTCCAGCAGCTCGTCCAGGACCTGGCCGCCCACCGCGCCGAGCATCCCACCAACGACCTGACCTCGTCGCTGGTCAACGCCAACATCGACGGCGAGCGGCTGACCATGCAGGAGCTCGGGTCGTTCTTCATCCTGCTGGTCGTGGCGGGCAACGAGACCACCCGCAACGCCATCTCCTACGGCCTGCGCCTGCTCACCCGCAACCCCGACCAGCGGGCACTGTGGCTGAGCGACTTCGACGGCCACACCGCCACGGCGGTCGAGGAGATCGTCCGGCTCGCCTCGCCGGTCAACTACATGCGCCGCAAGGTCACCCGCGACCACGAGATGAACGGCCACCTCTACCGCAAGGGCCAGAAGGTGGTGCTGTACTACTGGGCGGCCAACCGCGACCCCGAGGTGTTCGCCGACCCCAACCGGTTCGACGTCACCCGCCACCCGAACCCGCACGTCGGGTTCGGCGGGCCGGGGCCGCACTTCTGCCTCGGCGCCCACCTGGCCCGCCGCGAGATCACGGTGATGTTCCGCGAGCTGCTGAGCCGCGTGCCGCAGATCGAGGGCGGCAGTCCCGACCGGCTCCACTCCAGCTTCATCAACGGCATCAAGCACATGGAGTGCACGTTCTGAGCCTGCCGGCCGGTCCCGTCAGCTGAGCTTGAGCTGCTTCACCACGGTGTTGACGTCCGGCAGCAGCGCCTTGCCCTCGGCGGGGATCGACATGTAGACGATCGCCGGCACGTCGCCGCCGGTGTTGACCGCGGCCGTGACGATGGTGGCCTTCTCGGTGGGGGAGGTCAGCGAGTAGGCGATGAGCCTGCCGGTGGCGTCGCCCACCTTGAGCGGCTGCTGGGCGATCTTGCGGACCTTGTTGCCGGCCGGGAAGAAGCGCTTGCGCGCGTCCACCACGACGGCCTTGATCACCGGCTCCAGGTCGTCGGCCGAGGTGAAGGAGGACGACAGCCTGGAGGGCAGCGGGCCGGTGAGGATCTGGCCGGCGGTGTCCGAGTCGATCAACGAGTACTGCCGGGTGTCGAAGCCGTAGGTGCCCTTGACCGTGAGCCGCTGGTCGAGCCGCCAGGTGCCGCCGAGGCGCGGGACGGTGATGCCCGCCGGGGCGTCCGGCACGGTGCCGATCACCGGCGCGGCCTTGCCCCGGTACGTCGGCAGGCGGCCGAGCGAGGTCGTCGGCTTCTTCGTGGCCGGGGCGGACGTCGTGGCCTTGGCGTCCGGGATGTTCGACTTCGGTTCCTCGCCTGCCAGCGGGCCCGCGAGGAACGCCCACAGCACGGCGGCGACCAGCGCGATGGCCACCGAACCGGCCAGCGCGTAGATCCAGATGGGCTTGCCCGGCTCGTCCAGCGACTCCGGCTCGCCCATCTCCTGGTAGTTGTCGCCGAAGACGGTGTTCCAGAGCTCCTGCTGGCGCTCGGGCGGCGGGGTGCGCGAGCCGCTGATCTGGCCCGCCGTGACGAAGGGGCGGTCCGGGTCGGAGGGGTCGCGGCTCAGGTTGTGACCGGGCCTGGCGTGGCCGGGCTGGTGCTCCCCGGGCGGGCCGCCGTCCGGTGCGGGCCGCTCGTCCACCCGGCCGTCCGGCTGGACGCCCGGCTGGGCGTACATCATGGTGCGATCGTCGGCGGGAGCGCCCTGACCGCGCGGTACGGCGCGCTCGTCGAGCGGGGTCGCGGCCTGGTGGCGCGGCGCGCGCCCGTCGGGTGGTGGTGCGGTCTGGTTGTACGGCGCGGGACCGTCGAGGGGCGAGGCGCCCTGGTCGTACGGCGCGGCGCGGTCGTGCGCCGGGGCCGGCGCGGGGTTGTACGCGGCGCCGGGGGCGCTCACGGGGGCCTGCTGCGGCCAGGGGGCGGGGGAGGAGAGGTTGGCCCAGGCGCCGGGAGGCGGTGTGGCCGGAATCTCCGCCCAGGCGGGGACGGGGTCCTGCACGGGCGTCTCCGGCCATGCGCCCTGCGCGGGCCGGCCGCCCTGGGCCGGCTGCGCCGTCTCGGGCCATGAGGGCTGGGCGGGGTGCGAGGGGTCGGGCCGGCCGCCCCGGTTGGGCTGCGGCGTCTCGGGCCAGGAGGGCGGGACCGCCTGTGAGGCGTCGGGCCAGGAGGGCTGGGGAGCCGGTGCCGTCTCGGGCCAGGAAGGCTGAGAGGGGTGGGCGGTCTCGGGCCAGGAGGGCTGGGGGGCCTGCGCGGTGTCGGGCCAGGAGGGCTGGGGGGCCTGTGTGGCGTCGGGCCAGGAAGGCTGGGCCGGCTGTGCGGTCTGGGGCCAGGAAGTGGGCACGTCGTCGCGGGCCGGCTCCGCCCAGGACGGCTCGGGCTGCGGGCCCGCGGCAGACTGGGGCCAGGACGCCGGGACGTCGCGCTGCGGGGGCTCCGGCCACGAGGTGGGGGCTTCCCGCTGGGGCGCCTCGGGCCAGGACGGTGGCAGGTGCGGTGCTCCGGAATTCTCCGTTGCCATTGCTGCCGGCCCTCCCGAGGTTTTGTCCGGATTAGACGTATCGTGCATGATCTCATGGGATCTTCCAGGAGATCCGCCCGGTTCCGCAGGGAAACGGGCGAAGCCGTGCGGATCGGTCGGCGGATCCTGCATAGGCAGGTCGGCCTCCGAGCGTACGGGCTCAGCTGGATGCACCACGGCGACGACAGTATTCTAAAGGGACATATGAGGTCACAACGGATAGATCACCATCAGGTCTCACCAGACCTGAAGAGTCCATTGTGCCCCCGTACCTCGATCGACTGCCTGCATTCTCCTGAAGACGTGCGCTAGGCTTGACCTATGCGTTCCGCGACCCTGCTTCTTAGCGGGCCGCGACGGCTCTGAAGTCTCGCCGTCGCGGCTACCCCTCGTTGCACACGAGGGGTTTTCTTATGGGTCCGAGTCAATCAGAAGGACAACCGCCGTGAGTGAGTACGACCCGCAGGCGCTGCAGGCCAAGTGGCAGCAGCGATGGGAGGAGCTGGATCCGTTCCGGGCGAGCGAGGACGCCGCCGACACCCGGGAGCGGCGCTACATGTGCGACATGTTCCCCTATCCCTCCGGTGACCTCCACATGGGCCACGGCGAGGTGTTCGCGATCGCCGACGTCGTCGCCCGCTACTGGTTCCAGCGCGGCTACAACGTGCTGCACCCGATCGGCTGGGACTCCTTCGGCCTGCCCGCAGAGAACGCCGCCATCAAGCGCAACGCGCATCCCGCCGAGTGGACCTACGCCAACATCGAGACGCAGGCCAACTCCTTCAAGCGCTACGGGATCTCCTTCGACTGGTCGCGCCGCCTGCACACCAGCGACCCCGACTACTACCGGTGGAACCAGTGGCTGTTCAACCGGTTCTTCGAGCGCGGCCTGGCCTACCGCAAGGGCGGACTGGTCAACTGGTGCCCCAACGACCAGACGGTGCTGGCCAACGAGCAGGTCGTGGCCGGCAAGTGCGAGCGCTGTGGCGCCGACGTGATCAGGCGCGAGCTGACGCAGTGGTATTTCAAGATCACTGACTACGCGCAGCGGCTGCTGGACGACATGGACCAGCTGGAGGGCGGCTGGCCCGAGCGCGTGATGACCATGCAGCGCAACTGGATCGGCCGCTCCGAGGGCGCCGACGTGCTGTTCGAGATCGAGGGCCGCGACGAGCCGGTCCACGTCTACACCACGCGCCCCGACACCCTGTTCGGCGCCACCTTCTTCGTGGTCGCGGTCGACGCGGCGCTGGCCGACGAGATCGTCACCGACGAACAGCGCCCGGCGTTCGAGGCCTACCGCGCCGAGGTCGCCAAGCTGAGCGACATCGAGCGGCTGTCCACCGACAAGGACAAGAGCGGCGTCTTCCTGGGCCGCTACGCGATCAACCCGGTCAACGGCGAGCGGATCCCGGTCTGGGCCGCCGACTACGTGCTGTCCGACTACGGCCACGGCGCCATCATGGCCGTGCCCGCCCACGACCAGCGCGACCTGGACTTCGCGATGAAGTTCAAGCTGCCGGTGAAGGTCGTCGTGCACACCGGCCTGGCCGACCCCGGCGAGACCGGCGTCGCCACCCCCGGCGAGGGCAGGCTGGTCAACTCCGGCCCGCTGGACGGCCTGACCAAGACCGAGGCCATCGCCAAGATCATCGAGGTCCTGGAGGTCGACGGCAGGGGAGAGGGCACGGTCAACTTCCGGCTGCGCGACTGGCTGCTGTCCAGGCAGCGGTTCTGGGGCACGCCGATCCCGATCATCCACTGCCCCGACTGCGGCGAGGTGCCCGTCCCCGACGAGCAGCTGCCCGTCACGCTGCCCGACCTGCGCGGCGAGGCCCTGTCGCCCAAGGGCGTCTCCCCGCTGGCCAGCGCCACCGAGTGGGTCAACGTCGAGTGCCCCAAGTGCGGCGGCGCCGCCAGGCGCGACACCGACACGATGGACACCTTCGTCGACTCGTCCTGGTACTTCCTGCGTTACTGCTCGCCCGGCTACACCGAGGGCCCGTTCGACGTCGAGCAGGTCCGCAAGTGGGGTCCGATCGACCAGTACGTCGGCGGCGTCGAGCACGCGGTGCTGCACCTGCTGTATTCGCGGTTCTTCACCAAGGTGCTGCACGACATGGGCATGGTGAGCTTCACCGAGCCGTTCCTGCGGCTGCTCAACCAGGGGCAGGTGATCAACGGCGGCAAGGCCATGTCGAAGTCCCTGGGCAACGGCGTGGACCTGGGCCAGCAGATCGACGACTTCGGAGTCGACGCGGTGCGCCTGACCATGGTGTTCGCCGGGCCGCCCGAGGACGACATCGACTGGGCCGACCTGTCTCCGGCGGCGTCGCAGAAGTTCCTGGCCCGCGCCTTCCGCGTCATGGACGAGGTGGCGAGCCCGCCCGGCGTCTCCTTCGACGGCGGCGACCTCGAGCTGCGCAAGTTCACGCATCGCACCATCGACGAGGTCACCAGGCTGGTCGAGTCCCACCGCTTCAACGTCGCGGTGGCGCGACTGATGGAGCTGACGTCGGCCGCCCGCAAGGCGATCGACTCCGGCCCCGGCGCCGCCGACCCGGCGGTGCGCGAGGCGGCGGAGGCGCTGGCCGTCATGCTGTCGCTGGTCGCCCCCTACACCGCCGAAGAGGGCTGGGAGCGCCTGGGGCACACGGGCGGCACGGTGGCGAAGGCCGGCTGGCCGGTCGCCGACCCGGCGCTGCTGGTGCAGGAGTCGGTCACCTGTGTCGTGCAGGTGGCGGGCAAGGTGCGCGACCGGCTGGAGGTCTCGCCCGACATCTCCGAGGACGAGCTGAGGGCGCTGGCCCTGGCCTCGGAGAAGGTACAGGGCCACCTGCGAGGCGAGCCCCGCAACGTGATCGTGCGCGCCCCCAAGCTGGTCAACATCGTCCCCTGACCGCCGGGCCGGATCCCCCGCGCCGCGCCGCCGTCACAGGCGGCGCAGCGCGGGCAGCAGTTTCTCCTGCGCCCAGCCGAAGAACGGCTCCTGCTGGTCGGCGCCGATCTGCACCAGCGCGACGTGCGTGAAACCGGCCTCGACGTACTTCCTGGCCGCCTCCACGACCGCGTCCACGTCGTCGCCGCACGGCACGCTCCGCGCGACGTCCTCGGGCCGGACCGTGCCGGCGGCGGCCGCGAAGTTCACCGGCGCGGGCAGCTCGGCCATGACCTTCCAGCCGCCCACGGCGGACCAGCGCCACAGGCGGTGGGCACGCTCCTTGGCGGCTTCGGCGTCGGTGTCGTAGGAGACGGGGAGCTGGCCGTACACCGGCTTGCCCTCGCCGCCGTCGGCCCTGAACTGCCGCACCACCTCCGGCATCGGCTCGTTGATCACGAGGATGTCCCCGTACTCGGCGGCGAGCCGCGCCGACGCGCCACCGGAGGCGGCGATCGCGATCGGGACGGGCGTGTCCGGCAGGTCGTACAGCTTGGCGGAGTCGACGTCGTAGAACTCACCCTGGAAGGTGACGTAGTCGCCGCTGAAGAGCTCTTTGATGATCTGGATGGCCTCGCGGAACATGCGGTGCCGGGTGTCGGCGGGCGGCCAGCCCTCGCCGATCACGTGCTCGTTCAGATTCTCGCCCGCGCCGAGGCCCAGCGTGAAGCGGCTCTGGCTCAGCTCCGCCATGGTGGCGGCCTTCTGTGCCACCACCACGGGGTGATAGCGCATGATCGGGCAGGTCACGTACGTCATCAGCGGCAGGCGCTCGGTGGCCTGCGCGGCGGCGCCCAGCACCGACCAGGCGTACGGTGAGTGGCCCATCTCCTCGAGCCACGGGAAGTAGTGGTCGGAGATGACGGCGTAGTCGAAGCCGGTCCGCTCGGCCATGGCGGCGAAGTCCACGAGCTGGCGAGCAGGAGTCTGCTCGCACATCAAGGTGTACCCGAATTCTGCCATGCTGTCCGAACTACCCGCTTATGTCCGGATTAGCTGTCGGCAAGCGGAGATCAATACTGGTCGGCCTCCCGGTCGGCGAGTTCCTCCAGCACCAGGCCGAGACCGATGGCCAGCAGCCAGATGTCCTTGACCAGCGGGATGCCCTGCGGGGTGGGCCGGAGGCTGCCCTCCCGGCGCAGGCCGGGCGTCCTGAGATAGAGCCCGACCAGTCCTCCGGCGAACCCGGTGAGCGCGGCCCCGGCCAGCAGTGAGGGCACCACGGGGAGCAGCAGGGCGGTGCCGAGCGCGATCTCGGCCCGCGACAGCAACCGGGTGAACTGCTGCGGGTCCAGCTTGCCGAGGAAGGGATAGGCGGTGGTGGCCATGCCGTGCACTCCCGCGGCGGCCGCCTCGTCGGCGTTGACCTTGCCCATGCCGGAGTTCAGGATGACGGCGCCGGCCGCCAGGCGGCCGGGCAGCTGGTGCGCGCGGGTGAACAGTTTCATGAATGCCTCACATCTACACGAAGCGGACGCGAGACACCTTCCCTGGCTCTCTGTCGCGTATCCCGTCCGTGACGGGTCTTGACGGAGACTTCACAGCCGCCCGACGGCGTCCCCTCCAGCGGGGAGGACGGAAAATAATTTCAACCCAATGATGTGCCGCCCATTAGGGTTCAGTCTGTGACAACTGGCGCTTACCTGAGATACCCCCATCTACACGTTGACCTGGTCACCTTCGTCGCAGACGACGATGTCTGGCTCGCACCTCTGGACGGCGGCCGGGCGTGGCGATTCACCGCCGACCGGACCCCCGTCTCGACCCCGAGATTCTCCCCGGACGGCAGCCGCATCGCCTGGACCAGTACCCGCGAAGGCGCTCCCGAGGTGTTCGCCGCCGAGCTCGAAGGGGGGCAGAGCGAGCGGCTGACCCACTGGGGCGCCGCGACGACCCAGGCGCGCGGCTGGAGTGCCGCCGGACAGGTGCGCGCCATCAGCGCCACCGGTCAGGGCGGGCGCATCAGGACCTGGGCCCACGAGATCCCGCTCGACGGAGGCCCCGCCGTCCGCCTGCCGTACGGATGGGTGAGCGACGTCTCCACCAGCGGCGATCGGGTGGTCACCGTGTCGCCGATGTGGCGCGAGCCGAGCAGCTGGAAGCGTTACCGGGGTGGCACCGCGGGCAAGATCTGGGTCGACGCCGAAGGGTCCGGCGAGTTCACCCGCCTGTTCGCCGACAGCGCCGCTCAGCACTGGGCGGCCATGTGGGTGGGCGACAGGATCGCCTTCCTCGCCGACACCGACGGCGTCGGCAACCTCTACTCGAGCCTGCCCGACGGCTCCGACCTGCGTAAGCACAGCGCCCACGAGGAGTTCTACGCCCGCCACGCCACCACCGACGGCGAGCGGATCATCTACAGCCACGCCGGCGACCTGTGGCTGCTGGAGAGCCTGGACGCCGAGCCGCGCCCGCTGGACGTCAGACTCGGCGGACCCCGCCCGTCCCGCGCCCGGCGTCCCGCGCCCGCCCGCGTCGGCTCGTTCTCGCCCGACGCGACCGGACGCGCCAGCGCCGTAGAGATTCGCGGCACCGCCCACTGGCTCACCCACCGCGACGGCCCCGCCGGCGCGCTGCGCGTCCTGCCCGGAGTCCGGGTACGGCTGCCGCGCGCGCTCGACGCCGAGGGCCGTGCCATCTGGGTGTCCGACGCCACCGGCGAGGACGGCCTGGAGATCGGCACCCCCGGCGGAGAGGTCCGCACGCTGGCCGCCGGTGAGCTCGGCCGCGTCCTCGCCCTGGCCGCCTCGCCCGACGGCAAGCACGCCGCCGTCGCCACCCACGACGGCCGGCTGCTCGCCGTCGACCTGGAGAGCGGGCAGCTCAGAGAGCTCGACCGGACCGCGCACGGCGACATCAGCGGGCTGACCTTCTCACCCGACTCCGCCTGGCTGGCCTGGGTGCACCCGCACGAGGAACCCCTGTCGCAGATCAAGATCGGCCGCATCGACGGCACCTCGTCGATCGACGTGACCCCGCTGCGCTTCTCCGACTCCAACCCCGTCTTCACCAAGGACGGCAAGCACCTGGCGTTCCTGTCGGTCCGGACGTTCGACCCGGTGTACGACGCGCACGTGTTCGACCTGTCCTTCCCCGCCGGCTGCCGGCCGTACATCGTCCCCCTGCGCGCCACCACCGCCTCCCCGTTCGACCCGAGCCTGCAGGGGCGCGGCTTCAACGGAGAGGACGACCACCCGCCGGCGGACGAGAAGAAGAAGGACGACACGCCGCCGCGCACCGAGGTCGACCCCGAAGGGCTCCCGTCCCGAGTGGTGCCGGTCCCGGTGCCCGCCGCGAACTACAGCAACCTGCGCACCGCCAAGGACGCGCTGGTCTGGCTGCGTCACCCGCTCACCGGCCGGCTCGGCGACGGTACGGAACCCGCCGGCGAGATCATCCTGGAGCGCTACGACCTCAAGAAGCGCGCCAAGTCCGAGCTCGGCAAGGAGTTCAAGGCCTTCGAGGTCAGCGGCGACGGCACCCGGCTGGTCGTCAACGGCAAGAACGGCCTGCAGACCCGCGCCGCCGGCGAAGGCGACGAGGTCGTCACCATCGACCTCGACCGGGTCGCCGTCCAGCTCGACCCCGTCGCCGAGTGGCGGCAGGGCTACCTCGAAGCCGGGCGGCTCATGCGCGACCACTACTGGCGCGAGGACATGAACGGCGTCGACTGGCAGAGCGTGATCGACCGCTACGCGCCGCTGGTCGAGCGCATCGGCGCCTACTCCGAGCTGATCGACCTGCTCTGGGAGGTGCAGGGCGAGCTCGGCACCTCCCACGCCTACGCCATCGCAGGCGGCTCGCCCGTGGACCCGCGCCGCCGCCAGGGACTGCTCGGCGCCGACCTCGCCCGCGACCCCGACGGGGTGTGGCGCGTCGAGCGCATCCTGCCGGGCGAGACCTCCGACCACGACGCCCGCTCACCGCTGCTCGCCCCGGGTGTCGCCGTGCGTCCCGGTGACGCCATCACCGCGGTGAACGGCCGCCCCGTCGAGGCCGAGCGCGGCCTCCTCCCGCTGCTGGCGGGCACGGCCAACCAGCCCGTCGAGCTGACCGTACGGCCTTCGACGGGCGGCGACCCGCGCAGGGTCGTGGTCACGCCCATCGCCGACGAGACCCCGCTGCGCTACCACGACTGGGTCGAGGGCCGCCGCGCCCACGTCAGGCAGGCGTCCGGAGGCAGGCTGGGCTACCTGCACGTGCCCGACATGGTGGCCTCCGGCTGGGCCCAGTTCCATCGCGACCTGCGTACGGAGATGGCCTTCGAGGGGCTGGTCGTGGACGTGCGCGAGAACAGCGGCGGGCACATCTCCGAGCTGGTGCTGGAGAAGCTGTCGCGGCGGGTCACCGGCTGGATCCGGATCCGCGGCTACGAGCCGATGCGCTACCCCGGCGACTCGCCGCGAGGCCCCATCGTCGCCGTCACCGACGAGTTCGCCGGCTCTGACGGCGACATCGTCAGCGCAGGCATCAAGAACCGATCCATCGGCCCCCTCGTAGGCGTGCGCACCTGGGGCGGCGTGATCGGCATCGACTCCCGCTACTCCCTCGTCGACGGCACCGTCGTCACCCAGCCGCGCTACTCCTTCTGGCTGGAGGGACACGGCTGGGGCGTCGAGAACCACGGCGTCGACCCGGACATCGAGGTGGTCATGGCCCCGCAGGACCGCGTCGCGGGGCGGGACCCGCAGTTGGACAGGGCGATCGAGCTCGCCCTGGCCGCCCTGGAAGAGCGCCCGGCGGCCAGCCCGCCCGATCTGCCGCCGCTCTCCTAACCGGAAGGCCTCCATACGACGACCCGTCCGGCGAGTTCGTAGCCGACCCGTACGGAGGCCCGTCCAGCGGCGCGGTGGCGACCAGGAAAGGTTCGTCGAGCGGTTCGAGCGGTGATTCGGACGGGAGGATTGCCGCGCAAGATCTCCGGCCGTCACGAGACGCGAGGGTCGCCCCACACCGCGACGCTGCGGAGGCACGCCTCCGCCTCCACCCTGAGGATGATCTGGGAGGCCCCGCCGAGTCGCACGTCGAGGGAGGCCGGGCGATCGGCCTGGGCCGCCACCGAACCGGCCTCCTCATCGTCGCCCGCACGGCCGTCCTTGTCGCTGTCGGCGAACACCGTGAACGTCACCGTGTCCTCCGTGTTCGCGGCATCCGTCACGGCGACGACGGACTGGAAGCGCTGATAGTCGCGGTCCAGTCTGAACAGGGTGGTGGACGAGCCTTCCCCGCAGCCCGTGGTGAAACCGAGGCTGCGCTTGTGCACCTGGTCGCCCACGCGCCGGGAGCCCTTGATCGGCGCGGAGCCGGTAGAGGACAGGTCCGCCAGGTAGTGCCCGCCGCCCGCCGCCGCGGGCCGGCTCGGGTCCGGCGACGCCTCAGCCGTCACGGTCACGGTGGCGGCCGCCGTGACGGTGACCGTGGCCGTCGCGATGGGAGCGGACGTGCTCGCCGCCTGGCTGGCGCCCTGATCCTTGCCGGCCAGGAAGGTCATGACCGCCACCACCACGCCCGCCAGCGCGGTGATCACGGCAGCCAGAATCTGCCCGTTTCTGGCCTCTCTCGCCGCTCTGACCGCCGGATCGGCCCCGTCGCGCTGATGCGTCGCCATTCCATCCTCGCCGGGGGGAGACTGGGTGGAGGAACACGGCGATCATAGCGTCGCGGCGGCGATCCTCCGCAGGACCTCTGCCAAGACGGGCTCGCTGGTGGCGAAGTTGAGCCGCACGTGCGTCTCGCCACCGGGTCCGAAGAAGGCGCCGTCGCTGAGCAGCACCTTCGCCTCCCGCTCCAGGGCCTCCGCCACGCCGGGACGGCCGTAGTCGAGCCACGCCAGGTAGGTGGCCTGCGGGATCCGGTACGTGACGCCGGCGGGCAGGCGGGCGGCGATCGCGTGGCGGTTGCGGTCGAGCAGTGCCCGGGTCTCCTCCAGCCAGGCGTCGCCGTGCCGCCAGGCCGCGACCGTCGCCTCCACCCCGAACACGTGCGCGGAGCCGAACAGGAAGGGCGGCTGCGCGTCGAGCGCCTCGCGCACCCCGGACGCGCCGAGGTGTGCGACCGAGCAGCGGACGCCGCCCAGGTTGAACGCCTTGGTCGCCGAGGTCAGGGTGACGGTGCGGTCCGGGAGGATGGTCGCGAACGGGATGTGGCGGTGCGGTTCGTACACCAGGTCGGCGTGGATCTCGTCGGCGATGACCATCAGGTCGTGCCGCTCCGCGTGCTCGGCCAGCTCCTCCAGCTCCTCGCGGCTGAAGACTCTGCCGGTGGGATTGTGCGGGTTGACCAGGAGCAGCACCTTGCACCCGGACAGGTCGGGCACCTCGAACCGCCACGAGTCCCCGTCAGGCCGCAGCTGGATGGACCGCAGCGGCCGGTCCATCGACTCAAGCGTGCTGAGGAAGGGATGGTAGGCCGGAGTGTGCAGGGCCACCGCGTCGCCCGGGCTGGTCCAGACGTGGAGCAGCACCTGAAGTGCCTGGTTGATGTCGGAGTAGGAGCGCACCAGCCGGGGGTCCGGGCTCCAGCCGTACCTGGTGGCCATCCGCTCGGCGAACGCCTCCGCCAGCGGGCCGCTCGCCGGGTCGTCGAACCACACGGGATAGCCGAGGTCGCCGTCGGCCCGCCGGTGCAGCGCCTCGATCACCGCCGGGGCGGTGGGCAGGTCCATGTCGGCGACCCAGGCAGGAATGACACCTGGGCCGGCTTTCGCCCACTTGAGTCCATCGTTGGTCGTCTTCATGGTTTCGCCTACGAATGCGTCGCTCACGTGAGCATTCTAGAAATGAGGGACAAGTCCACCCACGCTGGTGTGTCCCATCCCGCGACACACCAGCGTCAGGCAGTCACCGCCGGTTCGCCGGTGGCATCAGGCTGTCACCGTGGGGTCGTCTGCGGGTGTCGGGCGGTCACCGTGGGGTCGCTGGTGGGTGTCGGGCGGTCACCCCAGGGTTGCCCGGCGGTGTCAGGTGTCAGGCGTCACCCTAGGTTCGCCGGTGGATGTCCGGTCACCGGCGGGTGACGAGCGCCCACAGCCGGACGATGCTGTCCCTGCGCCCCCAGGCGATGATCGCGCTCACGACGAGCAGGGCCAGCGGCATGACCACGCTCCCGCCGGACACGAACGCCTCGGTCACCACCGCACCGGCCATCAGACCGGCGAACGCCATCCCGGCGAGCCCCGCGAGCACCGGGACGAACAGTGCCACGGCTCCGGCCACCTCAAGAGCACCTATCAGGGTGCGGAACCAGTCGCCCCAGCCGATCGCCTCGAAGGTGGAGGCGGCCGGTTCGGCGCCGGCGAACTTACCGGCGGCCGCAATCAGGAACCAGGCGGCGGCGACTACTTGAAGCACCCAGAGAGCAATGTTCCCGGCGCGGCTCTTGCGGCGATCTTTCGCTTCGATGAGTGTCATGCCCACGACGCTACGGATCATCGTCACCAGGAGGAATCACGCTAGCTACCCGGTGATGGTGTACGTAGATGCACTCCCAAGCCCTTACGCGCCGAGGTACCTCACGCCCAGAACGCCGGGACGCATCGTCGCACGTCGGCGCGCGACGGCACGGCCGAAGCGGACGCGCCGCGTGGCAGGGCAAGCTGCCTGGCAGGGCAAGCTGCCTGGCAGGGCAAGCTGCGGTGCGGCCATCAAGACCACACCGCTTTACCTGCCCGTGCTGGTCACCCGTGCCGGATCGATGCCCGTGCTGGGCACCCGTGCTGAATGCCTGCGGGTGTCAGAGGCGGCGGAGGACTGCCACGACCTTGCCCAGGACGCTGGCCTCGTCGCCGGGGATCGGCTCGTAGTTGGCGTTGTGCGGCACCAGCCAGACGTGACCGTCCTTGCGCTTGAAGGTCTTGACCGTGGCCTCACCCTCGATCATGGCGGCCACGATGTCGCCGCTCTCCGCGACGGGCTGCTGGCGGACCACGACCCAGTCGCCGTCGGCGATGGCGGCGTCGATCATCGAGTCACCGGCGACCTGCAGGAGGAACAGCGTGCCTTCACCGACGAGCTGCTTGGGGAGGGCGAAGACGTCCTCCACGCTCTCCTCGGCCAAGATCGGTCCACCGGCGGCGATGCGGCCGACCAGCGGGACATAGGCGGCGGTGGGCCTGCTGACCGGGGCCTCGTCCTCGCTCGCGTCGGGATCGACCCAGAGCACCGGCTCACCCGGCAGGCGAACCTCCAGAGCACGCGGGCGGTGCGGGTCACGCCTCAGATAGCCCTTGCGCTGCAAGGCGGTCAACTGGTGCGACACGCTGGACGTGCTCGTCAACTGCACGGCCTCGCCGATTTCACGCATGGAGGGCGGATAGCCGCGCTGCTGAACGGAGTCGCGGATCACCTCGAGGATCTTGCGCTGCCTGGGGGTCAGCCCCAGGGAGTCACGTCGGCGCACCGCGAGGTCAGTGACCCCGTTTGCGTCATCCCGCTCGCTCATGCTCTGCCTCCTCGCCCGGCGGGCCGCCTCACCGGCGAGCCTCCCGGTCCGTGGTCTTGATGTCGCACACAGCGACCGTATCGCTGTTGAAGATCATCTTCAAACAATTGTTCGAGTCTTCCTCGAATTTGCTTGCAGCGTGGTGTACAACATCGTACGGGAGTTCGATCGACATCGTGTTCGATTTGCCGATCTTTATGTGGCCGTTTCTCCGGCCACGACGGCGGGAGGTCAATCGTGCGAGCGACCACAATCACAGACCCGACCAGCGACGACGTCAAGCGGCTCACTCTCGTGGCGGAGGCTGTCCAGGGGAGGGGCGGCCCGGCGGACACCTCGGATCACGACCCCGCGCAGTCCCGCACGGACGGCACTCGCGACGGTTCGGCGACGGATCCGGGTTCCGAGGGCGGGCGGGTACGAGGTGGCGGTCCTGATGGTGGTGTCTTCGACGGCGGCGTTCGCCGGGATGACACTCCCGCGAGTGGGGTCGCGGGGACGGGCGGCGAGCTGCCCGCTGCTGACGGCCGTCAGGACGTTCCCACGGCAGCCCGACGTGAGGCGTCCGGGGATGGTGGCGAAAGTGGCGGGCGTATGGACGTGTCCGAGAGTCTCCAGGGTGTGGATGGTCCTGAACACCAGGGTGTGGACCATCTCGACGGCACCGCGGGTGAGATCGGTGCTCCGCGGTCGAGGGGTGACGTCGGCGCCGAGGACGCCGATGCTCCTGAGGTGAGGGCGGAGCCTCGGGAGGCGATGGAGCGGAATGGCCCTGGAGGGCGTCCGTCCCGCGCCGGGCGAGCTCCCCGCGCGGCCTCCGCGGGTAGGCCGCGGTTGTGGCTCGTGCCTCCACCCCGCCTGGACCAGGACACGCCCGCCCCGCCGTCAAAGGCACGGCGTGCGCGCGGTGACGAGCGGGCGAGTGTGCGTCCGGGTCGTGATGACGAGCGGGCCAGAATGCGGGATGCGCGGCCCGGTGAGCGGGCGAGCGGGCGGGCCGTGCGCGGTGATGAGCGGGCGAGGAGGCGGGCTCCGCGCGGTGATGAGCGGGCCAGGGGACAGGCTGCGGCTGACGATGAGCGGGCGGGGGCACGACCGGTGCGTAGGGGATGGGCAGGGGCGCGGGCGGCGCGTGATGAGGTCCGGGCCGCTGTGCCACCGACTCGCGGCGGTGCGCGGGTGGATGACGGGCCGTACGACCAGATGGCGCAGGACACGCCTCCGGAGCGTGGCCGGACAGAGGTCGGGCGGGGCGGTGAGCCGGCGAGTTCCGGCGAGGCGCGGCGCTCTGGTGTGAGTTCTCGCCGGACGCGAGCGCCTCGGCGGGCTTCTGGTGAGAGCGGCGGCCTCTCCTCGGAGGCAGGCGCCTCTCGGGGTGGCATGGCCGTCCATGACTCGCGCGGCGGCCGGCGTCCGGGGCGTGGCGGCCGCTCGCGTCGCGGCGGGACGGCGATCCGGTCGCGCGGCGACGAGGCCCTTTCCGGCCGGGGAGGGCGCGCTCCCAAGGGCGGCCCCGCGGGCGGCCCCAACGACGGCGCGGTCCTGGTCGACGCTCCGAGGCCGCCCAAGCCTCCGGTGCGCCTGACCCGCCGTGGCCGCGCCGTACTCGTCATGGGCATGGCCCTGCTCTCGCTCGGCGGGTTCTGGCTCGGGACGCGGGCGGCGAGTCACGCGTCCGCGGAGGCCGTCACGCCGGCCGGCGCGCGCCTGCCGTGGGTGGAGGTCCACAAGGGGGACACCATCTGGACGATCGCCGACGCCATGGCCGGCCCGGGCGACGACCCGGCGGTCGTCGCGACCGAGATCCAGCGGCTCAACGGTCTCAGCGGCTCCCTGGTGCGGACCGGCGCTCGCCTCTACGTGCCACCCGGTCTCGCCACGCCTTAACAGGCGGGAAAATGAGTGACCGGCGCGGACGGTCGAGCCTGCTGTGAGCGCGGTTCACCGGCGTGGCGCGCAGCAACGAAGGTGACGCGCGAGGCGACACGCCCGGGAAGAAATTCGAGGCCGGGGCTGATCAGCGACTTCCACGCGAACGCGCCCCTTCAACTTGCGTTCATGGTCGCACCCTCCTACGGTTGGACCACAACATCTAGTAGTTACACCGATGTAGTTCACCACACCTTGTGTTTCTGTGACCGCACCATGGCAAGCCGTGGCGCGTGCGAGAGCGTACGGTGACGCGGGTTTCGCGCCGGTGGTGACCCCGGTTCGGAGGAGGCGTAAGCGTGCACTGTCCGTTCTGCCGCCACCCTGACACCAGGGTCATCGACAGCCGTTCCACCGAGGACGGCGCGGCGATCAGGCGTCGGCGGACGTGTCCCGACTGCGGTCGCCGGTTCACCACGCAGGAGACCGTACTGCTCATGGTGAGCAAGCGCAGCGGAGTGACGGAGCCATTCTCGCGGGAGAAGGTCGTCGCGGGCGTGCGGCGGGCCTGTCAGGGCAGGCCGGTCAGCGAGGACTCCCTGGCACAGCTCGGCCAGAGCGTCGAGGAGGCCATCCGGGCCAGGGGCGCGGCAGAGATCGCCTCCAACGAGGTGGGGCTGGCGATCCTCGGGCCGCTGCGCGAGCTGGACGAGGTGGCTTATTTGCGGTTCGCATCGGTATATCGCGGTTTCGAAAGCCTGGCGGACTTCGAGGCCGAGATCGAACAGTTGAAGGCGGAGAAGGGGGAGTCATGACGGAGACGTCCAGCGGTTCAGTGGCGCGCGGAGGCAAGCGTCCCCGCAAGGGCCTGAAGATGAAGCGGATCTTCACCAAGCCCGGCGTGCACCCGTATGACGACATCACGTGGGAGCGCCGCGACGTCGTCATGACCAACTGGCGCGACGGCTCGATCAACTTCGAACAGCGGGGCGTCGAGTTCCCAGAGTTCTGGTCGGTCAACGCGGCCAACATCGTGACCACCAAGTACTTCCGCGGCGCCGTGGGCACGCCGCAGCGTGAGTGGAGCCTGAAGCAGCTCGTCGACCGCGTCGTCGGCGTCTACACCAGGACCGGCATCGAGCACGGCTACTTCGCCTCCGACGAGGACGCCGAGATCTTCGACCACGAGCTGAAGCACGCCCTGGTCCACCAGGTGTTCGCCTTCAACTCGCCGGTCTGGTTCAACGTGGGCACCCAGTCGCCGCAGCAGGTGTCGGCGTGCTTCATCCTGGCCGTGGACGACCAGATGGAGTCGATCCTGGAGTGGTACAAGGAAGAGGGTGTGATCTTCAAGGGCGGCTCGGGCTCGGGGGTCAACCTCTCCCGCATCCGCTCCTCCAAGGAACTGCTCTCCAGCGGCGGTACGGCCAGCGGCCCGGTGTCGTTCATGCGCGGCGCGGACGCGAGCGCGGGCACCATCAAGTCCGGCGGCGCCACCCGCAGGGCGGCCAAGATGGTCGTGCTCGACGTGGACCACCCGGACATCGAGGAGTTCATCGAGACGAAGGCGCGCGAGGAGGACAAGGTTCGCGCGCTCCGCGACGCCGGGTTCGACATGGACCTGGGCGGCAAGGACATCGTCTCGGTCCAGTACCAGAACGCGAACAACTCGGTGCGCGTCTCCGACGAGTTCATGCGCGCCGTCGGGAAGGGCGACAAGTTCGGCCTGCGTGCCCGCCTGACCGGCGAGGTGATCGAGACCGTCGACGCGCGGGACCTGTTCCGCAAGATGGCGAAGGCGGCGTGGGAGTGCGCCGACCCGGGCGTGCAGTACGACGACACGATCAACGACTGGCACACCACCCCCGAGACCGGGCGCATCACCGCGAGCAACCCGTGCAGCGAGTACGTCCACCTGGACAACTCCTCCTGCAACCTGGCCAGCATCAACCTGCTGAAGTTCCTGAGGGACGACGACTCCTTCGACGTCGCGAACTTCGTCAAGCTGACCGAGCTGATCATCACGGCGATGGACATCTCCATCACCTTCGCCGACTTCCCGACCGAGAAGATCGGCGAGACCACCCGCGCCTACCGGCAGCTCGGCATCGGCTACGCCAACCTGGGCGCGCTGCTCATGGCCACCGGCCACGCCTACGACTCCGACGGCGGCCGGGCGGTGGCCGGGGCGATCACGTCGCTGATGACGGGTGTGTCCTACCGCCGCAGCGCCGAGCTGGCCGGCGTGGTCGGGCCGTACGACGGTTACGCCCGCAACGCCGAGCCGCACAAGCGGATCATGCGCAAGCACGCCGCCGCCAACGACGACCTGCGCACCATCGGCTCGATGGACATCAAACTCCACGCCGAGGCGTCCCGTCAGTGGTCGGAGTGCCTGCGGCTGGGCGAGAAGCACGGCTACCGCAACGCGCAGGCCTCGCTGCTCGCGCCCACCGGCACCATCGGCCTGATGATGGACTGCGACACCACCGGCATCGAGCCCGACCTGGCGCTGGTCAAGTTCAAGAAGCTCGTGGGCGGCGGGTCCATGCAGATCGTCAACCAGACGATCCCGCGCGCGCTGCGGCAGCTCGGCTACCAGGAGGAGCAGGTCGAGGCCATCGTCGAGTACATCGCCGAGCACGGCCACGTCGTCGACGCCCCCAGCCTGCGGCCCGAGCACTACGAGGTGTTCGACTGCGCGATGGGCGAGCGCGCCATCGCGCCCATGGGCCACGTGCGGATGATGGCCGCCACGCAGCCGTTCCTGTCGGGCGCCATCTCCAAGACGGTCAACCTGCCCGAGTCGGCCACCATCGACGACATCGAGCAGGTCTACCTGGAGGGCTGGAAGCTCGGGCTCAAGGCGCTGGCGGTCTACCGCGACAACTGCAAGGTGGGCCAGCCGCTGTCGGCCGGGGGCAGCAAGAAGGAAGAGGCCAAGGCCACCGAGCCCGAGGTCAAGGTGATCGAGGTCAACCGGCCGACCCGGCGCCGGATGCCCAACCAGCGGCCCAGCACGACGACCCGGTTCACCGTGGGCGGCGCCAAGGGCTACATGACGGCCTCCTCCTACCCTGACGACGGCCTCGGCGAGGTCTTCCTCAAGATGTCCAAGCAGGGTTCGACGCTGGCGGGCGTCATGGACGCCTTCTCCGTGGCGATCTCGATCGGCCTGCAGTACGGAGTGCCGCTCGAGACGTACATGAGCAAGTTCGTCAACATGCGCTTCGAGCCCGCCGGGATGACTGACGACCCGGACATCCGGATGGCCACCTCGGTGATGGACTACATCTTCCGCCGCCTGGCGCTGGACCACCTGCCCTACGACGAGCGGGCGGCGCTGGGCATCTTCTCGGCGACGGAGCGGGCCGCGCAGCAGCGCGGGGAGGACCCGGCGGCGCTGCAGGAGACGGTCGACCGCGAGGCGCTGGCCCAGTCGGCGCCGATCGAGGAGAAGCCCAAGCCGGAGCCGGTCAAGGAGCTGACGCTCGAGAGCCACCAGCGCTTCACGGCCGACGCGCCGCTGTGCATGACGTGCGGCACCAAGATGCGGCCGGCGGGCAGCTGCTACGTCTGCGAGGGCTGCGGCTCGACCAGCGGCTGCAGCTGAAAACGGGCCCTCATCGATTGAAAGTCAGCAGGTCAGAGGCCTGGCGCCCGGCGAGATCCAGCACCAGGCCTTTCCTGTCACCGATCCATGCATCTAATGCAACTCTCGGCGGGCGGGGAAGTGGCCTGTTAGGCACCCGAAGGTGATCCCTTCCCTCGCACGGGGGAAGGGATCACCGGCGTTTCACACCTTTGGGGGATCCTGTCCGATCGACGACTCCGGAAGACTCGACGGCGTCAAGATCGGTCGGCTCAGGAGGTTCGGGTTCAGGTGACACAAGGTTCGGCGGGGGTTCCCGCCGCGATGAGTATGAGTGCGCGATGGAGCGCGGTGCGCAGGCTCGCTGGCTACGCCGCGGCTCTCAGCATGTCGCTCTACCTGGCAGTCAAGCTCGTCTGGGTCGCCGCGGCCTTGCTCGGGCACGGTCCGGACGACTACGGCACCGCCGACTGGGTGCTGCTGAACGCCGTCACAGTGGTGATGGCGGTGACCGGGATCGCGCTGGGGCTGGCGCTTGCCCAACGATGGGGCCGTCGGCTGCCCGCCGTACCGGTGATCTTCTTTTCCTGGGTGGGTGCGGGCTTCCTGTCCCGATGCTTCCCTACACGGTGATCAGTGGTGTCCTCGGCGCACTAGGGATCGACCTGGGTGGAGGCGACGGCTCCGCATCGGCTCCGCGAGGGGAGATGGTCTTCCTCACCATCGGCTTCGCCGGAATGGCCGTGGGGCTGGCCGTGGCCTTGCCGATCTACCTGAGGGAGAGATGGCCGCGGGCCTTCCGCGGCCACGTCGGGGACGGCTCTGCCCGCTCATCGACGCTGGTCACGGTGGCGATGGCCGTGGCCGCCGGGCTGGGCCTGCTCTGGTTCTACTGGGCGCTGGGCGGGACGCTGGGTCTCGACCCGGCTCACCGCGACCACTGGGATCTCAACGGGCGGCTGCTGAACGCCAGTTCGGGACTGTGGGTCCTGCTCGGAGCCTGGAGCATCTGGGCGATCACGCGCCGTCGGCCTGTCCGGCTTCGGCGGTGGATCCCGATGACGCTGGCTTTCGGGGCTTCAGGCTCGCTGTTCGCGTGGAGCTGTTGGAAGCTGCCGATGGTGATTCTGCGGCCCGGAGGTTTCGCGACCGCCGAATACACGATGGTCGCAGTCGTTCAGCACGCTTTGAGCATCGGCGTGGGCCTGGGTTTCATGGCCGTCGTCCTGCGGGTCGTCCGGAGGGAAGGCGCTGCGCCGCTGGGGAATACCGCAGCTCTCGAATAAGTACGCTGCCCCAGTAACACCTGAGGGTGTGACCGCCCCGAAGCGGGGAGCCGCAATGAGGCTCCCCGCTTCGCCGTCTCGCTTGCTACCGTCTCGGCTGTGAATGAGGAGCGATCAGCCGGCCCCCGAGGCTTCAGGTAGCCCGTCAGGAGATGCCTGGCGGGGGCGACGCCACAGCCGGTGGCCGCCTCGCCGCACCCGGTTCACAGGGGCGGGACCAGTGTGAAGTAGCGGTCGAGCATCGCCTTGTCACCCTGTACGTCGAGCCGATCCGCAGGGATCCGTCCCCAGAGCCACAGCATCAGGTCCGAGGCCGTGCCCGAGAGCTCGACGTCCGGGGCCTGCGTCGCGAGGCGCACGTCCGGGCCGTCGAAGCGGACCGTCCAGGCGCCGGGGCCGTCGGTGCGGCGGAAGCCGTAGGTCTCGCCCGCCCCGGCGGGCGCCCCCAGCCTGGCTCGGCGGGCGGGGGCCATGATCTCGAAGGTCTGGGCGACGGCGTCGGCGGCCAGCTCGGCGTCGACCGGCCGGACCTCGCCCGACGCGCCCTGGGCGTCCCAGCGGTGCACGGCCGCCTCGATGGTCTGCATGCGCAGCCAGAAGCCGACGGTCTGCTCTTCGGACCAGGTCCACACCGGCTCGGCGGGGTCTCGATCGCGGAAGCGCGCCTCCAGGGCGGTCGCTCCCCGAGCGAACCAGTCGATCAGGGTGGCGGGCATCGGCTCGGCCGCCGGGGTGGAGGCGCCGGGGGCGGGCCAGCCGTCGCGGTCGTCGGGCAGGCCGAGATCGGCGGGGTCCGGGGGCGCGGGAGGTTCGGTGCGCCGATCGTCGATCAGCTTGGTCAGGAACCGGTGGACGCCACCGAGGTGAAGCACCAGGTCGGACATGGCCCAGCCGGGACACGACGGGACCAGGCGGGACGCGCCCGCGCGGGCGGCGGTCTCGAAACCCTCGATCTCACGGTGAAAGTGCGACAAGAGGTCCATGGTGCGACTATGCCATCAAGTCGAAGGCAGGGGACCGT
>NZ_JBAHWD010000027.1:0-119245 GCF_037044575.1 Nonomuraea sp. LPB2021202275-12-8 | reverse complement strand
CCTGGGCAACCCCGCCGAGGTCAGCGATCATGCCGTCGTCGAGCAGAATCTCGCGCTGGCGGCGCAGCGCGGCGTTGTGCGCCAGCACCAGCAGCTTGCGGTCGCGATCCGTCAGCGGCCCATCCTGAGATGGCGGTTGTTCGCTGCCGTATCCGTCCGGGTAGCCGAGCCCGAGGTCGGCATCGACGACGTCCCGGAGTGGGACCAGGGCGCGCGGGCCGTAGCGGTCCAGGAATCGTTCATGCCAGGTCAGCCAGCCCGTGTTGAGCGCCGAACGGCGGGCCAACCGGACGAGCACGTCCGCTGCGGTGGCCGCTTCGGCCGCTACGGCGGCGGGGATGGTCACCTCCCCTTCCAGATGCAGATCGACGGCGAGCGGCGGGCGTGTGGTGCGGTGGATGGTCGCCATCGCGGCGGCTGCGCGTGCCCGATGATCGACCGCAACAGCGGCGGGCGTACGGTCGTGCTGGGCCAGCTCGTCGGCGATGGCGCGCAAGCCCTTCACGATGTCGGCCACCTCGTCGATCTCTTCCGCGTTCATCGCCTCGAGCTCTTGCAGGAGGTACCGGAGCGGATCGCAGGCCGTCATGGGCGGGCGCAGGCTGGTGAGCAGGAGGCGCTGGGCCACCAGCTCGGCCACGAGAGCGTCGATGGTGCTCTCAGCAGTTCGCAGGGAGGCGGCCGACAGCCGGTCCATCAAGTCCGCGACCGGGAGCGCATCACGCGCAAGGCGCAGAGCCGTCCGTACGGGACCGGTGGCGCGCACGCTCACCTCTCCCGGTGCACCACCTGCCAGGGTGCTGGCGCGGTGTTCGAGCACCAAGCGGCCGTCCCGTTCGAAGGCGAGGTTGTTGGCCGTCACCATCAAGCGCCGCCGCAGCGCCGTCTCACCTTCCAGCCGCTGAACAACGGCCGAGAGCCATTCCGCCGTGACACGGGCCATCGGGCGGTGTGCATCTCCGATGCGCACAGTCGGCGCGTCGCTTCCGGAGCTGATACGAGTCGGAGCCACCCCGGCGAACAGGCCGAACGGTGTCGCGCGGCCGGAAGCCCGCAGCAGGTAGCGCATCACGGACAGCACCGCCCGGCGCACTCCCGGATCAGACACCTGCCGTCCGGCGCAGATTTCGCGCACCCGCCGGGCCAGATCCGGGCTGGCCTGCTCTACAGCCGCCGCGAAGCCCGGCGTCTGCCACGTGCGAGCCAGCCAGACCTGCCACGAGGCGGGGCCTGCCTCCGGTCCAGTCAGGTCAGGCCACGATTCGGGTTGCTGGTCTGGACGCCACGCTGGGGCGCGCAGCACTGCGGCGTCGAGGTATCGGTACATCAGCCTCTCCATAGCTGGGGGCGCCCGGTCGGCTGGTGAGCCTCGCCGACCGAGCGCTTAGGCGTTGGATTCCAGCAGGACGTCTACGTGCCGCAACTGACGCAGGCAGTCCCACAGGTGGAGTTGCAGCCGTCGTCGGTCATGCGGATGAGTTGCTCGGCGGCCACACCGGATTCGACGATGGACACGTCCAGCTCGGCGAGCCAATCGGCGTCCCAGCCTTCGGCGTCCTGGGATTCCAGCGCAGGGGGTGCGAACGTTGCCGCGCCTCCGGTAGTGCGGGCGATCATGAAGGTCCTCCTTCGTTGGGGCGGGTGGGGTTCCCCGGTGCTCCCAGGCAGATCGTCAGACCTCCCCGGAGAGCCCGGCGGTCTATGGCCAGGCGATGACGACGGTCCCGTGCCGCTTGGCGATGACCCCGCTGGAGAGGGCCGGCGGGTCGGCGGGTTCGGGGAGGTATCGGATGGACGCAGCGCCACGGCGGTGGAATTCGTCCGCCCACCTGCGCAGCAGGTCCGCGTACCGGGCGGCGAGGTCCTCGGCCGAGGGCCCGTGAGCGTAGACACCGCTCTCGTATCCGCTGCTCATGTCGTCATTCGGCCGCGCGGCCCGGTAAGCGAAACTGTCGCCGTCGATCAGAACGGGCACGCCCTTGAGCGCCGGGCGCGCGATCAGCTCCCGGTCGATGGCCTCCTGATCGGCGTACAGCAGCGCCATATCCGAGGCGTTGGTGAGCAGGAACAGCGCCTGCTCGTCGGGCATGTCGAACACGGCTCCGGACCAGCGTTCGATCCTCGGCAGATGCAATGCCCGGCGCAGCGCGTCCCCATCGACCTTGAGGTCCTTATCGTCCAGGCGCAGCACCACCCCGTCCCCGATCGTGACGGTCCGCTCGGTGTGTGAGCCGGCCCCCTGGAACGGCACGAAGACGCACAACCCGTAGCTGCGGCTGACCAAGCCCGAGCCGTCGCGGTCGAACGCGATCCAGCGCGTCGTCCCCTTCAGCCGGAGCGGGACAACGATCCGGCCATCGTCAGCGAGCTGGTCGATCCAGGCCGGCGGAATGTCCCAGCTTCCAGCCGTGACGATGATCCGGTCGAACGGAGCAGCGTCGGGGACCCCCTCTTCGGCGTCGGCCCGCATCACGTCGACGCGGTCGTAGCCTGCCTCGTTGAGGAAGGTGCGGGCGCGCTCGACGATCTCGGGGTCGATGTCCACCGTGGTGACGTGTCCGCCGTTGCCGACGAGCTCGGCCAGCAAAGCCGCGTTGTAGCCGCCGCTGCCCACCTCGCACACGCGCATGCCCGGTTTGATGTCAGCCGCCTCCAGCATGGTCGCCTGGAGATGTGGCGCGGACACGGAGCTGATGGTCAGCCCGTTGTCGCCGCGCTTGACGATCGGCGCGATGTCCACGGCGTAGGCAACCTTCAGTGACTCGCCCGGCGTGAACAGGTGTCGCGGCACGGCGGCGAAGGCTGCTGCCACTCGCTCGGACTGACACGCCCCCTGATCACGCAGTTCGCACACCATGGCGGCGCGCAGCGTGGCGGCTTCCTCGACGTCGTTGTCGGTGGTCAAAGCTGGGTCCCCTCGTCTTGGCGGTGATGGACAACTGGTCAATGGTGGTTCGGGATTAGCCGCGCCACGCTCTTCCTTTGAGGAAGGTGTCAGACCCCGGCCTTTCCCCGCGGCGCAGATGCTCGGCCCGGTGACGCTCGGCCAGAGTGACGTAGACGTCTATGGCCTGCCGGTAGAGGCCGCGGCCGGTCTCCTCGTAGCCGCCGTCATCGGTGGAGCGCAGCACGAAGAAATGGCCGCCCTCGGACGCCCACTCGAACCGGCCGCAGCACGAGGTGTGCGAGACCCGGAGCAAACTGCCTACCGGTTCGTACGGAACCCACTTGAACGCAGGCTCTTTCTGCGTCGGCTCAACCGTCTGCGCACAGGATTCCTGCTCGGCCACGTCTCGCCTTGTCACTCGCGCCCCCTCGGAGGTTCGGAAAGCACGGCCTGAACGCTCACGGTCTCGGGCGGCGAACCCGCAGTGAGGCGCGGCAGACCCTCTACCTGCCAGTCGGGCGGTGCAACGCCATCCATGAGCTGCCAAAGCTCGTCCGGACTGCCCGCTTGAAGGATGATGCCGTGATCGGATTCGCCCAGGTAGAAGGCAATGTGGCGGCGCCAGTAGAGGGAGTACATCAGGAAGAACCAGCCGCCGGCGCGGCGCTGAAGATCAACCACCTGCCTCATCGCCACCGCGTCGGCAGCGGCCTCGGCCTCATTGCCCAGCATGGGCTCTCCTTGATAACAGGGACGTCTTGATGGCGCGGGCTGGGCAATGGGAAGTAACCACCCAGCCCGCGCCGAAAGGCGCGGTACGGCGGGGACGACTACACCGGGCCGCCCGCGCCCGGCGTGGCAGCACAACGTGCCGCACGCCTGCTCCCGTGACTTGGCACGTCCGTTCGATGGGAGTTCCAGTCAGCAGAGGGGATGGTCGTACGAAGTGCTCCACGCACGAACAGCAGCCTCGCCCCGATCGCGTCGAGCTGTTCCCGCCGCCGAGTAGCGACCGGCTTCCCGCCCAGGTGGTGCGCAGTGGGCAGGACCACCCCGTAGACGTTGGACAGAAGAAGGACGTCCAGCAGTCCGGTGAACGCGACGGTGTCCGCCGATTCGGTCCCTCGATCGGTGAAGATGCCGCAGAGCTGCAACTCGTGCTGCTCGCAGTATTGGGCGAGGGCCACCGTCAGCGCTGCTTGCCGCTCGGGGGTCGAGCGATGCAGCCGCAGGTACCCGTAGACGATCGGGCCGTCCACATCGTGTTGTTCGGTGAGTGTCCACAAGGTAGCCGTCCTTACCGTGGTCGGGGCTGGTGGCCCGCTCTTCGAGCATGGCCACCCCCGCCCCGGCTGGATACGACCCGCTGTCGCACTTGCGTTGCACTTCCGTAGGCCCTCGGTACCTCTGCGTGCTTCCATGGCCGTGGAAGGGAGCAGTGACGTGACGACCGTGCATGAGTGGACCGGCCTCGAAGCGCATGCACTTCGTCTTGCCGTACGGATGAGCGTGCGGGTGTTCGCGCAGCACCTCGGCGTCGCTCCCCGCACCGTGGCCAAGTGGGACCAACTGGGCTCCGCCACCCGGCCCCGCCCCGACACCCAGGCCATCCTGGACACCGCGCTGGCCCGCGCGGACTCGGCGACCCACCTGCGCTTCGAGACCCTGCTGTTGGAACTCGGCCAGGACGCCGACCAAGGGCTCCGAGTCACCCGGATCGGCCCTCGGGCCTGGGACTACGAGACCTGGACCGACGACCTCGACCGGGCCGTGGTCGCCCTCAGCCGCCAGAGCTTCAACTACGCCACGGACCTACTGAACCGATGGCTCACCCGCTACGACCCCCACGCCCTGGACGACAAGGGCCTGTACCTGTTCGCCCGGTCGACGACGCTGCTCGGCGACCTCCAACGCGACCAAGGCGCAGTCGCCGGCCCCCTGTCCGCTCGCCGCTCGTACCTCAACGCCCGCTCGATCTACGGTCAGCTCGACATCCCCCGCCGCATCGCCCAGCTCGACCTGTCGCTGGCGGTGGTCGCCGAGATGTCGGGCTCGTTGTACGAGGCCGCCAAGGAGTATGAAGCGCTGGCGGTGGACGACCGGCTCTCGCCACGTGATCGGACGCGAGCCCGGCTGTGGGTCGGCACCGCCCTGAGCAAGAACGACAAGAACGACTACGCCGCCCGGCTGATGACGACCGCCATCCGCGAGTTCGAGAGCCTCGGTGAGCCCGAGGACTGGTCCGTCGCGCACCAGAAACTCGCCCTGGCCCACCGTGGCGCCGGAAACCTCACGGAAGCGCTGCGCCTGATCGACCTCGCCCGTGCCACCGCCGTCACCGACGCGCCCATGCAGCGCGTACGGCTGGAGACGGCTTACGGGCACATCCTGCTTTCCGACCGGGCCACCGTGGATGATGGGCTGATGATCCTCGACCGTGCCGCACGCGAGGCCGCGCAGCACGGGCTCGCGCACCAACTGCGCAGCATCGAGGGCATCCAGCGGACCATCCAGGGGGACAACGACCAGTTCCCTCTGCCACGGCGATCAGGGAGCAGCCGAGTGAGCGTCAAGCAGCAGGTCATCACCGATGAGCAGTGGCGGCACGCCCGCGCGATCTGGGACTACCACCAGATGCACCACGACCTGCGCGAGTGTGATGTGGCCATCGGCCTCGGCAGCCACGACCTCGGGGTCGCGCGCGCGGCCGTCGAGCTGTATCGCGCCGGCTGGTTCCCGCTGCTCGTCTTCTCCGGCGCCACCAGCCCCACCACCGCGGCACGATTCCCCCGCGGCGAGGCCGTCCACTACCGCGAGCACGCGCTGGAACTCGGCATGCCCGACGAGGCGATCCTGGTGGAGCCGAACGCCACCAACACCGGTCAGAACATCGGCCTGTCCCGCCAGGTGCTGGCCGATGCGGGCATCCAACCCGTCTCGGTACTCCTGATCTCCAAGCCGTACATGGAGCGCCGAGCGTACGCCACGGCGCGGAAGGTGTGGCCCGAGGTCGAGGTGGTGTGCGCCTCAGAGCCGCTGGAGCTGGACGACTACATCAGCTCGATCGGCGATCCGAAGCTGGTCATCGACATGCTCGTCGGCGACTTCCAGCGCGTGATCGAGTACCCCAAGCTCGGCTACGCCATCGAGCAGCCCGTCCCAGGAGAGGTCCATGACGCCTACCAGGCTCTTCTCCGCGCCGGATTCGACAGCAGGCTCCTCACGTCCTGACTCGCCGAACGGGCAGGTGTGCGCCATCCACCAACCCAATCTCCTGCCCCGGCTCGCCACTCTCGCCAAGCTGTTCGCGGCCGACTACTGGATCGTCCTGGACGACGTGCAGTTCGCCCGGCGCGACTACCAGCACCGCACGCGCCTGTCCTCGCTCGACGGCTCGCAGCGGACGCAGTGGCTCTCCATCGCCACCCACCTGCCCCATGGCCGCTCCACCTCCATCCGCGGTGCGCGCCTGGCCGACCCTGCCCGCTGCCGCCGCCGCGTCGCCCAGCTGCTCGCCGACCACTACCGGCACAGCGCCTACTGGCCGACGTTCAAGCGCCGTCTCGAACCCATGCTCGCCGCGTTCGAGAGCACGGATCGGCTGGCGGACGTGACGGAGCTGTCCACCCGCCTGCTGCTGGCGGAGGTCGGGTGGCCGGGGCTGATCCTGCACAGCAGCGATCTGCTCGCCCGTGGCGAACGGTCACAGCGGCTGGCCGACCTTGCCTGGTTGACCGGTGCGAGGACCTACCTGTGCGGGACCGGGGGCATGCGATATCTGGACCCGGCCGCGTTCCGGGTTCATTCGATCGAGGTCCTCCCATTCCAGGCGCCCATGTCGGGCATGTGGGCATCGGCTCGGCAGGTGAGCGCCGTACATGCCCTGATGCTCGCCGGGCCGTATGCCCTGAGGCGGGAGCTGGAGGCTCTACGTGAACTGAAACGAGGAGGTGATCGTTTCAAGGACGTACGCTCGGGGTCATGACCCGCCATGTCGAGGTCCACGTGACCGCCGGGACCCGCGAAGAGACCGAGCGCATCGTCGATGCGGTGGTCGGGAGCCGGGTGGCGGCCGGTGCTCAGATCAGCGGTCCGATCGTGTCCACCTACTGGTGGCAGGGTGAGATCCAGCGGAGTGAGGAGTACCTGATCCTCATGAAGACCGTCACCGCACGGCTTGACGAGCTGATCATGGTCGTCAGGGAGGTCCACTCCTACGAGACGCCGGAGATCGTGGCCGTCCCCATCGAGGGTGGCCTGGCCGACTACCTGGACTGGATCACAGAAGAGACGGCTGTTTCCGCGAAGGGCGAGTAGCGGCGTACTCCGTGTGGAAATCTCTGGCGGCTTGGGTGCGTGAGGGCTTGAGCTCCACGGCGACGTTGTCCAGGCGCTCCCAACCGAGGGGGAAGTTCATCGCGGTGGTGGCGTCGAGTGCGGATCGCGCGGAGTCGACGGCCTCGGTGACGTCTCCGAGGCGGTAATGCGCGAGCGCCATCTCGGCCTTGACGACGCACAACTTCTTGACCTCGGTCGTCGGTCCGAGGTGGAGCGCGATCTCGTCCATGGCGGCGGCGGAGTCGTCGTGGCGCCGGAGCCGCGAGTGGACGGTCAGGCTCATGGACGCGAAGCGCCCCGGGTCGAGGAAGCACGTCCAGGGACGGGCGTTGATGTCCGCGCCCGCATAGACGTCCGCCGCTTCGTGGATCGAGCGCAACGCGCCCCGGTGGTCGCCGAGGAGCGCCGTCTCTTCGGCATGTCGGGCCAGCAACCACGCCCGTGTCGCGGGGTCGCCCTCGCCGATCCGGTTGAGCCCTTGCTGGATGAGCCTGGTGCTCTGCGCGCCGTTCCTGCCTGTCATGTACGAGCGGTAGCCGGACATGCAGGCGGCGATGGAGTCGTCGTTCGCGTGTTTGGCGGCGACGTTGGCCAGGCGGGTGTGTGAGGCCGTCATGTGTTCGTCGCCCTGCTCCCAGGCGAACCATGCGGCCAGGATGGCGCTCTCCCCGGCCACCACTGCCAGCCGATTTCGGTGGTGGTCTGGAAGGCCGCCTTCCAGCAGGGCGCTTACCTCGTTCAGGTGGCTGAGCAGCGCTGGATAGAGGGAGTCGGCGGGAATGTGTTCTTCGAGGCGGTGGAAGCCTCGTGTCCGGTCTTCGAGGTGGGTGATCGTCGTGTCGTCCGGCCGGTGGTCGCCGGCCAGGGCTCGCATGAGGCGTTGGGCTGGGTCGAGTGCCGCGCCCACTGTGGCGGCCGCGGCCAACTGCAAGACGGATCGGCGGTCCATGCGCAGGTTCAGCCTTCCTACTGTCCAAGCGAGGGCCAGGTGGTCACCGGGCAACTCGGTTGGTGATTCTGTTCTCGGCTCCGGGTACCGCGTCCACACACGTCGATAGAGCTCGGCGTACACCGGGCCGGGCCGGTGAGTGCCGGCCTCGTGAAAGCGGATTTCCCGAATGATCGAGCTTCGGCTCGGCAGGCTTGCGCGTGTTCGGGAGTCGGCCGCGAGCTCGAGTTGTCGTGCCAGTTCGTTCTGGCTCCAGCACCGGTGGAGCCGCTTCGCGCGGATGCCCTCCGCCCAGTTGGGCCTGACGCCATTTTCGCTCATGTGGGATCACCTGTGTGCCGGTAGCCGAGGGTCCTCCTGAAACTTCCTCCAGTCTCTTCCTGACGGTCCCCGCTTCGCAGGTGTTCGCTGTCCGTAATCAGATCAGTACTCGAACAGCAGGTTCGCCCGACTCGGAAAGGAGGTCCCGCACGTACTGGACGGCTTGACCTCTGACGCGAAGTCGGGTCCCCATAGGAGCCCGTCGCATCCACCCGGATCCGGCGGCCAACGACCGTAGGAGGAATGCCGCGAATGATCGCAGCAACAAACCCACAGGAACGACAGGAACGGACGCGCGCGCCCGAACGGATGATGTGGCGGTGCGTGTTCCCCGGGGATACCGACCAGGTCCGGCTGGCCCGGCGCATGGTCGAAGCGTTGTTCGCCGGAACGGGTCGCGAGAACGACGCCGGGCTCATCGTGTCCGAACTCGCGACCAACACCCTGCTGCACACCCGATCCGGCCACGCCGGAGGCTGGTTCGGGGTGGAGGTCCGTCTTCCGGACTACGGCCCGGCCTACCTCGGGGTCTATGATCTCGGCGGTTCCGGGATCCCGCGATTCAAGCGTCAGCAGGCCGAGCAGGAGCCGAGCGTGGGCGGCTTGGGGCTCGCGATCGTCAGGGAACTCGCCCTGACGCTCTCCCAGATCGGCAGCCCGCAGACCGGGCACACGGTGTGGGTCTTCCTCGAAGTCAAGGTCAGGGGCGTCGCATGTGCGGGCGCCGCAGCGGGATGAACGTGGTCGGCCTGCTGCTATCAGGCCGACCTCCGACGTACGACCGGGAACGTCTCCACGGGAGGAAAGGCGAACATGAGCACCGTTGACTTCGAGGCTGTCCTCGAAGAGTTGTATCCGGGGCGCGGCGATGACGTGCGGGCGAAGCTGTTCTCACTGATGTGCGACGTGGCCTTCGTCTACGTCAGCAGCGACGAGAACTGCAGCTTCAATGTCAGCCTCGACTCCACTCTCGACGCTGTCGAGGAGAACGTCCGCGAGATGCGGGCCCACCGCCTCAGCCTGCTGTCCCTCCTGTCCGCCGTCGGTGGACAGGAGGACGATACGTTGCGGGCGATCGGGTACGTCTGAACCCTGGATGGCATGATCCACGGTGCCCACCCGGTCGACGGGTGGGCACCGTTGTGCTTGGACCTCTCAGCCCACCTGGAGCGCTTCGGCGCGGTCGGCGGTGGTGGCGATCAGGTGGGTGTGGAGGAACGCGCTGATGGCCTCGTACGCCGTCAACTCGTTGGCTCGGTTGGTGAAGCCGTGTCCCTCGTCGGGGTAAATGTCGTAGCGGACCTCAACGCCTCGTTCGCGCAGGCGAGCGACAATCTGGTCGGACTCGGCCTGGGGGACACGCGGATCATGAGCTCCCTGGAGGACGAACAGAGGAGCGTTGATGCCATCGGCATGGGTGACGGGGCTGCGTGCCAGAAGGTGTTCGGCGCGCGTGTCCGGGTCGCCGAGGACGGTGGCGACGAAGGTCTTCCACGTGGGGGGCGACGCCTTCGCCAAGGTGAGCAGGTTGCTCGGACCGCACATGGAGACGCCTGCGGCCCATGGGTAGGGAAGGCGAGCCAAGCAGGACAGAGCGGCGAAGCCGCCGTAGGAAGCACCCATGACGGCAAGGCGGTTCGGGTCGGCCCAGTCGAGGGTGTGGAGGTACTGGACGGCTTGGTCCAGGTCGTCGAGGTCGATGCCGCCCCAGTCGCAGTAGATGAGCTTCTGGTGGGCGGTGCCATAGCCGGTGGATCCAGCGAAGTTGGGGGCCAGGATGGCGATGCCCTGGTGGAGAAGGTGCTGGTAGAGGCCGGAACGGGCGTAGACGGGACGTTCCTGGGATTCGGGGCCACCGTGGATGGACAGCAGGACCGGGTGAGGGCCGGGGCCGTCCGGGCGGTAGAGCAGGGCGTGCACGTCGCGCCCATCGCGAGCGGGGTAGGTGATCAGCTCGGGTGCGATGGGGTCGATGACGTGCAGGGCCGGGGGGCGAGTGTCGGTGAGGTAGCGGAACTCGTGGCGAGATAGGTCCAAGACCGCTAGTTCTGCCGGCCTTGCCGCAGAGTTGATCATGACGACCGCGAAGGAGGCGTCCGGCGCCAGGGACAGGGCGGTGATGACGCCGGGCGGGATGTCGGGCAGCGAGACGGAGGAACCGTCGCGGTCCGCGTGCAGGCGGGAGCTGCCGCCCTCGTTGACGGACCAGATGCGGACTCCGGCTACTGCGTCGAGGACCTCGACGTCCCAGCTCGGGCGGGCGATCGGATGCAGGGATCCGGCTGCGAGGTCGTAGAAGGCGGCGGCGGTGAACTCGCTCCAATGGTCGGTGAGCAGGTGGAAGCCGCTGGAATCCGCCGCCCAGACTCCGGGGTCGAAGACCCCCTCACCGAGGGCGGACGTCACGCAGACCGGCTCGGCGGCCGAGTCGGTCAGGTCAGTGAGGTAGACGGCTATGTCGGTGTTGGAGCGGAAGCCGGTCGACAGCAGCCAGCGGCCGTCCGGAGAGAGGCTGACGGCCTCGAACGCGACCTCCTCGGGCGGCGTGAAGCGGCGGAGCTCGCCGGTCACCAGATCATGGACGATGAGGTCCTGGGCGGCGGGGTCGCGGTCGTTGGCGGTGTAGGCCAGGAAGCGGCCGGTCGGGTCGAACGGCGACCCGGCCAGGACCCGCTGGCAGTCCGGCCCGGAGCTGATCTCGGTCAGACCGCTGCCATCCAGCGCGACGAGGTAGAGGCGGAACTGCTCGTCCCCGTTCTCATCGGCGGTGAAGACCAGCTGGTCGCCTGAGGGCGTCCAGGCGATCTGACGGACCGTCCGGTCGTCGAAGCCTGCCACGCGGCGGGGCTCTCCCCCTGCGACGGGGACGACCCATAGGTCGTAGTGTCCGGAGACATGGCTGGAGTAGGCGACCAACTGGCCGTTCGGGGACAGAGCGAGGGTGGGCTGGAATCGTTGCTGGGGAACGAAGTCCAGGTATTCGGGCATGTGACAGGGCCTCTCGGGTTCAGTTGATCCAGCCGCGGCGGGCTGCTGCGGCTCCGGCGGCGAAGCGGGTCTCCACGCCCAGCGCATCGCGAATGGCGGTCCAATGTCTGCGCATGGTGTTGACGCTGATGTCCATCCGCCGGGCGATCGCCTCGTCGGACAGTCCCTGGGTGAGCAGCTGCAGCACCTGCGACTGCGCGGGCGTGAGTGGGCCGGCGGCCTCGGCGCTCCCGAACGGGATCGCCTTCTCCCAGAGCAGTTCGAAGTACTCCCGCAGCGCCCCGACGATGACAGGCGAGCGCACGAGCAGCGCCCCGCCCATCCCCGTAGGTGTCAGCGGAAGGAGCGCGACCGCTTCGTCCGCGAGCTTCATCTTCATCCCGACGCGAGGCAGCAGCCGAGCCTGCTCGCCGGCCGCCACCGCGGCCTCGATCGTCTTCGCGCCGATCGGATGCTCTGCGCAGCGGATCTCGTAAATAGCACGGCACTGCACCTGGCCTTCGAAGACTGGTAGCGGCGCGTACCCGGTGGAGTCCGCGATGGGCGCTTCCAGGACGTAGTTGTCCAGCGTGAGCCAGTCATGCCGTGCGGCGTTGATGAGTGCGTAGGACAGGGAGCTGATCTCGTCCCGGTCGGTGACGATCTGCACGAGCCGGTCCATCGCGGAGTTCGAGGAGGCGGTGGTCGGCGTCTGGTGGAACTCGCTCAGCCGCTTGTGTCCGGACAGCAGCCGTTCCTGATCGCCGACGAGACGGCGTGAGAGATCTGTCAGGACGCCCTGGAGCGCGAGTTCCGGAGGCGCGGGCACGAGACGTGGTGGTACCAGCGGTCCGTCCGGCCGTAGATGTGCCATTCCGCGGGCGGTCAATTCCGCTACCTGCTCACTACCCCCGAGCAGGGACGCGGCGTCGTCCTCGGGGCAACCGTCTTCCGCGAGCAGCTTGGCGTACGACGCGAAGATCTCATCCGGTACAACGCCCTGCAGCAGGCGCTGCGCGTTGATCTGATTCTGTCCGTCCACCGTCACCCCCAGTCAGAGGGTAGTGGTGCAAGCACCCACTGTGATGCTCTCTCTTTGGCCGTGTCGGGCGTGAGTGGTTCCGCGCGATGGTGGGTTTTCACCACTCAGCGCCGCGGCCTCAGAGGCCCACTGCCAGAGGCGTTCTCGCGATCCTGGACACCGCAGCCCCGGTCAGTAGCCGCCGTGCAGAGTTTCGCGTACTCGGTTCCGGCGCTGCGCGCGGTCTGATCAGTGCGAACGCCCCAGAGGGACAAGGGAGGCAGCATGCGACGGCATCTTGTCGGCACAGTGACCAAGAATCTGACCGGACCGTCGTTGGTGGCACATGGTCTGGTCGGACTCTTGGTGACGTTCGGCCTGTTGAGCTGGCGCAGTCGTTCGGTGACCCCACCCGCCGGGTCGCCGTCGCCACGTGCCCAGGCGACGGACGCCGCGCGGGCGGTTCCCGATCTCGTAACGCCCGTTCGGGGTACGGACGCGACACAGGGCACCAACACGACCCCTGCGACGCACTCAAAGGCGGCTGGGCAATGCGCACCATCACCGCAGGCCAGGCCCACGGCTGTTCTCGACGTCGCGACAGCTGACCGGCGCGGCACGATCCACCTCATCGGCCAGTGCGCCATTGAGGGGCCCAACCGCACGGCGGGTGGTTGGGGAACCGACACGTGGGCCCTGCTCGGCCTGCTCGCCGAGCACCGCTCTTCTCTGCTGAGCAAGGCACTCGCCGGTGACAAGCTCTGGCCCGAAGCCGGCGCCCAAGGTGACCGGTTCGCCGGCCTCCTCAAGGCGACCCGCGCCAAGATGTGCGACGCCCTGGGGATGCCCGGTAACTACGGACGAGTCGTCATCCAGTTCAAGGGCGGCACCGGATACCGGATCAATCCCGACCTCTACGGCTGCGACGTCTGGCAGATCCGCGACCTGCTCGCCGCAGCGGCCGTAGCCACAGGCCCGGAGAAGACCGCCGCGCTGACCACTGCCGTCAACCTCTATACCGGCACCTACCTCCCCGGGGTTCCGCATCCCTGGGCGTGGGAGACGGCAGACTCCTTGAACCGCGGCATCGTCCAAGCCCTCGCCCAACTCGCCGATCTGGAAAATCAGCCCGAACTGGAGATCGGCTATCTCGAACGGGCCACAGAACTCGACGGCGTCGCCGAGCACCTGTACCGCAGGCGGATGGAGGTCTACGCCCGTCTCGGCAGACCCCAAGCCTTGCATTACTGCTACGACGAACTACGCGAACAATTGCGTGCCCGAGGCAGAAAGCCTTCCTCAAAAACGGAGCAGCTCTATCGCGTAATCGCCGACTCCGCATGAGGGGGCGAACGGTTTCTCAGCGACTTGACGAGAGCCTATGAGTCGATGCCCGATATACCGTGCGCGCGTGATCGCGCGACGAAGGCAGCAGAATTCAAGGGGGAGCACGTGATCGTTAACCGCTTATTATGGCATGCGGCTCTACAGGCCGACGGAAACTCATCCGTACTCCATTGGCGAAGGTCGTTCCCACGACAAGGCCGAGGTACGTGACTTCGTCGGCTCTGGCATCCCCACCGTCGACATCCGCAGGCGGAGCCTCGCAGCCGTCGCGTTCGTCGTGACGTTCGACTGTGGGGGTAGCCCTCAGCGCGGCTACCTCGTGTGAGCCGAGCTCTGCCTGCCCCGAGCCGCGTAGGCGCCAAGAAGGGTGGGACCAACCGGCTGCTATCCGGCTGGTCCCACCCCTCAGAGTACGGGCCTGCCCGCTGCGATGAAGACCCGCTGCCTCGGCCGCGACGCCCTCGTTGCGCGAACTTTGCGCGCCGACGTTCGGCCCGCCGACCGGTGCGCCAATCGCCCTACCGATCGGCCTGCCGCCTTGATCGGTACCCCTGGCCGGTGAGTCCGCGCAGGTAGATGGGCCATCAGCGCTACCGGTGGGCCGCCCGACTCGCATTACCAGACAAGAACTTGGCAAGGAGCGAGCCTCCGGCCGAATCTGCCGGCCCCTGCTCTATTTACCTCATTCTCTATTTCTCCTTCATAATTCAGATCTCTCGTCTTCAGAAGCTTCTGGTCGACCGTATGACGCCTGCGCCGCACTTCCGTAGTGGAAAGACATTCGTTCAGGTGTTGAAGAACGGCACGCGCGCCCCCGAAAGGCTTTCACGCTGAGGCGGCCTCTCGGCGTCACCAAGATTTCATTACCCGGCTTGGCGATCAGAGATCCATTTATTTTTGCGTGCATCACCGAATCGGCTTGCTTCGCATTCGGAATCGAGAAATGGTCGTCATGCATCGAGGAAATCGGTGCCGCGAAATTTGGGCCGCGCCCCAAACAAAGGAGAACGAAAATGACGACGAACATGATTGCCGAGACCGTCGGTTTCCGTCCCGAAGGCACGGCGGCCAAGGTGTGGGAGGCCCTGACCGCCAACCCGGCCGCGCCCATCACGACGATCGCCGAGGCGGCCGGTGTCTCCCGCCCGACCGCCACCAAGGCCCTTACGGCGTTCGCCGAGGCGGGTCACGCCGTCCGCGCCCCGGGCGGCCGCAACGACCAGGGACGCGCCCTCCCTGACACGTGGGCCCCTGTCACCCCTGACGCTCAGGACCAGGCCGACGCCCCCGCGACGCCCGACACCACTACCGAGGCTCAGGTGACGCCCGACGTGTCCACCGAGGCCCCGGCCGACCCCGACATGGCCACCCAGGACACCCCGGCCATCCCGGCGGACACCTCCACCACGACGCCCGCCATGTCCCTCCAGGACGCGATGCGCATCCTGGAGCAGGAATCCGACCGCCGTGCGATCGCCGAGGCCGAGCTGGCCCGAGCCCAGGCCGAGGAGGAGGCCCGCCGTCAGCAGGCTGCCCAGACCCTGGCCAAGGCCCGCACGATTGAAGACACGCGCCGCGCCCTGACCGACCTCCTCAGCGCCGTCACCACGACCTACGCGGCCCTCTTGACCGACGACGAAGCAGCACTCGCCACCGGCCTGGAGGCCATCTACACCGGCACCGCAGACGTCCGTAAGGCCGCCCGCCTCACTCAGGCCAAGGCCACCGGCACCACCACCGTATGGGGCTCCTCGCGCGGCGACCGCAACGCCCCCCGCCCCCTGCGCCCGGACGTCCTGACCCACCTGATCAAGCACCCCGACCTCGCCTTCACCGCCAACGAGATCGCCAAGGTCCTCAACCGTTCCTCCGGAGCGGTCGCCAACGCCCTGGACACCCTCGCGAGCAACGGCGAGGCCGAGCTCGCCAGCGAGCGCCCCAACCGCTTCCGCATGGCAAGGCCCCAGGACTGACACCCCACCTCAACGGGCCCGGCCGCTCGGCCGGGCTCCTGCCATGAAGAAGAGGAGAAACAATGTCCGACGAGATGTTCGCCCTTCTGGGGTGGGCATGGGATGTAGACCTGGCCACCCGCCTGGCCCGACGCCACCCCGTACGCCCGGCTGCTATCCGGACGTTGACCGGCGTCAAGGACCTCATCCGCATCGACCCTGACCACGCCGCAACCGTCGACCTAACCAGACCCCTCCTGGTCGTGCCCCTTCCGTGCGCGCAGCCACCCGGCAACCGCCTGGTGATCGACGGCTGGCACCGTATCCACCGGGCCCTGGACCTCGGTCTGGAGGAACTTCCGGCAATCCTGCTGGACCCGGCCGACGAACGCACCTGCCGCCTACACGGCGGCGGCATCTGACAAGATTCCCTAGTGGGGGCCGGTCGGCTCTGGCTGACCCGCCCTCACTGGTGAACAAGACCGTTGCTACACGTCAGAGGCCGCCCGGTACCTCGGTTCGCGTATATCGTCACTCTCTTGCCGCCTGCCTGCGTAACCGCATCCTTATCAGGGGCAGAGCGAAAGCGCCGCTTCTACAAGGGGTTGGGAGCGGCGCCCTCGGAATCCACTTCGAGCAACACGTCCTTCAGTCGAGCAAGATCTTATAGAAGAAGACCGCAGGCTGATCCATCAAAAGCCATAGAGATAGCGCCGATTATCAAACGCTTCTCTACCTCCCTCAAGTAGTTCCTCTACTATTTCCCGAACTCCTTGATCGTCGATTGCTCCACACCCGCCGGGATTTACACTGCCAGTGATTCGACCTTCGACATCCCCTGCCATGAGCGTGACAATCTGGTCGGCATCACCCAGCACGGGAATATTAGCATTATGTGTAGCAAAGATAAGTTGGCGCTTAATTTTGCATGCCCGAATCTTTGGAACGATTTCGTCGTAGATAAACCTGTTATCGAGATCATCCTCTGGTTGGTCGATGATGAGCGGCGTGCTGCTCTCTTGCAAAAGAATCAACAAGAGAGCGGTCGCTTTCTGTCCAGTCGATAGGCGATCAAGTGCGCGCCAATTTTCGACCCTTTTCGTGCCCAAATTCAACTCTAGTTCAGTAGTTACAGGGAGATCCATCTCCTCTATGAGCATGAAAAACTCTTCGCCAGCACTTGCAAGAAGCTCGGCTTGCATCCGAGTGACTGAGTATGCACTCAATATCTCTTCTGCCCCATTGCGGCATGTATCGGCGAGATCTCGAACTGACAGAATAGCGGCAGACTCGATAGCAGCCCGAATCTGGTCCTTCCTGCCGCTCAGGTGGCTATCGACTAGCTTTATTAGAGGGCTTCGGTCCCTGCCTTCGGTGACTTCAACACGTACTGTGCCAGCTAGTCTCCGACCGATTTTCCTTGCTGCCGCCTTGAGATCGGCCAAACGGTCTCGTTGTAGCTCTTCAACCTTTACGAGCAGCTGAATACGCTCGCCTTGAAAACGCTCCAGACTTGTTGCTAGCTCTAGATAGCGCGGGCGGAGATCTTCAAGATTGCTCACGTCGCGAGTAAGCCTGAGATATTCGTTTCCGTCTATCCCTGCAGGCTGCAGTGCGCGCAATGCGTCATTGAGTTCCGACCGGATAGCAAGGCTTGCCCGACTCCACTCCCTTTTGATATTTTCGAGCCCTTCTTTCGCTTTCTCCTGAGAGGAAATTACGGCAGCGATTGACGTGCTCATGGAACTATTGAGGTCGACAAGAATCGACTTAGCCTTCTGGAGAAGAACCGCATTTGGCAGCTCTGCGTTTCTTTCGATCTCTAGATAAGTGCTTTCAATCGTTAGCGCTTCCGGCCAGTCACTTGAACTGCGCGCTATCTCGCTTATAGACTTGATAGCGCGGTCGAGGAGGGACTCTTCTTGCTGGATCTTCTCCTGGTTTGAGAGTCGTTCTGCAATGCCAGCTTTTTCGAAGTTCTCGAGGCGCTCCTGCAACATCGGCAATCGCCCGAGCTTTTCATCAATGGACTTAAGTTCGCGCTGAAGGTTCAGTATATAACTACGCGAGTCTTGGAGCTTTGAGCTGAGCTCGCTAAACTGTTCTAGATGCGCGCTGGCTTGAGGCATATAACGGGCAATCATGCTCGTGAGCTGCTTCTTATCGCGCGCAAGATCGGCAAGCTCTCGCTGACCGTACGCTTCAATGTTACCGATCAAATCGAACGGAGTGACTTGTAGTTCCGTACCATCCATGGTGCGTACGATGGGAGCCTCGGGAACGCTTCTCTCTACAACATAGTACGTTGGAGTCGGCTTCGGGCAACTAATGAGTAGTTTTACTTGAGTGCCGCTTCCCAAAACATTGACGTCATTTACCATTGAGCGATGCTCTTCTATGGCCTTCGGGGTAAGCGGCTCGACATTGAGGGCATATCGAATACTTTCGATTACTGTGGACTTCCCAGAACCGCGACCGCCAATTAGAGTATTTAGTGATTCATTGAGGCGAAGCCGCACCCCGTCAAGGAAGCCGCCGGTCCACTCGATGCCGATGATTACTGAGTGGTCTGTGACTGCCAGCGACCCCTGCTCGATGCGAGTCGCGGGAGTACGGAATGCTAGGTCGAGCCCTGTTGATGTTAGGCTCGACATTTTTATCCAAGTCGTCGAACCTGTTTTTTCTACATCGCCGGGACTATTGATGTCAGCTGCGTTTATGAGAGCAATTGGAGTGGCCCTCTTATAGTCGGAGTTCTTTCCTTTGAGGATATCTCCGTACGCTTGAGAAAGCTTTCCTCCCGAAAGCCCCGCAGCATGTAGGCGAGGATTGGTCCAAGCTTGGATGCGAGCTTGCCCTTTCAGTTGGTCGAGCAACCCGGCGCCGGTTGTTACGTGAGGTGCAATGATCACAGCATTCCAGCGCTCGGCACAAACGAGAAGCTCTTCAATATCGAGCAGGCCCGGAGCCGAGTTTTGACAGTCAGCTGCGATGCCACACTCGCCGATGCACCTGTTGATTTGCTCTGCTGTCGTGTTCGGGTCGAACAAGACGAGCAAGTGCACGCCTTCTTTACTAGTGGCTTCAAATCCAGGAAAAACAACTATCCCAGCTGACCTCGCCTGTCGCCGAAGTTGTTCGCCACTATCAACGCGCCAGTGGTCAGTAATGGCTATCACGTCAACCTTGTTGGCTTTGAAAGAAGCAATCAGCGCAACGTTATAGCTTTCTTCATCTGGAAATTCCGGATGAAGTTTATTATGAATAGTGAGATAGGTGAACGGGTTGACTTGCAAGGCGCAGCGGTGCCAACATGCCCCCTCACTTAGAACGGTCCAAGTCTCGATCATTGGCGAATCCTCCCGAGAGCCACCTGGTAACTTCTGCATCTTAGATGGCGAAGTCACCTTGCGAGGCAGAATGCACAGGTGTCGCATATGTATCGCAAGGCTTTTTTGCCCCTTTGGTCACGGTTGGGCTGGACGAACGAGTGGTGCAAGGCCCAAAATGGGTGATCTAGCGTGGACACGTCCTGGAATGTGGCTGATTCGGGTTGCGCTCCTTCTAGCCACGGGGCCTTCGTCTGGACCGCTGCTCGCGCCTGACCCGGAACACTGCGTCCCTGAGCTCATCCTGCGAGTGATACGTGTGTCCTACGAGTTGATCTTGTATAAGTCTCTGCCCGGCCCACCAGAGTGGTGCGGCTCGACACGCGAGGTATTTGGCCTCATTTGGAGACGCGCCAATGATGGCTGCTTAGATGCCCGGACGGGCGTAGCCGATGATGTCCCGGCGGGTGGTGTACCGGCTTACGCGGACCCGTAGGCCGGTAGCGGGAGCCTCGATCATCCGGTCTGCGTCGAGGACGAGACCGACGTGTCCGGGATGGTCGGGGCCTCCACCGGAGCCTTGGAAGAACACGAGGTCTCCTGGGGCCTGATGGCCGACTGGGATGTGAGGAAGAGCGTGCCATTGTTCGGCTGCGGTGCGTGGAAGGGCGACTCCGGCTTGGTGCCAGGCGTAGCGGGTGAGGCCGGAGCAGTCGAAGCCGACCGTGTTCGTGCCTGAGCCGATTCCCCGGGTGGGGCCGTCGAGTCCACCGCCTCCCCATGAGTAAGGGGTACCGAGTCGGCGGGATGCTGCTGCTATCGCTGTCGCGCCGTGCCCCGTTCCGGTGATCCTGATCGGTGTGCATGCAGGCTGTGCCCCGGTGGTGTCGGGCTCGGCGACGTACAGGACCTTGGTTGCGCAGAGAGTGTTCGAGGCCGAGACGCCGTTGCCCGGTAGCACGGTCGCGATGACGCCGAGGATGACGGCGACCAGGACGAATGCACCGGTCGACGTCGCGGTGACGATGGCCATCATGTGGGCTCACTGTGGGGGCGGGCCGCGATGGGGCCCCACGCGTCCCGTAGGGCCGTTAGACGGTGGCGGGGGCCCGTTGATCCGGCTGGTAGCCATACGGGCCCGGCGGGGCCGTCAGGGGACGTAGCGGGTGTGTGTACAGCGGTGGCCGTGGGGATGTCGTTGCTGGTCAGGAGCTTACGGAGGTTGGCTTCGCGGGTGGGGTTAGGGAGCCAGAACAAGACGGGGGTCGTGATGCCGGTGGCTTCGGCGAGGGCGGTGTAGCCCTCGAGTTTGGCCAGAACACGGGCGAGGGTTTCCGTGCCGGTGTCGTGTTCCAGGAAGAAGTCGATCGTGTCGGGCTGGCCGGTGGGGGTGGGTTCGGTCCAGCGGCCGTAGGCGTCCGGGCGGGCGAGGTCGCCCCAGAGGGCGGCGCAGCGGCGTTCGGGCCACCATTCGGCGACCGTTGATCCGTCGGCTCGGCGGCGGGCGGTGGCGTGGAGTTGAGCGAAGAACTCGTTGACGCCTACCTGGTGATTCAGTCGGGACGAGAGCGCGATCGCGCTGGCGGAATCGGGGCGGTAGCGGAGCTCGGCCGGGGTGATGCCGCGTTGGGCCGCAAGGTGGTGGGCCCCGGTGGTGCCGAGGATCCAGTGCCAAGGGCGGCTTCCGGTGGGTGCCCAGGGGCGGAAGCGATCGAGGGCACGCAGTTCGTGGAGGTCCAGGAGGCGGTGGCGGGCGCGGTGGACGCTGGGGAAGAAGATCGCGGTGAGTTGGTCGGTGGTGAGGACGCGGTGTTCCCAGACGGCGTCGAGGATCTCGGCGTCTCGCGGGGTGAGGCGTTCGGCGAGGTCCGCGATGAGGGGCTGAGTGACACGGGGGCGCTGGCGCCGGGAGGGGAGCTGGCGGCGGGGTGCGTTCGGTCGGGTCATCGGGTGCTCTCCTCATTTGTTCGGCGCGGGTCTGTCGGGATCCGGAGCTTGGGCTTGCTCAAAGTGGAGGTTTCTGGGCGGGAGAAGGCAGCGCGCGAGGCTGCTCGTACGGCGTCCTGACGGCCGGGGATCGGGTCGGGGAGAGGGCGCGTGCGGAGGGTGAAGGCCGGGGACTGGCCGCCTTTGGCGGTCATGACGCGTCCGGCGGCTTGGTACGCGCCGAGGTGGGACAGGTCGTGTGCGGTGAGGACGGGGCCGACGTGCCGGGCGAGGTCGTGGGCGTCTTCCGGAGAGGCGGTGAAGTAGATCTTGTTGCGGGCGTCGGCGGAGACGGCTTCGCGGAGGTCCTTGGGGAGCTGGGACAGGTGTTGGTGGGCGATGGTGAGGGAGAAGTGGTAGGCGCGGGCCTCGGCCAGGAGGTCGCTGACGGCGATGGGCATGTTGAGAAAGTTCTGGGCCTCGTCGATGTAGGCGGCGGCGTCTCGGCGTTCGTGTTCCGGGAGGCGGACACGTGGGGTGATGGCCTGCCAGGTGTGAGCGAGGAGGACAGAGCCGAAGAGGCGGGCGGCGTCTTCACCGAGGACACCCTTGGGGAGGCGGGCCAGGACCAGGCCGCCGGTGTCCAGGGTGTGGGCCAGGTCGAAGGTGGAGGCTCCGCCGGAGAGGGCGTCGCGGACGAACGGGCGGAGCAGGACGGCGCGGAGTTTGTTCATGACGGGGCTGATCACGGCGGAGCGGGCGGCCGGAGACAGCTCGTCGTAGGCGGACCAGAAACCTTGCAGCAGTTCGTCGTGGAGTCGGCCGACGATCCGGGCGCGGAAAGGTGTGTCGGTGAGGAGCTTGGGGATCTCCGCGAGGGTGGCGCGGTGGCCCTGGGTGCGGACGAGGGTGAGGCAGGCCGAGCGCATGAGGTCGTCCAGGCGAGGGCCCCAGGACGAGGCGAAACAGCGGTGGAAGATCGTGACGATCGAGTCAACGGCGAATGCGGGGTCGGGTCCGGCCAGGACGTTGAAGCAAGGTGGGCTGCCAGGCTCGGCCGGATCGAACAGGACCGTCCGGTCGATGGCTCGTTCCGGGAGGCGGTCGAGGATGTCGTCGATGAGGTCGCCTTTGGGGTCGATGACGAGAGCGCCTCGGCCGGCGCGGGCGTCGGAAAGGATGAGGTTGGCCAGGAAGGTGGACTTGCCGACGCCGGTCTGGCCGAGAACGTGCAGGTGCTGGCGGGCGGAGGCCACGGTGACGCCGACAGGACGCGGGTGGCCGGTTTCGGCGTCGCCCAGGATTCGGACGTCCGGGCCATGCGCCGGGACGTCGGGAGAGGGCGGGATGGGGCGTGCCCCGGCGCGGGTGATGCCGGGGGCCGCCTGGTCGTAGGGCAGATGGGCGATCGCGGCGAGCTCATTGACGGCCAGGAGGTAACCGGTGTTCATGCGGCGGTTGGACATGCGGCCGGGGAGGTCGAAGCCGCGTAGGCGACGCAGGTACTGGTGGCCGGAGGCGTAGAGCGCGAACGTGGCGGCGATCTCGTGGGCTCGTCCACGTAGGCGACCTCGGGCGTCGGCGCGGTCGCTGGTGATGGCGTAGGAGATCTGGACGGCGAAACGGGACTGGCCCGCCTTGGCGAGGATGGCGCGGATCTCCTCGGCGCGTTCGGGGAACATCCTGGCCAGCTCGCCCGGCCTGGCAAGGCTCATGCCGCCGGGTGTGATCAGGTCGAACAGCTCGGAACGGAAACTGCCGGACGTGCCGTTACGCAACGCTGAGGCGGCTCGGTAAGCGGCTGACAGCCGCCGCCCGGTCACCGGTCGGACCAGCACCTGGACGGCGGCATGTTCGCCGGGGCGCAACCCCGACAGCGCGCCGAGGAGCGCACGCAGTGGGTCGCCGCTGTGCGTCGTCGAGAGCGGGTAGTGGTCCGGGCGGGCCAGAGTCATCCGGCCTCGGGACGTCCTGGCCCCGCGCGGTGTGGGCGGTTCGGCCGGACGGGTGGTCACGGTCGCGCCGGGCCAGGCTGAACGGATCGCCTTCTCGACCAGCCCCGGAGGGACAAGGCCCGGTACCCAGACCTGAACGCGGACGCTGGAGGTGTCGGCCACGTACTCCCAAGACAGGTGGGGTTGGCCGAACAAGGCGCGTTTCCAACGTGGTGCGGTCAGCCCCATGGCCTGGGACCACCAGGCGGCTGCACTGCCGGGCTCGACCTGTGGCGGGATCGCGATCTCGATCAGTCGAGCGTTCCGCGCGAAGCGGGCGTTACGCCACCGCCACAAGGCGGCTCGGGCGGCGGCGAAGGCGACGACGCCTCCGAGCACGGCTCCACCGAGGACCGGCTCGGGAAGGGGCGGGATCACGGCTGGTCGGCCGGGTCAGTGGTCGCGAGGGTGTGCTCGGACGTGCTGGCGACGGCGGAGAAGGCCGCACGGTCTCCGGTGCCGGCGCAGACCAGGCCTTCGCCCTGGCCGGCCGACAGCAGAAAGAGGCGTTCGCCTTCGGTGAGGTTGAAGGCATCGGCGATCTCGTCGATAGCCTGCGGGGCCTGACGCAGGAGGATCTGGGTGCTGGCGTTGGCGACGACGGCTTTGCCGAGGTCGGAGCTGAGGAGGTCGGCGGCGTCTTGGGTCACGACGGCGAGACCGGCCCAGTGCTTACGGGCGGACTTGGCGAGCCGGTAGAGGAACCTTGCGCCCTCGTTCTCGCGCATGAGCGTCCACGCCTCGTCGACCACGACCAGGCGGCGGCGCCGATCGGCCGGGTTGGACACGCGACGCCAGATCGCGTCGAGCGCCAGGAGCATCCCGACCGGGCGGGTCTCCTCGGGCAGGTCCCGCAGGGAGAACACGATCAGGTGGCCGTCCGGGCGGGTGGTGGTCGGGCCGGAGAACAGGCTGCGATAGGAACCGGACACGTACGGGACGAGCCGCGCGGCCAGCTGGGACGCCTCGGGCGCGTCGGTGGCCTCCAGCATTGTCGCCAGGTCGGCGAGCAGCGGTGCGGGGCGCTTCCAGGTGCGCTGGTCGGAGGTGATGCCGTGGGCCGCGTAAGTGGCGATCACGGCCTTGTCCAGCACGGCCTTTGTCGTGGCGCTGAGCGGTTCGCCGAGCATGGTCGCGATGAGGGTCTGGAGGAACATCGCGCGCCGGTCGAGCGCGTCACCTTCGGCTGCGTCAGGTAGATCGAAGGGGTTGAAGCACACGCCGGGCGCGCCGAGGCCGAGGATGGTTCCTCCGACGGCGCCCGACAGGCGGCGGTACTCATCTTCGGGGTCGACGACGCACACCTCGACCTGATGGAACAGCAGCCGCAGCACCTCAAGCTTGGTGAAATACGACTTGCCCGCCCCCGATCGGGCGATCGTCACGGAGTTGTAGTTGTCGTGAGCGAATCGGTCCCACAGCACGACGCCAGAGGAGTAGACGTTCAGCCCGTACAAGACTGGCGTCTCACCGAGCCGGGGCCGCAGGTCAGGCGAAGCGAACGGGAACGCCGCCGCGAGCGCCGAAGTATCGAAGGTCCGGCGCGTCTTCAGCGTGTCGGCACCGAACGGGAGCGTGGCTGTCCAACCCTGCATGGCACGGAAGGTCGTCGGGTGCGCGTCGAGTAGTAGCGAGGCTGCCAGCGTCTTGACGTACTGGACCTCGGCGTCCAGCTCTTCGGAGTCCGCGGCGTGGACGGTGAGATAGAGGCCGACGCGGAAGAGACGACCGTGGCCTCGGGCAAGGGAGGCGGCCAGCTCCGCGGCGTCGTTGGCCGCCGCCTCGGTTCCGAAGTCCGGTGCCCGGCCGTTCCCGGAGGCTGACTCCAGGCGGGCGAGCTGGCGGCGCAGACGCTGAGCGGCGATCAGCGGAGGCACGGGCTCGATGTGCAGGGACACGTCGAGGTGCCCGGGGTAGCCGATCAGCGGTTCGAGCCAGCCGGCACCGACCTCACGCGGGTATCCGGAGATGGTGAACGATGCGCAGACTCCGTCGGGGAACTCGACCGAGCGAGCATTGATCTTCAACGATGAAGGGCCGGGCAAGGCGGCGGCGGTCTTGGCGAGTTCCGCGGTGTCGTCGGAGAGTCGAGTGAACTTCATCAGACGTCCTCTCCAAGAGAGATCGGCTCATCGGGGCGGGCGCTTCCGACCGGTTCCGCGCGGCGCGGTGACAGCGACCGCACCAGCAGCTCGCGAGCGTCGTCGGTGCCCATGACGGAGGCATGGATGCCAAGGGCGTGCAGGGAGCGGACGGTCTCCTCTGCGCGGCGGGTCACGATCGACGCCGAGCTGTTCCGGCGCGCCGCGCGCCGAGTCCCGCGCCTCCATGCCGACGGCTGCTCGATGTCCTGGTGGCGGACCACGACGAGGACATCGCGGGTCAGCAGATCCCGGGTGGCGCTGAGTTCGGTGAGGAAGTCGGCGTGCTGGTGGGCCGCCTGTTCGAGCGCTGGATCGGCCAGGTGCCCGGCGGTGTCGGTGATCCGGTCGGCGAGGTCGGACAGGTCGACCGGGCGGGCCTGCAAGAGGATCTGCACGGGGGCGTCCAGGGAGTTTAGCCACCCGGCGAACACCCCTACCAGCGCCGCTTGTTCCTCGCCGGTCCGCAGTCCGAACGCCACGGTGCCGGCTCGGACGACTGCGGCGGTTCCGCCTTCGGCCAGCTCCATGACGCCGTCCTCGCGGATCGCCCGAACCGGGAGGCGCAACCTCCCGGGCAGGCGGCCTCGTACTCGACACCAGGCCGGCGGCTCGGGTACTCCTTCCTCAGCGGTGACGAGCTTGCGATCCCGGCGCAGCCAGGCGAGGGCATGAAGGGCGAGCCGGTCGAGACCGAGACCGTCTCGTTTGCCGAGCGCCAGGGCGCACCCGCAGGCGATCATCGGTAGAACGATCGCGGCGAGCACTGGGATGGGCAGCCGGTCACCGGCCATGAGGTAAACCCAGGTGGACAGCAGCCCGGTCCCCGCCAGGATCGCGACTTGCCGGATGGTCAGGTTCGCCAGGATCTTGTCCGGCATCTCCACGTCGGTCGGGATCGTGGCGACCGGCCGCTCGTTATTTGCGTGTCGCACGGCGTTCTGCCTTTCTGTGGGTACGAGGCACGTCGAGCTGCACGGTGACCTGCGGCTTGCCGCGCTTCGCGCGGCGTGACGCGGGCGATTGCGGCAGGCGTGTGGCGTTCGGCTGCTGGTTGGGGCGGACGGTCGGCCGGTCATGACGGCCCGGCTGCGGGCGGCGATGGGCGATGGGGTCCAGCCGTTCCCTGACGGTCCTGTCCGGCCCGTCAGGACGTGCTAGGCGGCCATGATGGGCACGTCCCGCAGGCGCGTTTCCGTTGCCACCGCAACCCTTGGTGGGCGTTCCGGATGGAGGACGAGGGCGGCGCGGTCCACCTGGGCGCGGACCTGGCCCACCAGGACCACCGCCGGGAGGGCCACCGCTGGGAGGACCGCCTCCAGGAGGACCGCCGGGCCCGTTGCCTCCACCGCCGTTGGGCGGAGTCGGCGGTTTGGGACGTCGTGCAGTGCGGGCCGCACCGGCGCGTTTGCCGAGCAGCATGCCCAGCCCGCGATAGACGATCAGGGACTGCACCAGGCGTGAGAGCGTCCGAGGCTTGTTCGCCTGCCAGATCGTCTGTGCGACCCATCCGGGAATCTTGAGCAGTACGAACAGCAGGCACACGGCCATGAGCAGGTCGGCCAGATCTGCCGAGGCCGGGATCCAGAACGTGGCGGCGTTCTCGGCCGGGTTATCGGAGAACAGCAGTTTCAGTGCGGTGACGAGCACGAGTGACTGGCATATCTGGATCGCCAGCAGCCCGATGAACGACCGCCACCACAGCCGGGCCAGCCCGTCGGTCATCGGCAGCGCGTGGAAGATCAACGCCAGGGGTGCTGCTGCGATCACGACCATGGTGAGCGCGAGCCGGACGAGGTAGGTGAACACGACCCCGACTGCCAGGATCACCGCGACGAGCGACACAAGCGCGAAGAACACGCCGTGGGTGGCGATCCCCGCCAAGATCGTCACCTTGACGGCCTCGAACACTGACTCTGGATCGATCTGGCTGGCCCCGTCGGCCAGGAACGCCTGGCTCAGCCCGTTCACCAGAGTGATCGCGTACCCGATCGCGACCAGGCTCAAGTTCGCGGCCAGCAACGCCCACACCAGCCGTGGCAGTAGTTCCCGCGCCGAGCTCTCCCCCGGGAGCGCCTGCCCGACCATGAGCATCACGCCCGCGGCTGTCACCAGCAACACGAAGCAGGTGTTCGCGATCGTCCGCGATACCTCCCACAACTGCTTGGCCCGCGCCATCACCGGGGAGTCCAGCTCCGGTGTCGCCAGCACGGTCGACCCGAGCATCTCGAACACCGGCTTGGACGCCGTCTCCACCAGATGCGTGAACCACTCGTTGACCGCCTGACGGGCCTCGCAGGCCACGTTGATGAACCCGCACTCCTGCTCCACGGCCGAAGGCGGCGGCGCCGGGCTAGGAGCTTGGGAAGGCGTTGCGCTCGGCGTCGGCGTCGGAGATGCGGCGAGTGCGTATCCGCTGAACAGCACCGAGGCGAGCGCGGCGGCGAGCGCCAGGAGGACGAGCAGCCCGACCGCCCTTCGGCGCGTGCCGGACACGTCAAGCCCCCACGATCCGCTGCAAGATCTCCACCAGGACCGGCGCGAGCACCGCCACCCCGTACCCGAGCGCCCCGTACCGCAGCGTCTTCTTGGCGGCCTCGACCTCTCCGGGGTCTCCGCCGGCCAGGATGTAGCGGACGCCCCCGATGGTGAAGAAGAGCGTGGCCAGCCCGACGAGCAGCCCGATCACCACGTTCCGCAGGTTGGTGATGACCTGGTCGAGCGAGGGTGAGACCAGCCCGGTCATCGCCTCGGCGACCCCCGGCACGGTCAACGCGGCCGCCAGGCAACCGCCTGTCCAGACCAACGAAGCGGCACCACGCCGGGTCCAGCTCACCCCCGCTGGAACCCGAATAACGAGCAACGGACAAGGCCGAGACGGCTTCATGACATGTCCCCCAAGGACGAGAGGTTCTGAACTGGCCGTCAGCCGTGATCACCGGCCCGGAACGGTCCGGGACGGGTGTCCTCCTTCGAAGGACGAGGGAAGATGGACTCGATGGGAACGGGCGATCGCCCCCGGAACTCCACCCCGAGCCGTGACCACGGCTGACATGGATGAACCACCGCCTCAGCCCCCGAAGCTGGAGCCCGGCCCGTCATAACTGACCGAGACTTGACCCTCCTCGATCGCCCGCGCCAACCGCGCCTCCGCCGCCCGCCGACGCTTGTACAGCCGATCCGCCGGAACCCCCAAGCGCGCCGCGTACGCCCGCAGCGCCTGGCCCTCAAGGCGCGTTGCGTTGATCAGCTTCGCCTCATCCGAAGTGATGACACGGCACCGGACGGCCTCGGCGAGCACCAGAAACGGCTCCCCGGTCATGGCCATCTGCTCAGGCAAGTCGCCACACAGCTCGACGGAGGCGAGCTCACGCGCTCGAACCTGGAGCGCGCCCTTCCTCGCCCACATCAACAGCCGAGGCAGGATGTTAGGCCGGTCGAGATCGATCCGGCCGAGCTGGGCGACAAAGTTCGTCACCATCTCCGAGACAATGTCGTCGACCACATGCACCGGGCAGCCCTGCGAGGTCCGCGAGGCCAGGTTCTTCAGCCCTGGCATCGCCATCCCCACACACCCGATCACCCACGCCCGACCATCGCACCGCGAACGCCGCACGAGGTGCGCCCAGACGGCGTCCTTCAACTCGTCGCTAGCCTGCGGCCCGAGCAGCAGCGCCTTCAGCTCGCCGAGATCGATCAGACGGCTGGGCACTCCATGACCGATGGAGCGGCCGTCCACCGAAAGCGGACTCGGACCGGTGACCAGGAGCCGGAACGCCCTGTCTGCCACGCTCAGAGCGTTGTCGTTGAACCTCTTCGAGGTTGTGCTGTCCTGCAGTTCGAGGGCCATGGAGTCTCCCGTGGATCGCGCCGGATTGGTCGATCCAGGTCTCGACCACCGGATGGGGAGAACTCGGGGCACCAAGGGGAGAAGTGCAGACATCATGAAACTGCCGCAGCCACTCCATCAACCGTCTGACCAGGAGCGAAGGACAGATTCCAAGGGCACACGCAAAGATCACACCAAGCACACCGGTCTGTGACTGACCTGCCTGGATGCGCCCCACCGAGTGAGTCGTCCAAGGTTTTGCCAACCCGTTGTCGTTGCGCATCAGCGACGGAGAGTCAGGGGGCCTCCGTCCGGTTACAACCCAAGCCGCAAGCGTGACTGCCCAGTGTCCGGCGTGTGGAATGGCTCGCTATTCGCAGTGTGGTGGCGGCCCGTCACTGTTGTCGTCGCCCGCTGGGAGGTCGCGGCTCCGCTTCGGTGGCGGATCGTCGGCTGCGGCGCCGTAGCGCTCAAGAGCCTCAAGCACCCTGCTCGGTTGGGTCATATCAGTGCTGCGTTCCAGGTAGATGAGCTGGCGTTGCGTCAGCGTGCGTACCGCCAAGCGACCCGCGTCCTTGATCACCAGAACGGAACCGACTAGAACCACCGCCTGCTCAGTACCGTCGAGCGCCTGAATGAGAGTCGCCGCAGCCTGCGCCTGCACGCCGTCATTCTGCGCCTGGACGCCGTGCAACGCCCGCAGTTCGGCGGCCCTGCGCAGCTCTTCGGCGATTTCCTTAGCGTCCGCGGACATCGCCAGGTTCTTGGCCTTCAGGCGGAATCGGCGGAACCACGAGCCCTGCAGCGGCTCGGAATGCGCCGTCACCTCCCACCCGAACGCCTCGCCGAGCTGCCGCAGCGCCGCTTCCACCGCCGGTGCGCTGTTCGCGTCATCCAGATAGGCGAAGCCGATCTGTGTACCCCGGGGATGGAGCGACTCGCGCAGAGCCGCCAGGACGTTCTCATCAGGCCCCGTCGGCATCGCGTCGAGGGCCGGATCTGGCTCCTCGGCCACTGGCCTGACGTCGGCGAGCGCCTGCATGATCAACGCCCGAGAGAACGCATCCTTCAGTGGCCCGACCGACGGTCGGTAGCCGAAGAAGGCGAGGAAAGCCCGCTCGTACACGTCGACGGACTGGTCTCCAGACTGATCTTGAACTTCCATGGCGCCCATCGACTGGTGCAGTGGCGCGGGCTCCGGAAGGTGGGGACTCGGTTCCAGCGCCGCTAGGGCATGTTCTACGTTGGGCGAGGCTGGCAGCCCGATCTGGCGGGCTACGTAATGCGCGTGGGAGACCTCCGCACCCCCGGCCAAGGACACGCCTCCGCCCGCAGTTCGCGCGTCGAGCCAGGTACGCAGGATGAATCGCCAGCCGCCCGGTGTGATGCGCTTGGCTCCCGACAGATCGAACACCAGCCAGCGTTTGCTCTGCTGCAGGTTCGCGCCCAGCGACCGTGCGGTCTCCTTGGCCGCGCGGTCGTCGACGACTCCTTGCAGCACAATCACGATGACCCGATAGCTGGCCATGATGCTCTCCTTTGCGGGCGACCCGAATCGAGCATACGCATGACATGTCAGGGGCGTTTACCATCACCGGGGCCGGGCGAGGTTTGCGGATTACCCACTACGAATCTGGGCTCACGCCACGGTCTTCGATCATGAGAAATACGCTCTGCCGCCAGCGCAGGGGTCGCTACATCAGCGCCAGAATGTTGTTACCGGACACACGTATTCCTGCGGTGGCCGACGACGCGGTGGTCGGACATGGCCAGACTCGAAGGATGAGCTCGGCTGGCAACCAGTACGCCTTCGTGATCCAGACGAGGGACAAGCGCGACAGGGCCTGGTCATGGGTCACCAACTACGGACCCGCCGACGACATGATGGCGGCAGGACGTGGGGTGGAGGATGACGCCTCAGGAAGCCCGCGCAGCTTCGGCCGTGCGACCTTTGACGCCTACTTGGATCGCATGGTCGCCTCCGCTTCAGGGGCTGTGGATTATTACCTGCTCGACGACGAAGACGACACCGAATGGCGTATCCAGGTATGGGACGTGCCCGCTACTGAATACAGCCAGTACAGCACCGTTCCCCCGCCTGGTGACCGCGTCCGTCTTGGGTACGCGCGAGCCATGGCCATCGAGAATATCGAACCCCACTCGGTAAGCACATGGCCTGGCAGCGTGGTGCGCAGGCGGCTCCACGACAAAAAGTGGGCCGCGCAGAAGGATGAGGGACCGCGCCCGGAGAGAGGCTTTGGGGGACGCAGCGGTTCCAATCAGCGCCGATCAGCTGGTGTTTCAGTGCATGGGAACGAGTGACCGTCACGGGTCACCGTAGATGAGCAAGAACGAAGGACCACGGTCGAAGGGTTCGCGGGCTGCTGAGAGGCGGTTGGTGCCGCTCTCGGTGTGGCTGTGTTCCGACACCGCGCCCGGAAGGGCCGAGGATCGTCCGCCCGCTACCAACGCGGTATGCGGGCGGCACCGTCACAGCGTTGGGCGGGAGTTGGCGCGGCATTTGATCGGTTCCTGCACCCGTCCAGGTGGGATCGTCGCGGACGTCTTCACGACGAGTGAGACGGTGCTTGTCGCGGCGGCTGAGATGGGGCGGATGGGGATCGGGTGTGTTCCGCGTTTGCCGGTTGCCCAGCATCTCGTCGGCCGATTGCGGCGGGATCTCGCGGCCGATCAGCGGGCGGCGGTGAGGCTGCGCCCGTACGGGCCGCATGAGCTCCTGGAAGCATTGCTCGGCGTCGAAGGCCGAGTTGAGCTGTTGATCGCGGCTCTTCCCCCGTACCCGGAGTTCGGCCGGCCTACCGGTTCGGCGGGGGTCTACTGCCCCGTGTGCCGGGCGGAGCAGCCGACGCTCGGGGCATCGCAGCTGGGCCGGTTCCTGGAGGACGCGCGGCATGTTCTCGCGCCGGGTGGTCACTTGGCGGTGATCACGACAGCCCGGTACGAGCGGGGCAGGCTGGTGGATCTCGCGCCGGGGATCATCCGGCACGCGGCGCGGGCCGGGCTTACCTACCTTCAGCACGTCATCGCGCTGCGTGTCCCGGTCGAGGGTGACGCCCTCATGATTCAGCCTGGGCCGGCGGAGCTGGCGCAGCTTCGCCGTGCTCAGTCTGCGGAGCTGCCGCCGGTGGTGTCTGTGCACGCGGACGTCTGCCTGTTCACACGCGCCGCCGGAGGCGCCCGATGAACGACAACGTTCTGTCGTCGGTGCTGGTCACCGGCCAGATGCAGTCGCGAGTGCAGCGGCGCGGCCGGTATGTCGCGGAGTCGATGCGGCATCCGGGCAAGATGCTCCCGTCCATCGCCGCCCAAGTCATCTCCGCGTTCACCGAGCCAGGCGAGCTGGTAGTGGATCCGATGTGCGGGATCGGAACCACCCTGGTGGAGGCGATGCATCTGGGACGGGAAGCGGCGGGGATGGAGTACGAGGCGGACTTCGCCGGCTTCACCGCCGCCAACATCCAGCATGCCCGCTCGCAAGGGGCGACGGGGAATGCTCGGGTGACCTGCGGGGACGCGCGGAACATCGCGACCGTGTTCACGGGCCTGCGGGGCAAGGCCGCGCTGGTGCTGACCTCCCCGCCCTATGGGGCGCACACACATGGGCACGTCCGCTCCGGTAGCCGAGACGGTGGCGGACCGGTCGAGAAATGGAACCACCGTTACTCCACCGACAAGGGCAACCTCGCCCACCGACGGCTACCCGAGCTGATGGAAGGCTTCGGACGGATCCTGTCCGAGTGCGGCGAACTGCTGCGGCCGGGCGGCGTTGTCGCGATCACAGTTCGGCCTATCCGCGTCGACGGGCAACTCATCGACCTCCCCGGTCAGGTCATGGCGACGGCCGAGGAGGCCGGCCTGGTGCTCACCCACCGCCTGGTGGCGTTGCTGTGCGGGCTGCGCGATGGCGGGCTGGTGAACCGGGCGTCATTCTTCCAGATGCTGGACGCCTGGCGGAGCCAGGATAAAGGGCTTGCGGTGTGCGCCGCAGCCCACGAGGACCTACTCATCCTGCGGAAGCGGGGTGGCGAGGGGTGAGGGTCTTGCTCTCCGGCAACCGCTGACGCAGGAGCACACCGGGGAGGAAATTCTCCAGTTTCAACAGGCCGTGCGTACAGCCGTCAGCGGCTGGACGAGCAGGAGGCCGTGTCCAGACCGTCGTTGACATTGATCGGCGAGACGAGCGGTCATGTAGGACCACCGGGGGTGGTGGGCCGTAGGGCCCGGACCGGCCACCAGTGGACGCGGGGACCCGTTCGGAGCCGGAGCGAGTCGTGAACAACACGGGTGGTGAAGCCGCGTTTGGCCGTGCCGGGCACGGCAGGCGTACTGCTGCGGATCCTGCTCGACGCCGCTGTCCGCAACCAAGAAGCCACAGACCGTGAAGGAGTTGGTGAAATGACGATCGGGTTCGGCTCCTACAGCCGAGTGCCGACCGAGAACAACCTGGTCCCGGAGGCGTCATGGGGCTGGCGGTCGCGTCTGAAGGAGAACACCTCCAGCAAGACGATCATGGCCGCGTACATCCGCCAGCGGATCCCCCAGGCCCACTCGATCGCGACGCAGCTGGGGCACGAATGACGCCACTGCATCCACCGGAGCGGCGGCTATATCGCGTGCACGAGGCCATGGCCCTACTCAGCATGAGCCGCAGTGTGATCTACGAACTCATCCGATCAGGCCGACTGAGGTCCGTCACTCAGGGCCGTACCCGGCTGATCCCAGCGACAGCCATCGCCGAATACATCGATCTTCTTGAACGCGAAGCGAGGGCATCATGACCACACGACGGAGCAAGGGAGACGGCGGTCTGCACTGGGACGAAGAGCGACAGCGCTGGACCGCCACGGTGACCCTTGGCTACACCGCCGCCGGAAAGCGAATCGTCAAGAAGGCCCGGGGCAAGACCAAGACCGAGGCCAAGGAGAAGCTCAAGGAGATCCTCCGGGAGCACGAGGATGGCTCGGCCATCACACCGACGAACTACACCGTGCGCGAAGCCACCCAGTACTGGCTCGAGCACGGGCTGGGCGGACGGTCGGCGAGCACCGTCCGGATGTACACGACCTATGCCGAGACGCATGTGATTCCGGCACTCGGCGCGCGCAAGCTGCGTGACCTCTCCGTGGAGGACGTGGACGAGTGGCTCGCGAGCAAGCGGGACGCGCTCAGCACGCGATCACTCAAGCTGATCCACGCGGTCTTGAACCGGTCGATCAAGAATGCGATGCGACGTGACAAGGTGAAGCGGAACGTCGTGGACCTCTGTGAGATCCCCGAAGGGCGGGCGGGCAGGTCGTCCAAGGCGCTGACACTCCCCCAGGCTCAAGCGATCATCGAAGCCGCCACGAAGGCGACCCCACGCATGCGGGCCTACCTCGTACTCTCGCTGTTGATCGGCGCCCGGACAGAGGAACTACGGGCGCTCACCTGGTCGCATGTCGTCGCCTACGACAGGAAGTCGGAAGCCTGGCTGCCGGTGGGCGAAGCCGGCTGGGAGCATGAAGAATTCGCGACCTACGTATGGCGGTCCGTACGGGCCAAAGGCGACACCAAGACGGTGAAGTCCCGGCGATCGCTCAAGCTTCCTCGCCTCTGCGCGGAGGCGCTGCGCGAACTTCACGAGGAACAGGACGACACTTCCGGGCTCGTCTTCCGGACCCAGAGCGGCAACGCGCTCACCGCCCACAACGTGCGGCGAGACTTCCGTAAGATCCTCGACCGCGCCGGACTCGTCGGCAAGGAATGGTCGCCGCGCGAGATGCGGCACAGCTTCGTCTCGCTGCTGTCGGACTCCGGAGTGCCGATCGAGGACATCTCCCGCCTGGTCGGCCACCGGAGCACGGTCGTCACCGAGACGGTCTACCGCATGCAGATCCGGCCGGTCCTCATGCAAGGGGCGGAGGCCATGGACGTGATCTTCACCGCATAGTGAACCAGCCCGCATAGTCACCCAGTTAGTAACCCACGGCCCGTTTCCTTGATCGGAAGCGGGCCGTTTTCGCAGGTGGGCGGTACTGGTTTCGAACCAGTGACCCCTCGCTTGTAAGGCGAGTGCTCTACCCCTGAGCTAACCGCCCCTGATCGGCACTACACCTTACGACACCAACGGCACCGATCGCACATCCATTGCCCACCCGGCTCCCAGCTCGGCCCGGCCCGCCGCCCGCCAGCCCAGGAGCGCCGCGCCCAGCATGCCCGCGTCGACTCCGAGGGCCGCCGGGAGCAGCGGCGGGGCGTCGCGGAAGGCGAGGCGCTTGACGAGGCGGGTGCGGACCGGGTCGAAGAGCGCCGGGCCCGCCTCGGCGAGGCCGCCGCCCAGGACGATCATGCTGGGGTCCAGCAGGAGGGTGTACGTGGCCAGGGCCAAGGAGAGGGCCTCCACGGCCTCGTCCCAGACCTCGACGGCCACGGGGTCGTCCGAGGTGACCACCTGCTCGGCCCGTACGTCGTCGATGCCCGCACGGAGGCTGTAACGCCTGCCGACGGAGGCGGCGGAGGCGTAGGTCTCCAGGCAGCCGAACTGGCCGCACGCGCACTGCTCCCCGTCGGGGAAGACGGGGATGTGGCCGATCTCGCCGCCCCAGCCCGAGGTGCCGCCGTACGGCGCGCCGTTCACGATCATGGCGCCGGCGATGCCGGTGCCGATGGGGAGGAAGAGGAAGTCGGCGACGCCTCGGCCCGCGCCGAGGACGCTTTCGGCGAGGCCGCCGGTGCGGACGTCGTGGCCGAGTATGACGGGGACGTCCAGTTCGGTGAAGTCCGTCGCGGGGACGTCGCGCCAGCCCAGGTTGGTGGCGTAGATGGCGGTGTCCTCTGAGACCAGGCCGGGCACGGCGAGTCCGACGCCTGCCGGCACGCCGTCGCCGGAGGTGGCCAGGTGGGTGATGAAGTCGCGGATGGCGCCGACGACCGCGTCCGGGCCCTCGAAGCGGGGGGTGTGACGCCGCTCGCTCAGCAGCACCGCACCGGACTCACTGACCAGGCCGCCCTTCATGGACGTGCCACCGACGTCCAGCGCGACGACGAACGAGCTTGTTGAGGACACGAAAGGAGACGATAGCGCAGCTCAGCAAATGTCTGGAAAAGTCCTCAGGCTCGTCCGAGAACCCGGTTGAGAGCCGCCTCGACCTCGGCGGAAAGTCCGGGAGCCCCGGAGCCCGCCATCACCTCCGAGCCCATGAGCGACTCCGATCGTGCCTGCCGTACGGCGCCGCACGAGCGGCACTCCACCTCCCCGAGCCGGCAGATCAGCGTCGTGGACCCACAGGTGCCGCATGCCTCCAGATCCAGGCCGTGCAGCCGTTGGCAGTCCGGGCAGACCAGCACCTGCGTTTCGCGGCGCACGCCGCGCTTCCACGGGCTGGCGCCTCGGACCGGATCGGTCTGCCGGGCCCCGCAGCGGTAGCAGGGCATCGTTTCCTCCGTTAAGAAATGTCGGCGAGTGCCTTGACGTAGTCGGCGACGTCACGCGGCTCGCTGATCGGGTTGACCACCGACCAGCGGATCACGCCTTCGCCGTCGACGATGAAAGTCCCCCGATGCGCGAAGCCTTTCGCCTCATCGAAGACACCGTACGCCCGCGCGACCTGTCCGTGTGGCCAGAAGTCGGAGAGCAGCGGGAAAGCGTAACTCTGCTGGTCCGCCCAGGCACGGTGGGTGAACATGGAGTCCACCGAGACGGTGAGGACCTGTGCGTCCGCGCTGAACTCGCGCAGCGCCTCCAGCTCGCTGTGACAGACCCCGCTGAAGGCAAGCGGGTAGAAGACCAGCACGACCTTCCTGCCCCGGAACTGAGAGAGTCTCACCGGAGTGCCGTGCTGGTCCCGCAGCTCGAAATCAGGAGCTTGGGCACCGACCTCGACAGGATGTCCGCTCACACGTCTCATCCTGCCGCATATGGCTGACGCTCGCGCTCCCTACCGTCGGCCCTTCGGCGCGACGAGCCTGGTCCCTGACCAGTCGGGTGCGGCGGAGATGCTGCTGGTCTGCGAAAGGCCCGCGGTGGCGGCATCCTCCCCGATGTCGCTCGGCTCCACGTGGCCGTCACGCCCGGCCTTTGGAGTCAGCAGCCAGATCTGGCCGCCCTCGGCGAGTGCTCGCATGGCGGAGGTCAGGACGTCGAAGAGGTCTCCGTCTCCGTCACGCCACCACAGCAGCACCACGTCGACGACGTCGTCGGTCTCTTCGTCCAGCAGATCGTTGCCGGTGAGGTTCTCGATGGAATCGCGAAGCTCGTCGTCGACGTCCTCGTCCCAACCGATCTCCTGCACCACCTGACCCGCCTTGAGGCCAAGTCGTTCGGCCAGGCCGCGCTCGCCCTGCGCCTGACCCGCGGTCGCGCTCACGTTTATCCCTCCTGCTTGAGTGGCCCCGCTTATGCGGTTTATCGCTTCGGGACAGTCCACACGCTGTGACCCTCGGTCGTCAACGGTCGCCACGGGTACGGCCGTAGTCGGCCAGAATCAATCCGACAGAAACGACAGCCGAACCTGGCGTTGCTGGTTGTCGACGTTCAGGTCCACAAGGGCCACTGATTGCCACGTGCCCAGGGCCAGTCTCCCACCCAGGACGGGGATCGTCGCATACGGCGGGATCAGCGCCGGCATGACGTGTGACCTGCCATGGCCCGGCGACCCGTGCGCGTGCCGCCACCGGTCGTCGGTCGGCAGCAGTTCGCGCAGCGCGGAAAGCAGGTCGTCGTCGCTGCCCGATCCCAGCTCCAGCAGCGCGACGCCGGCGGTCGCGTGCGGGACGAAGACGTTCAGCAGGCCGTCCTCGCCCTGCGAACGTACGAAATCCGCGCATTTCTGCGTGATGTCGTACACCGTCTCCCGTGAACCAGTGGTCACAGAGATGAGTTCAGATCTCACAGAGGAAATCTTACTTAGGCACGATCACGGCATCAGGGCCGGGAAACACCAGCCCGGTGTGCCCGTCGTCGAACCGCACGATGTACGGAGGCCCGCCGCCAGTGCCCTGGACCTCGATGATTACTCCGCTCCGGTCCCTTTCGCCAACGGTATTCCCGTGCACGAGGAGCCGGTCGCCTACCGTCGCATTCATACATCCACATTCGTACGGCGAGCGCCGTTCGAAAAGAGGCAGACGCCGCCCGGTTCGCCCGGAAGGCCGGAAGAATAATGACCAAACCGTTACCTGGCGGAGGCGGCCGGAGGCTCCCGGGGCCGGCTTCCTGAGAGTCTCCTGGCAAGTCGCCCGCGAAGCCCCGCAGCGGGGCCTCCGGGCCGTCGCGAGGGTGGGGAGCGACCGCATCCGGCGCCCGGCGCTCCGGAACGCCACCGATTCCCCTGTTCAGAGGGGGTGCGGCTAGACTCCGCGCGGCGCGTCTCTCCCCGGAGGTGACGCACCCCCCTGTCGGGGGGATACTCGAAGACATGTAGGCAAAATTTCGTGGCTTTTCCGCTCTTGTTAAATTGACGAGCGGATGTAACCTAAGCGGTTGATTCGTCCTACCATCGGTGGTCTAGGCCACCGATGACCCCCCTGCCAGCAGGGACACTCTGGTTACCGGCCAGTAGAGATGCACTTTCTACGGCCAGCGACCAGGATGGAAAGCGACCCAGACCAGACATCAGTCATCCTCGGAAGGCGAGACCCAGTGGCTTCCGGACGCCAGCGTTTCTCGATCATCAGCGACGGCCTACCCAGCCAGCTGCCTGATGTCGACCCCAGTGAGACCAACGAGTGGCTCGAGTCCCTCGACAACGTCGTCAAGACGGAGGGCCGCAGCAGAGCCCGCTATCTGATGCTCCGCATGCTGGAGCGGGCCCGCGAGCACCAGGTCGGCGTGCCGGGCCTGCGCAGCACCGACTACATCAACACGATCCCGCCGGAGCGCGAGCCCTGGTTCCCAGGGGACGAGCACGTCGAGCGGCGCATCCGCGCCTACATCCGCTGGAACGCCGCGATCATGGTGTCGCGCGCCAACGCCCGCACCAACGTGGGCGGCCACATCGCCACCTACGCCTCCGCCGCCTCGCTGTACGAAGTGGGCTTCAACCACTTCTTCCGCGGCAAGGACCACGGGGAGTCCGGCGACCAGGTCTTCTTCCAGGGCCACGCGGCGCCGGGCATCTACGCCCGCGCCTACCTGGAGGGCCGGCTCAACGAGGCGCAGCTCGACGCCTTCCGTCAGGAGTTGTCGCACGGCTTCCACGGCCTGCCCTCCTATCCGCATCCGCGGCTGCTGCCCGACTTCTGGGAGTTCCCCACTGTCTCCATGGGTCTGGGCCCGATCGGGGCGATCTATCAGGCGCGGTTCAACCGCTACCTGCTCAACCGCCAGATCAAGGACACCAGCCGCAGCCACGTATGGGCGTTCCTGGGCGACGGCGAGATGGACGAGCCCGAGTCGCTCGGCGCGATCGGCCTGGCCTCCCGCGAAGAGCTCGACAACCTGACCTTCGTCATCAACTGCAACCTGCAGCGGCTCGACGGCCCGGTGCGCGGCAACGGCAAGATCATCCAGGAGCTGGAGTCCTACTTCCGCGGCGCCGGCTGGAACGTCATCAAGGTCGTCTGGGGCCGCGACTGGGACCCGCTGCTGGCCGCGGACGTCGACGGCGTGCTGGTCAACCAGATGAACACCACTCCTGACGGCCAGTTCCAGACCTACTCGGTCGAGTCGGGCGCCTACATCCGCGACAACTTCTTCGGCGGCGACCCGCGCCTGCGCAAGATGGTCGAGCACCTGACCGATGACGACATCCGCAAGCTGTCGCGCGGCGGCCACGACTACCGCAAGGTCTACGCGGCGTTCAAGGCCGCCCGCGAGCACGTCGGCCAGCCGACGGTGATCCTGGCCCAGACCATCAAGGGCTGGACCCTGGGCAAGGACTTCGAGGCGCGCAACGCCACCCACCAGATGAAGAAGCTCACCAAGGCCGAGCTGAAGGAGTTCCGCGACCGGCTCTACCTGCCGATCCCCGACTCCGCGCTCGAGGGCGAGCTGCCCCCGTACTTCCACCCGGGCGAGAACGACCCCGAGATCGAGTACATGAAGGAGCGCCGCGCGGCGCTCGGCGGCGTGCTGCCCAAGCGGGTCCTGCGCGCCAAGACGGTCAAGCTGCCCGGCGAAGAGGTCTACAAGACCTTCAGCAAGGGCTCCGGCAAGCAGCAGGTGGCCACCACGATGGCGTTCGTGCGGCTGCTGAAGGACCTCATGCGCGACAAGGAGATCGGCCACCGGTTCGTGCCGATCATCCCGGACGAGGCCCGCACCTTCGGCCTCGACGCGATGTTCCCGACGGCGAAGATCTACTCGCCGCACGGCCAGACGTACGAGGCCGTCGACAGGGAGCTGCTGCTGTCGTACAAGGAGGCGGTGCAGGGACAGATCCTGCACGAGGGCATCAGCGAGTCGGGCTCGATGGCCTCGGCGATCGCGGCCGGCACGGCCTACGCCACGCACGGCGAGCACATGATCCCGATCTACATCTTCTACTCGATGTTCGGCTGGCAGCGCACCGGCGACCAGATGTGGCAGATGGCCGACCAGCTGACCCGCGGGTTCCTGATCGGGGCCACGGCCGGCCGCACCACGCTCAACGGCGAGGGCCTGCAGCACGAGGACGGCCACACGCCGCTGATCGCCTCGACGAACCCCGCGGCCCTCTCCTACGACCCCTCGTGGGCGTTCGAGGTCGCGCACATCGTCCAGGACGGCCTGCGCCGGATGTACGGCGAGCAGCCGGAAGACGTCTTCTACTACCTGACCGTCTACAACGAGCCCTACCTGCAGCCCGCCCAGCCCGCCGACATCGACGTGCAGGGCCTGCTCAAGGGCCTCTACCGGTTCGCCGAGGGGCCGCAGACGCAGGGGCCGAAGGCCAACATCCTGTCCTCCGGAGTGGCCGGGCCGTGGGCGATGGAGGCGCAGCGCCTGCTCGCGGAGGACTGGGGCGTGTCCGCCGACGTCTGGTCGGCCACCTCCTGGACGGAGCTGCGCCGCGACGCGCTGGCCTGCGAGGAGCACAACCTCCTCAACCCCGACGCCGAGAAGCGCGTCCCGTACGTGACCCAGGTGCTGTCGCAGGCGCAGGGGCCGTTCGTGGGCGTGAGCGACTACATGAAGGCCGTGCAGGACCAGATCGCGCAGTGGGTGCCGGGTGACTGGTCCTCGCTGGGCACCGACGGGTTCGGCCTGTCCGACACCCGCTCGGCGCTGCGCCGCCACTTCCACGTCGACGCCGCCTCCATCACGCTGGCCGTGCTCACCAGCCTGGTCGAGCGGGGCGAGCTCGACGGCGAGGTGCTGCGCGAGGCGATCGCCCGCTACCACCTCAAGAACGGCGTGACCGAGGCCGGTGGCGCCGAGAGCAACGACACGCAGTCGATGGGCGTCTGACACATCCACGAGGGGCGCCTCCGCGAAGAACCTTCGCGGAGGCGTCGCCATCTCGGGGCGTTCCCTGCCAGGGTGAGACGGCGCGTCAGGAGGGGTACGCGTCGTCTCACCCCTTAGGTGGACACTCACGTATTGTGGGCTCTACTTCCCCCCTGAGCTGATGAGGGGAACGTTGTATGCGCCGTGTCCTTGCCGCCGCAGCCCTGGCCGTTTCGGCCACCGCCTGTGTGAGCCCGGCCAAGCCCGCCACCGACGGGGCACCCGAGATGGAGAAGATCGCCTGGGGGCCGTGCACGGACATCACCCGTCCTGACGGCGAGCCGCCCGCCCAGCAGGACGCCACCGCGCGGTGCGGGAAGCTGGCAGTCCCGCTCGACTACGGCGCACCGGACGGCGCGAAGATCGACATCGCGTTGATCAAACTCGCCGCGACCGACAGGAGGAACCGGATCGGCTCGCTGCTGTTCAACTTCGGCGGGCCGGGAGCCTCCGGCGTGGACACCCTCGACCAGGCGGCAAAGTCGCTGTCCACCCTGCGCTCCCGCTACGACCTGGTCAGCTTCGACCCGCGTGGCGTCGACCGCAGCTCGGGCGTGCGCTGCGGCAGCGCCGCCGACCTGGAGGCGTACACCGCCGTCGACACGCTCCCCGACAACGCGGCAACCCGCCGGAAGATCGACGCGGCCAACCGGCGGTTCGCCAGTCTGTGCGGCCGCGACTCCGCCAAGGTCCTGCCGTACGTGGGGACCATCAACGCCGCGCGCGACCTGGACCGCATCCGCACCGCGCTGGGCGAGGAGAAGCTCAACTTCGTCGGCATGTCCTACGGCACACAGCTCGGCGCCGTCTACGCCACGCAGTTCCCTGGCAACGTCGGCCGGATGGTGCTCGACGCGCCACTGGACCCCACGGTCGACTTCGAGGAGCGCACGCTGACCCAGACGCGCGGCTTCCAGCAGACGTACGAGAGCTTCCTGAAGGCGTGCGTCAGGGAGCAGTGCGAGATCGGCACCGACGTCGGCAGCGCCGACGCCACCGTGAAGCGGCTGATGAACCAGCTGGCCGCCAAACCGCTCAAGGTCAAGAACCGCGAGCTCACGCAGGGCCTGGCGCTCACCGGCGTCGCGGCCGCCCTGTATTCGGAGCTGACGTGGCCGTTCCTGGGCAACGCGCTGGGCCAGGCGATCAAGGGCAACGGATCGGCGCTGCTCTACCTCGCCGACTCCTACACCGGCCGCCGCCCCGACGGCACCTACTCCACGCAGATGACCAGCTTCCCGGCGATCACCTGCGTGGACACCACCGAGCGCCCGGACACGGCGACGCTGCGCCGCACGCAGACCGCCGCGATGAAGATCTCGCCGCTGTTCGGCAGCGAGGGTTCCGGCGGTCTGTGCCGGCTGTGGCCGGCCAAGGGCGGCGACGAGGCCATGCGGGTGAACGCCACGGGCTCGGCGCCGATCCTGGTGGTCGGGGGCAAGAACGACCCCGCCACCCCGTACCAGTGGGCGCCCAAGCTGACCTCGCAGCTCAGGACCGGCACGCTGGTCACCTACGAGGGCGAGGGGCACGGCGCCTACCTGTCGGGCAGCAAGTGCGTCGCGCAGCTCGTGGACGACTACCTGATCAACGGCAAGCTTCCCAAGAAGGGGACCACCTGCCGGGCGGCCTGACACGCGGCCTAGGCTCGGCCTGGTGACGGACTACTTCGTGCTCGTGGAAGCCGAGACCGCGCGCCTGGCCGAGCTGGCCTCGGCCATCGCGCCGGAGACACCGGTGCCGACCTGTCCCGGCTGGACCTTCGCCGACCTCATCACACACGTCGGCACCATGCACCGGTGGGTGACTCACATGGTGTCGACACGCAACCAGCAACCCATCTGGTCGCGGCAGGTGCCCAACGGCCTGGCCGACGGCGAGAGCGGCGACCAGAAATGGCTCGCCGCCGGGATGACCGAGATGCTCGGGACGCTGCGCGCCACCGACCCGGACACCGCCATGTGGACCTGGGGGCCGAGCGGCAGGGCGAGCTGGTGGCCGCGCCGGATGGCGCACGAGCTGGTCGTGCACCGGGCCGACGCGGAGCTCGCGCTCGGCCGGGAGCCCCTGCTCGGCACGGCGGTCGCGGCCGACGGCATCGAGGAGTTCCTCGAGAACCTGCCTGCCGCCTTCTGGGTCACCAGGCACCTGGCCGAGCTGGACGTGGCGGGCGCCACCTTCCACCTGCACGCCACGGACGGGCCCGGCGAGTGGACCTTCGCCCAGGGCTCCGACGGCGGGATCTCGTGGGAGCGCGGGCACGTCAAGGGTGACGTGGCGGTGCGGGCGCCGGCCGGTGAGCTGCTGCTCATGCTCTACGGCAGGCGCTCTCCCGACGGGCTGACCGTGCACGGCGACCGGGCGCTGCTGGAGCGGTGGCTGGAGTCGGCGAACCTGTGAGCCCTGGACGCGCCGCCACTCGGCGGTCGGCGGCGTGTCCAGGGCAGGACGGCCGCCGGCAAGCGCGGCCCGTGCGCGGGCCCGGGGCGCGGGGAAGGCGGATCCCCGGCTCGCGACGCGTTCGAACACACGCAAGTATCCGCCATCTCGACGACAACCCTATGTCGGTGTTTTCGAACGGCTAATCGAGAAGAGTGCCGTGCACGACCATCTCGGGAACCTCGGTGGCGAACCCCTCCAGGGGCCGGTCCGGGCAGCGCTCGCCGGTGACGGACGCCGCGGCGATCCGGTCGAACCGGAAGACGCGCACGTCGTCGCGGAGCCGGCACCACGCCACCAGGTACCAGAACCCGCCCCGGCCACCCAGGAACACCCCCGGCTCGACGTCGCGCGAGGTCAGCGCCCCTTTGGCGTCGGCGTAGTCGAGCCGGAGCACACGGCGGCGCAGCAGCGCCTCCTCGATCGCGCGGGAGACGCCCTCCGCGCCGAGGGGCCGGATCGCTCCGGCGGGCTCCGGCGGCTCGGCGACGAGCAGCACCCGGCGTGCCAGCTCCTTGGCGAGCTCGCCCTCGGTGCCGGGCATGGCGGCGACCACCTTGCGTAACGCGCTGCGCGCCTGCCTGCCGAACGGCTGGTCACCGGCCCGGCTGAGCGCCACGGCGATGGCCACCGCCTCGGCGGGGGTGAAGTTGAGCGGGGGCAGCGACATCTTCTTGTCGATGGCGTAGCCGCCCGTGCGCCCCGCCTCGGCGTAGATCGGCACCCCCGACTCCTGCAGGGCGGTGATGTCGCGCTCGATCGTGCGCACGCTCACCTCGAACCTCCTGGCGAGCTCGCGGGCCGAACGGCGGCGGGGGGAGATGGCGCGCAGGTCCTCGACGAGCGCGTAGAGCCGATCGGTGCGGTTCACACTTGTGACGGTACGCTCAGCCACCGACATTCGCGTGTGGGCAGGCGATCCAGGACTCAGCGCGCCCAGGCCAGCAGCTCCTCCAGCGGCCAGGTGTTGACGATCCGGGCCGGCTCGATCCCGCACCGCGCCGCCCGCTCGCAGCCGTAGCGCTGCCAGTCGAGCTGGCCGGGCGCGTGCGCGTCGGAGTCGACGGCGAAGACACAGCCCTGCTCGTAGGCCTGGCGCAGCAGCCGCTTGGGCGGGTCCAGCCGGTCCGGCCTGGAGTTGATCTCGACGGCCACCCCGAACCTCCGGCACGCCTCGAAGACGATCTCGGCCTCGAACTCCGACTCCGGCCTGCGCGCGCCCCGCTCGCCGCCGGCCCGGACGATCCGCCCCGTGCAGTGGCCCAGCACGTCCACGCGCGGGTTCGCGATCGCCGTGACCATCCTGCGGGTCATCTCCTGAGCGGGCATCCGCAGCTTGGAGTGGACGCTGGCGACCACCACGTCCAGCCGCTCCAGCAGCTCGGGCTCCTGGTCCAGGCCGCCGTCGAGGTCGATGTCCACCTCGATGCCGGTCAGGATCCGAAAAGGCGACAGCCGCCGGTTGAGCTCGTCCACCCGGTCTAGCTGCTCGCGCAGCCGGTCCGCCGGGAGGCCGTTCGCGATCTTCAGACGTGGCGAGTGGTCGGTCAGCGCCAGGTATTCGTGCCCGAGCGCGATGGCGGCTTCGGCCATCTCGTCGATCGGCGAACCGCCGTCGGACCAGTCGGAATGGGTGTGCAGATCCCCTTTGAGCGCCGCTCTGAGCGCCGCGGTCTCGTCGTCGAGGTCGGCCCCCTCGGTGGCCCGCATCCTGCGCAGGTAGGTCGGCACCTGACCCTTGAGCGCCTCGGTCACCACCAGGGCGGTCACCTTGCCGATGCCCGGCAGCCGCGCCAGGCCGCCCGACTCCGCCAGCCGTACCAGCTCCTCGCGGGGCAGGTCCGCGATCACCGAGGCGGCGCGGCGGAAGGCGCGCACGCGATAGGCGGGCTCGCCCGCCCGCTCCAGCAGGAAGGCGATCTCCCGGAACGCCTCGACCGGTTCCATACGTTCATCACTATCAAAGTCTGTTTGAGCCGATTGTATGCCGGACTCCGCCACCGATAGGCTGACCGGCCGAAGAGAGCAGGAGCCAGATGGCGCACACGCCACCCCCACCACAGCCCCCCAACCGCCCCAAGAAGCGGTCGAAGGCGTCCAACGTGATCACGCTCACGGTCATCGGCGTGGTGTCGGTCATGGTGGTCGGCTACTGCGCGGCCACGCAGAACGACGACGAGGTCGCCGCCGACTGCGTCGACATGAACACGCAGTTCGACGACGGCTCCTACCAGGTGGTGGACGAGGACCTCTGCGACGATGACGACGACGGCACCTCCCACTACTACGGCGGATCCCGTGGCGCCTACATCTGGTACTACGGCGGCACCAGGGTCGGCACCCGGGTGCGCGCCGGCACCAGCTATCGCCCTTCCGACGTCAACATCACCACCCGCGGCGGCCGCGAGATCCAGCGAGGCGGCTTCGGCAGCACCCGCACCGGTGGAGGCTGAGGCGTGCGGCGCGAGCGCGGCGCTCCCCGGGACGGCTGGGAGAAGACGATCGAGAGCCAGGGGCTGGCCTACCACCACGCCGCCCACCCCGAGGGCCTGAGCAGGCCCTACTGGGACGAGTCCGTCCACTACGCCTTCTCCATGCAGGAGGTGGAGTCGCTGGAGGAGCAGGTCGAGGAGCTGCACGGGATGTGCCTGAGCGCCGCCGAGCACGTGGTCTCGACCGGCCGCTTCGCCGACTTCGCCATCCCCGAGTGGGCCGCCGACGACGTGGCGCGTTCCTGGGAGCGGCGCGACCCGCACCTCTACGCCCGTTTCGACCTGCGGTACGACGGCACGGGCCCGGCCAAGCTGCTGGAGTACAACGCCGACACGCCGACCTCGCTGCTGGAGTCGTCGGTCGTGCAGTGGTTCTGGCTCAAGGACACGCATCCCGGCGACGACCAGTGGAACTCCATCCACGAACGGCTCATCGACCGCTGGCGCGAGATGCCCCTGCCGCCCGGTCCCACCCATTTCGCCTGGACCAACATGGACGAGACCGGCGAGGAGGCGATGACGCTCGCCTACTTGCAGGAGACCGCCGAGCAGGCGGGCCTGCAGACCGTCGCCGTCGCCATGGAGGACATCGGCTGGGACGCCCTCAACCGCCGGTTCGTCGACGTCGAGGAGCGGGTGATCCGCTCGGCCTTCAAGCTCTACCCGTGGGAGTGGATGCTGGCCGAGCCGTTCGGCCGGCACGCGGTGCGCCACGCCACCTGGATCGAGCCGCTGTGGAAGGCGCTGCTGTCGAACAAGGCGCTGCTCGCCGTCCTCTGGGAGCTGTTCCCCGGCCATCCCAGCCTGCTGCCCGCCTACCTCGACGGCCCCCGAGACCTGACCTCCTACATCACCAAGCCGCTGCTCGGCAGGGAGGGCTCCTCGATGCGGATCGTCACCCCGTCGGGCGGGCAGGAGACGCCCGGCTCCTACGGCCAGGAGGGCTACGTCTTCCAGGGCTTCGAAGCGCTGCCCGAATTCGACGGCCAGCGGCCGGTGCTCGGCGCCTGGGTGGTCGCCGATGAGGCGGCCGGCCTGGGTATAAGGGAGACCACCGGGTTGATCACCGACGACACCTCCTCCTTCGTACCTCACCGAATCGAGCAACCATGACTCTCCTGGAGATCCTCGCCCGCGGTTCGGGCGCCATCGCCGCCTATGCCGCCGTCGGCGTGATCCTGCTGATCATCGGCTTCTACGTGATCGACCTGGCCACGCCGGGCAAGCTGAGCTCGGTCATCCGCACCGAGCGCAACCCCAACGCCACCCTGCTGGCCACCTCGGCGCTGGCCGCGATCGGCCTGATCGTGGCGGCCTCCATCTGGTCGTCCGGCGGCCGGCTGGCCGAGGGCCTGGCGGGCACGGCGGTCTTCGGCCTGGTCGGCATCGTGGTGCAGACCCTGGCGATGCTGCTCTTCGACAGGGTGGTGGGCATCTCGGTCCGCGACCTGGTCAAGGAGCCTGAGCTGCAGCCCGGCGCCCGCCTGCTGGCGGTCACCCATGTGGCGATCGGCCTGATAACCGCCGTCGCGGTCATCTAGCCGGACCTGGCACTCTAGGAGGCGTGACAGACCGGACCCGGCAGGACACCACTCGCAGGCTCGAGCGCGCCATGGGCTCGCTCGGGACGGCGGCCATGTCCCGTATGGACGAGCAGTTGCCGTGGTTCCGCGCGCTCAGCGCCGAGGACCGCTCCTGGGTGGGCCTGGTGGCGCAGGCCGGGATCGCCGCCTTCGTGGAGTGGTTCCAGCACGCGGGCGAGGACCGGCCCACGCCCAGCATCGAGTTCTTCGGCACCGCCCCGCGCGAGCTGAAGCGCTCCATCTCCCTGCAGCAGACCGTCGACATCGTCCGGGTCGTCGTCCAGGTGGTGGAGGCGCAGACCGACGAGCTGGCGGCGCCCGGCGGCGAGGACCAGCTCCAGCAGGCCATGCTCCGCTACACCCGCGACGTGGCCTTCGCCGCCGCGCACGTCTACGCCCGCGAGGCCGAGGCCAGGGGGGCGTGGGACGCCAGGCTGGAGGCGCTGATCGTGGACGCGCTCGTGCGCGGCGAGGTCGACGACGGCCTGCACTCCTGGGCCGCGGCTCTCGGCTGGACCTCGGCCCCGGTGGTGGTCATCGCCGGGCACGCCCCCGACGGCGACCCGCGCGCGGTGATCGACGGGCTGCGCGAGCGTGGCCGCCGCATCGGCATGGACCTGCTCGCCGGGGTGCAGGCCGACCGGCTGATCGTGATCGTGGGTGGTGCGGACAGCGTGAACGACGCGGCCAAGCAGGTCGTGGCCCGCTTCGGCGAGGGTCCGATCGTCATCGGCCCCGAGGTGCCCGACCTGCACGCCGCCGCCAGGTCCGCCAGGGCGGCGCTGGCCGGCCTGAAGGCCTCCTCCGGCTGGCCGGACGCCCCGCGCCCGGTGCACGCCGAGGACCTGCTGGCGGAGCGGGCGCTCGACGGCGACGACGACGCCAGGGAGCAGCTCATCGAGAACGTCTATCTGCCGCTCGCCGGCACCCCGCTGCTCGATACGCTGGCCACCTATCTGGAGCAGGGCACCTCGCTGGAGGCCACGGCGCGCCTGCTGTTCGTGCACCCGAACACGGTCCGCTACCGCCTCAAGAAGATCACCGAGCTGACCGGCTATCAGCCGACGGAGGGCCGCTCGGCCTTCACCCTCCAGGTGGGACTCATCCTGGGCAGGCTGTCGGAAAGCGCCGAAACATGGCGGGCCCTAACGTAACTCGGCCGAAACCCCTATTGTGGGGTTCCTACAAAACACCCTGGACAAAGTTCGTTCACATCTTCATCAGCGTGTCGGACTTCTACAGGGCATGGTTGAGTTCGTGCTTGTACTCGTCGCGCCGGGCCAAGGCGCCCAAAACCCAGGCTTCCTCACACCGTGGCTCGAGCTGCCCGGCGTTGCCGATCGTCTCGCCGCCTGGTCCGACGTCGCCGGCCTGGACCTGATCGCCTACGGCACGACCGCCGGAGCCGACGAGATCCGCGACACCGCCGTGGCCCAGCCCCTGCTCGTGGCCGCCGCCCTGGCGTCCGCAGAGGCGCTCGGCGTGACTCCCGACGTCCTCGCCGGCCACAGCGTAGGCGAGTTCGCCACGGCCGCCCTGGCCGGGGTGCTGACCGCGGAGCAGGCGCTGGCCCTGGTGCGCGAGCGTGGCCAGGCCATGGCCAAGGCCGCCGCCATCACCAGGACCGGGATGACCGCCGTGCTGGGCGGCGTGGAGGACGAGGTGCTCGCCGCCCTCGACAAGCACGGCCTGACCCCCGCCAACACCAACGGCGCCGGCCAGATCGTCGCCGGCGGCACCCTGGAGCAGCTCGCCGCGCTCAAGGACGACGCTCCCGCCCGCGCCCGCCTGATCCCGCTCTCGGTGGCGGGCGCCTTCCACACCGTGCACATGGCCCCGGCCGTCGAGCAGCTGCGCACGGCCGCCCAGCACGTCGAGCCCGCCGACCCGCGGGTCAAGCTCCTGTCCAACGCCGACGGCCAGATCGTGACGGAGGGCGCCGAGGTGATGCGCCGCCTGATCGACCAGGTGAGCAGCCCCGTCCGATGGGACGCCTGCATGACCTCCATGGCCGGTCTCGGCGTCACCGCGATGATCGAGCTGCTGCCCGGCGGCACCCTGACCGGCCTGGCCAGGCGCGGGCTGCGAGGCGTCCAGACCGTGGCACTGAAGACCCCCGATGACCTCGACGCCGCCAGGGAGCTGACCAAGTGAGGATCCTCGACACCGCACCCGGCGCCAAGGTGCTGGCTCTCGGCCACTACCAGCCTGCCCGGGTCGTCACCAACGACGACCTGGCCAAGACGATCGACACCAACGACGAGTGGATCCAGTCACGGGTCGGCATCAAGGAGCGCCGGGTCGCCCCCGACGGGGAGAGCCTCGAGGACATGGCGGCCCAGGCGGGCGGCAAGGCGCTGGCCGCCAGCGGCCTGTCCGCCGCCGACATCGACCTGGTGCTCGTGGCCACGTGCACGCTGGAGACCCAGATCCCCAACGCCGCGGCCGTCGTCGCCCACCGGCTCGGCATCGACTCCCCCGGCGCGTTCGACGTCAATGCCGCCTGCGCCGGTTTCTGCTACGCGCTCGGCACCGCCGACGCCGCCGTCCGCGCGGGCTCGGCCCGGAACGTGCTGGTCATCGGCGCCGAGAAGCTGTCGCAGTGGATCGACTGGACCGACAGGTCCACCGCCGTGATCTTCGCCGACGGCGCCGGCGCCGCCGTGGTCGGCCCGTCCGACACTCCCGGCATCGGCCCCGTGGTCTGGGGCAGTTCGGGCGACAAGTCCAACGCCATCCAGATCCCCGACCGCGACGGCTACCTCCACCAGGAGGGGCAGACCGTGTTCCGGTGGGCCACCACCGCGCTGCACCCGGTCGCCAAACTGGCGTGCGAGCGCGCGGGCGTGGACCCGTCCGAGCTCTCCGCCTTCATCCCACACCAGGCCAACCTACGCATCATCGAGGCCATCGCCCGCAAGCTGGGCGCCGACAACGCCGTCGTCGCCCGCGACATCGTCACCGCCGGCAACACCTCCGCCGCCTCCATCCCGCTTGCGCTCTCGCGCATGCTGGAGCGCGGCGAGGTCCGCTCGGGCGAGCTCGCGCTCGTCCTCGGCTTCGGCGCCGGCCTGACCTATGCGGGCCAGGTCATCGAGATTCCGTAGGATCCCGTACGGCACGCCGTACGGACATCAGCTTGTACGGCGAAGCCGTGCAGAACCCAGGAAAACTAAGGAGAAATAGCGACATGGCTGCCACCGAGCAGGACATCCTCGAGGGCCTCGGCAAGATCATCAACGAGATCACCGGCATTCCCGCCACCGAGGTCACCCCCGAGAAGAGCTTCGTGGACGACCTCGACATCGACTCCCTGTCCATGGTCGAGATCGCCGTGGCCGCCCAGGACGAGTTCGGCGTCGAGATTCCCGACGACCAGCTCAAGAACCTGAAGACGGTCAAGGACGTCCTCACCTTCATCCAGAACTGAAGTCCAACCGATTGATCGACAAGGAGTGCGAAAACGTGAGTGCAAACCGGGTACGTGTCGTCGTCACCGGCCTCGGCGCGACGACGCCCGTCGGTGGAGACGTCGGTTCGTCCTGGTCGGCGCTCCTCGCCGGTCAGTCGGGTGTCAGGACTCTCACCGAGGACTGGATCGACACCGTCCCCGTGACGTTCGCGGGGACGGCCGCGGTCGACCCGGCCGGAGTGCTGCCGCGGCCCGAGGCGCGACGCCTCGACCGCAGCGAGCAGTTCGCCATGGTCGCCGCACGTGAGGCGTGGCAGGACGCGGGCGCGCCCGAGGTGGCGCCGGAGCGGCTGGGCGTCGTCGTGTCCAGCGGCATCGGCGGCATCAACACCACCCTGTCCGCCTACGACACCTACAAGGAGCGCGGCTGGAACCGGCTGTCGCCCTTCACGGTGCCGATGCTCATGCCCAACGGCCCCGCCGCCTGGATCGGCCTCGACAGGGGCGCCCAGGCGGGCGTGCACGCCACGGTGTCCGCCTGCGCCTCCGGAGCCGAGGCCATCGGCTACGCGATGGACATGATCAGGTCAGGCCGGGCCGACGTGGTGATCGCCGGCGGCACCGAGGCCGCCATCCACGGCCTCAACGTGGCCGCGTTCGCCGCCGCGCGCGCCATGTCCACCCGCAACGACGACCCGCAGGGCGCGTCCCGGCCGTGGGACCGCGACCGGGACGGGTTCGTGCTCGGCGAGGGCGCCGGCATCCTCGTGCTGGAGTCCGAGGAGTACGCCAGGGCGCGCGGCGCGCGCGTCTACGCCTACGCCTCCGGTGTCGGCTACTCGGCCGACTCCCACCACATCACCCAGCCCGAGCCCGAGGGCAGGGGCATCAGCATGGCGATGACGCAGGCGCTGAACGACGCCGGGCTCACCGGCCGGGACGTCAGGCACGTCAACGCGCACGCCACCTCGACTCCGGCCGGAGACGTCATCGAGGTGAAGGCCGTGGCCAAGGCCATCGGCACGCACCCGCTGGTGACCTCGACCAAGTCCATGACCGGCCATCTCCTGGGCGGCGCCGGCGGCATCGAGTCCGTCTTCACCGTCAAGGCGCTCCAGGAGCGCATCATCCCCGCGACCATCAACCTCGACAACATCGACGACGGCATCGAAGTGGATCTCGTGCACGGCGCGAACCGCACGCTGCCCGAAGGCGACATCGCCGCGGTCAACAACTCGTTCGGCTTCGGCGGACACAATGTGACCGTCGTGTTCAAGGGGGCATAGATGACCGTGCTCGACAACCGAATGGCGACCGGGAGTTCCGATCAGGAGCCCGCCGATCCCCGTGATCCCGCCGTCCGCCTGGCCGCACTGCTCGACGAGGGCTCGCTGCGGCTGATCACTCCCGTGGACAAGAGCGGCGTGCTCGCCGCCATGGGCCGGGTCGAGGGTGTCCCCGTCGTCGCGTTCTGCAGCGACGCCCGCTTCCAGGGCGGCGCGATGGGCAGCGAAGGTTGCGAGCACATCGTGCACGCCTATGATGTGGCCGTCCGCGAACGGGTGCCGGTCCTCGGGATCTGGCACTCCGGCGGTGCGCGACTCGCCGAAGGCGTCGAGTCGCTGCACGCCGTCGGCCGGGTCTTCGCCGCCATGACCAAGGCGTCGGGCGTCGTGCCGCAGATCTCCGTGGTCGTCGGCGCGGCCGCCGGCGGCGCCGCCTACGGCCCGGCGCTGACCGACCTGGTGATCCTGGCCGACTCCGGCCGCATCTTCGTCACCGGCCCCGACGTGGTCCGCAGCGTCACCGGCGAGGAGGTCACCAGCGCCGCGCTGGGCGGCCCCGAGCCGCACAGCAAGCGCAGCGGCGTCGTTCACGTGATCACCAAGACGGAGACCGACGCGCTGCTGAAGGCTCGCCAGCTCGCCGTGCTGCTCGGCCACCAGGGCCGGGTGCGCACCTCCGGCATCGACGAGGTGGATTTCTCCACGCTGCTGCCGGAGTCGGCGCGCCGCGCCTACGACGTCAAGCCGCTGGTGAACGGCCTGCTCGACGAGCCCGGCATCGAGCTGCACCCCAAGTGGGCGCCGAACATCGTCACGTCGCTGGGCCGCCTCGGCGGCCGGACGGTCGGTGTGATCGCCAACAACCCGATGCGGCTCGGCGGCTGCCTCGACGCCACGTCCGCCGAGAAAGCCGCTCGCTTCGTACGTATGTGTGACGCCTTCGGAGTGCCATTGGTTGTCCTCGTGGACGTGCCGGGTTATCTCCCGGGCGTAGGCCAGGAGCACGACGGTGTGGTCCGGCGCGGCGCCAAGCTGCTGCACGCCTTCGCCGAGGCCTCGGTGCCGCGCGTCACGCTGGTCACGCGCAAGGCCTACGGCGGCGCCTACATCGCCATGAACTCCCGCGCCCTGGGCGCCACCAAGGTGTTCGCCTGGCCGACGACCGAGGTCGCGGTCATGGGCGCGGTCGCCGCAGTGCGCATCCTCAAGCGGCGCGAGCTTGCCGCCGCCCCTGAGGAGGAGCGGGCCGAGCTGGAGCAGCGGCTCGCCGCGGAGCACGAGAAGCTCGCGGGCGGGCTCACCCGCGCGCAGGAGCTGGGCGTGATCGACGAGGTGATCAAGCCGGAGGAGACTCGGGGCGCGATCGCCAAGGTCCTCGCCCAGGCCACTCCTGCCAGGGGCGCGCACGGGAACATCCCGCTGTAGTCCAGTAACGCGAGGGGCCCCGCACCGGTCAGGTGCGGGGCCCTTTCGCATGTTCCGGGCAGGCCGGTGGCGTCTGGGGGCGCACCTCAGACGGCGGCGTGCAGCCAGCGGACCGGAGCTCCGTCGCCCGCGTAGCGGAAGGGCTCCAGCTCCTCGTCCCAGGGCCTGCCGAGCAGCTTGTCCAGCTCGTCCTCCAGCACGCACCGCCCCTGGGCAGAGGTCAGCATCACGGCGCGCAGCCGGTCTTCGGGGATCATGATGTCGCCCGCCACGCCGATGACCGCGCTGAAGGCGCCGAGCGTCGGCGTGTAGGCGTGGCGGGTGCCGTCGACGCCGGGCGAGGCATCCTCGGTGATCTCGAACCGGATCCGCTGCCACCCCATCAGCGAGGAGGCGATGGCCGCCGCGATGCCCGCGCGCCCTTCCCACTCCGCCTGCGCCCGCACCACGTTGGGCGCGGCGGGTTGCGGAGTCCAGGTCAGGTCTACGGGCACGCCGAGGACGCCCGCGACCGCCCATTCGATATGAGGGCACAGCGCGGGCTGAGCCGAGTGGACGTACAGCACGCCACGAGCAGACACCGGACCTCCCGATTCGGTACGAGGTGCGCCTTCCCCAACGGCCTCGTCCTGGGATGATCACAAGTGACTAGGGAGAGACTACCGTCGGTCGCAATCCGATACCAGAGGGGGGCCATACCAACTTGATGCGCGTGTGACACGTGACAGGTGGGCCAGCGGGGAAAGATACCCGCTCATGGACATCCAATCTGCCGGCGACGCGCTCATACGCCCAGGTCAGGTCCTCACGGACCGCAGCGCGCTCTCGGCGGCCGCGCGCTGGACCCAGGCCGTCTCGGAGGCCGACGGCGTCTGCGTGATCCATCTGTCGTCCGGCGTGGACCCGTGCGAGCTCACGAACGACCTGCGCGAGCACGGCTTCCGGGCCTCCCCCAACCACGTCTTCGCCGGCCAGCCGCTCTTCTTCGGCGGCCCGGCCTCCAGGCCCTTCCCGTGCCCGCCGGTCAGCTACCGGCCGGGCCGGACACGATCCCAGGTGGTGGTGGGGCTGCTCGACACCGGCGTGGCCGCGCACCGGTGGTGGGCCGACAGCGACTGGTACCCCCGGATGAGCGGCGAGGACGCCGACCCGGCCGAAGGCTCGCAGGCCGGACACGGCACGTTCGTCGCGGGGCTGCTCGCCCGCCAGGCGCCCGGCGCGTGGCTGCAGGTGAGCCGGGTGCTCGGCGGCGACGGGCTGGGCGACGAGGCGACGGTGGTGCGGGCGCTGCACCGGATGCGCGACCGGCCGCCACACGTGCTCAACCTGTCCTTCGGCGGCCACACCTTCGACGGCAGGCCGCCGCCGCTGCTGACCGACGCGCTCGCCGAGTTGCGGGACACGGTGCCGGTGGCGTGCGCCGGCAACACCGCCTCCGACCGCCCCTTCTACCCTGCGGCGCTGTCCGGCACGGTGGCGGTGGGCGCCGTGGACCACACGCAGGAGCGCCGGGCGCCGTTCTCCGCCTACGGGTCGTGGGTGGACGCCTGCGCCCTCGGCGAGTGGCTGACGAGCAGCTATCTGGAGCGTGACGAGTTCGACGGGTACGCCACCTGGAGCGGCACGTCCTTCGCCACGGCCATCGTCGCCGGCGCGATCGCCGACGCCGCGCGGGACCTGCCGGTCAAAGAGGCGGCCAAACGGCTCCTTGACTCGCAGGAGACCCGGCAAATTCCCGATCTGGGAGTTCTCGTCCCGGCGAGTCTGTAGAGTTTACGCTCAGTCCCCGGACGATCACGAGGAGGCAGAATCGCCTCCTGGTGAGGGTCGGAAAGGAGGCCGTATGCAGGACACACGTGATCCAGCGGAGCTGCTCTCAGCCGCGGCCGACGGCGACCAGCGCGCCTGGGACGAGCTCGAGTCCAGGTTCGGGCCGCGCATGTGGGCGGTCGCCCGCGCGTGCGGGCTGAGCGAGGCCGACGCGGCGGACGCGGTCCAGGGCTCATGGCTGCGCCTGCTCGAGCACCTCCACAGCATCAGGGACCCGGCAGGAGTCGGCGCGTGGCTGGCGACGACCGCCCGCCGCGAAGCCCTCCTGCTGCTGCGAAAGGCGTCGCACGGTCCCGGTTTCGACCTCCCCCACGTCCCCGATCCTGCCTCCGCCGTGCTGGAGGCGGACGGCAACCGCCTGCTCTGGAAGACGGTCTCCACTCTGCAGGAGCCTTGCCGCACGCTGCTCCACCTGGTCGCGACGGATCTCGGAAGCAGGCAGGTCGCGATGCGGCTGGGGGTGCCCGTCGGCAGCGTCGGTCCCACCAGGGCCCGGTGCCTGGAAAAACTGCGCACCCTGATCTCACTACAGGAGACGGTGCAATGATCAACGACGAGTATTTCCTGGCCGCCCTCCGGCTGGCCTCCGGGAACGATCCGATCCCGGGGCATGTGTCCGCGGCCGCCCGCGACGCCTTCGGGCTGCGGGTTCCGCGGGCGGTGACCGCCGTCCCCGCCGAGTGGGCGGCCACCCGTGGCGTGCGAGGGGCCGAGGGCCCGCACATGGTCCGGTTCGTCGCCGCGGGGCTCACCTTCGACCTGGAGGTGACCGTGGGCGACGGGCTCATCGACGTGGCGGGGCAGGTGTGCCCGGCTCCCGCCGAGGGCAGCCACGTCGACGTCCGGACCCCCCATCTGACGCTCACCAGGCACCTGGCCCACAGCGGCCAGTTCGCGGCCACCGGCCTGCCTCCCGGCTGGCTGAGCGTGGTCTGTCACCGTCCTGGCCAGGCGCCCGTCCAGACCAGGTGGGTGCGCATCCGCCCGTGAAGCCACGGCCGGGGCCAGGGGCCCGCATCGCACCCGCACCCCGGCAGCACCAGCAACAGAGGCACACATGGCCACACCGGACAACCGCCGTCCGCATGACCGCTCCCCGGACGCACTGCTCGTGGAAGCGGCGGAGATGGCCGTGTTGCGGTCGGTGGTGGATCCCGGCCAGGCCATGGACGCCGGCCGCACCATCCTGAAGTCGGCCGAGGCGGCCAGGGTCGCGGAGGCGGCCGTGGTGGCCCTGCGGGCCATGGGGCTGGCGGCGCGCGAGCTCGGCGATCTCCAGGCCGCGGAGGAGCACCTCAGGCGGGCCATCGGGACGACTGGCGCCCCCGCCGAGCGGCGGGCCCAGGCCAGGCTCTCGCTCGTGACGGTCAGGACCGAGCGCGGCCACCCGCTGCAGGCACTGCGGGTCGCCGCCCTGGCCTGGGCCTACCTGTCGCCGCTCGACCGCGCCAAACTCGACACCCAGCGGGCCGTCGCCCTGGCCCATCTCGGGCGCTATCAGGAGGCGATCGCCTCCTGCGACCGGGCGCTGCGGGCCCTCGTGGCCGCCCCCGGCACCATCGACGACCGCAGGTTCCTGGCCGGCGGCCTGCTCAACCGCGGCCTGGTGCACGCCTACCGGGGCGGCTGGGACGAAGCGATGCGCGACATCAGCGCGTGCCTGCAGATCGCCGAGCACGCCGGGCTCCACCACCTGGCGCGCCTGGCCGCCGCCAACCTCCCCTTCCTCGCGGTACGGCGCGGCGACATCGGCGGCGCGTTCGGCCACTACCGCGATGCCGAGGACACCCTGTTCGGCTTCCCCGAGAGGCTGGCCACGATGCGCGCCGACTTCGCCGCCGCGCTGCTGGCGGCGCACCTGCCCGGCGAGGCCAGAGCCCTGCTGCGCCTGGCCGTGCCCGATCTGGAGGAGTCCGGCGCCCACGTGGCGCTGGCCGAGGCGCGGCTGAAGCTCGCCCAGGTGGAGCTGCTGACCGGCGATTCCCGCGAGGCGATCTCGGTGGCCGAGCGCGCCATGCGTGAGCTGTCGGTGCAGGATCGCCGGTCGTGGCTGCCGCTGGCCAGGGAGGTCGTCCTACGGGCCAGGCTGGTGCTGGAGCCGCCGTCGCCGGCCCTGCTGCGTGAGCTGATCGGGTGCGCGGCCGACCTGGAGAGGGACGCCGCCCATCTCGCGGAGGCGGCGGCGCTGCGGCTGGTGGCGGCCGAGACCGCGCTGGCCATGGACGACCATCCGACCGCCTCGGCCCAGCTCGCCCGGCTCACCATGCACGTCAGGCGGCGCGAGCGCTGGATGCCCGCCGGCACCCGGCTGACGCCTCTGGTCTCCGAACCGCACGCCGGGCGGACGGCCCAGGCGTCGCCGATCCCGGGCCCCGTACGGCAGCACGCGCTGGCTCTGGAGGCGGCGTTGCAGGAGGACATCCCCGGCGCGTTCCGGGCGGTGCAGGAGGGGCTGGCCGAGGTGGGCGGCCAGGTCGACACCTTCGACGACCCGCTGCTGCGCGCGCACGCCGCCAGAACGGGCGAACGGCTGGCGGGGTTCGGGCTGCGGCTCGCGGTGCGCGACGGGGGCGCGGAGGAGGTGTTCGAGTGGGCCGAGCGCTGGCGGGCGGTGGCCGCTCCCGCGCACGCCTGCTCGCCGGCGACCCCCGAGGAGGTGCGGGCGGCGCTGGGCCGGGCGGCACTGGTGGAGTTCGTCCCCGACGGCACGTCGCTGCTCGCCGTCGTGATCACCGGTGAGGGGGTGGCGCTGCGGCGGCTCGGCGAGCTGCTCCCCGTGACCGAGGCGCTCATCCGCCTGCGCTACTCGCTGCGCAGGTCCAGCCTCGGCGACGGGCCGATCGCCGAGCATCCGGCGGGCGACCCAGCCAGTCACCCGGCCGGTCACCCGAGCGGGCATCCGATCGGCGAGGCCGCGGCGCAGCTGGAGCGGCTGCTGCTGCGGCCGATCAGCGACGAGATCGGCGACCGGCCGCTGGTGCTGGTGCCCACCGGGGCGCTGCACACGCTGCCGTGGGCCGCGCTGCCCGCCCTGCGTGAGCGTCCGGTGAGCGTGGCCGCGAGTGCCGCCGCCTGGCTGGCGGCCGTCCGCCGCCCGCCCACGGCAGGTCCGGCGGTCGTGGTCGCGGCGGCGGGGCCCGGGCTCGCGCACGCCCACGAGGAGGTCGAGCGGGTGCTCGCCTGCCATCCGCAGGCGCGCGAGGTGCCCGCGCGGACGGGTCCGGTGCTGGCCTCGCTCGCATCCGGTGACGTGCTGCACCTCGCCGCCCACGGGGTGTTCCACGCGCGCAGCCCGTTGCTGTCGAGCATCACGCTCGATGACGGCCCGCTCATGGCCTACGACCTGCTGGGCGTGTCACAGGCGGCCAGGCTGGTGGTGCTGTCGTCGTGCGACTCCGGGATGGCGCGCACGCCCGCGGACGGCGCGCCGCTGGGCCTGGCCGGGACGTTCCTGGCCAGAGGAGCGGCCTGCGTCGTCGCCGGGCTGGTGCCGGTGGGCGACGAGGACGCGCTGTCCCTCATGACGTGCTTTCACGAACTGCTCGCGGCTGGGCAGCCGCCCGCCTCGGCGCTGGCCTGCGCCTCGGCCAAGACCGGGGTGCTCGGTTTCGCCTGCTTCGGCGCGGGCGACCAGCCCATCGCGACGCTTCGGGAGCGCGCGGGCGATCAGCCGGTCGCGACGGGCCTCGACGGGTCGGCGACCCAGTTGGACCACGAGCCGGCGTAGAGGGCGGCGGGCAGGCCCGCCACCTCCATGGCCAGCACCTCGTGCGCGGCCGTCACGCCGGACCCGCAGTAGGCGCCCGCCGGGACGCCTTCGGCCGCACCCAGCGCCGCGAAGCGGGCCCGCAGCTCGCCGGGGGCGAGGAACGTACCGTCAGGACCGACGTTCGCCGAGGTGGGCGCGCTGACGGCGCCCGGGATGTGCCCGGCCACCGGGTCCACCGGCTCCACCTCGCCGCGGTAGCGCTCCTCAGCCCTGGCGTCGAGCAGCACCCCCTCGGCGGCCAGCGCCGCGGCCGCGTCGGCGTCCAGCACCGGCATCCCGCCCGGCCTGGCCGTGAAGTCGCCCGCAGCCACCTCGGGCTCCTCCTTGACGACCGGCAGCCCCGCCGCGATCCAGGCGGGCAGCCCGCCGTCGAGCACCCGCACATCCGGATGCCCGAAGTAACGCAGCACCCACCAGGCGCGGGCCGCCACCGTGGCGCCGGCGTCGTCGTACACCACCACCGGCCGCCCGCCGGACACGCCCAGCCGCCGCATGGCCGCCTCGAACTCCTCCGCCGCAGGCAGCGGATGCCGGCCGCCCGCGCCCGGTCGCGCCGCGAGGTCGGCGTCGAGATCGCAGTAGACGGCACCCGGCAGGTGCCCCTCCCGGTAGAGGCCGATCCCGGGCGGCCCGCCGAGCCGCCAGCGCACGTCGAGCACGCTGACGCCGCTGAGCGAGGCGAGATCGGCCGGGGTGATCAGCGGGCTCATCGGGCGGATACCTCCAGTAGTGGCACGTGCTGCTCGGCCGTGGTCATCGAGCCGTGGTAGCCGGTGAAAAGGGCCTCGATGCGATGGCTGCTCGGGGCGGTGATGGCCAGGTCCGTGTAGGGCACCGCGATGACGTCGCCGACGCGGCCCAGCCATCGCGTCCGCACCCTCGGCCCGAACCAGCCGGACTCGACGGCCTCCTGCCTGGACACCACCCAAGCCCGCCCGCGCAGCACCTCGCTCCAGGCGTCCAGCACCTCCCCGGCGGCGCCCGGCTCCGCGTAGACGTGCCGGGCCCTGGCCTCCCCGCCCAGCATGGCCACGCCGCGGGTCAGCTCGGGCGTCGCCTCGGCGTCGATCTTCTCGCCGGCGTTGACCATCCCGTGGTCTGCCGTGACGTACAGGGCGGTGCCCGGAGGCAGCCCTTCGGCCAGGCGCTGGGCCATCTCGTCCACGATCGCGAGCTGCAGCAGCCACTCCGGGCTGCCCCAACCCGTCATGTGACCGGTGGCGTCGAGATCGCCGTAGTAGACGGTGACGTGCGCCCGCGGCCTCGCCAGCTCGGCCAGCGTCCGGGCCACCCGCTCGTCCACCGTCTCGGCGCCCACGTAGCGCACCCCGCGGTAGACGGCCCCGGTCAGGCCGGTGCCCTCGTATTCGGCGGGCGCCACGTAGACGGGCTCGATCCCTGCCGCGGCGGCCCGCTCGTAGACCGTGGCGCTCGGCTGCCACTCCAGCGGGTCCATCGGCATCCCGGTCCAGCGCAGGCAGTTGAACAGCTGCCCGGCGCCGGGAACGGCGAGCATCAGGCCCATCATCCCGTGCTCCCCCGGCGACAGGCCGGTGCCGAGCGAGCACAGGCTCGTGACGGTGGTCGCGGGAAAACCGGCGGTCAGGGTCCTGGCGGCGATGCCGGACAGGAACGGCGCGGCGCCGGCATGCGCGGCGAGGGACTCGGCGCCGAGACCGTCGACGAGGAACAGGCAGGTCCGGTCTGCCGGCTCGATCGCCAGCGGGTTGGGCTCGTCCATGCCCAGCGCCGACAGCAGGGAGCGGGCGAGATCTCCCAAGGACGCCCCGCCGTACGCCGGCACCAGCGGCAGGTTCGCCATGTCGCGCCTTTCGAGAAGGTGGGTGAGGGGTCAGGCGGCCGCGCGGGCGGTGGCTTCGGACAGGGCCTTGGCGAAGGCGAGGACGTGGGTGACCGCCTCGGGGCCGTCGGCCGCCTCGCTGACCCGGAGGGAGAGGTCGTCGGCGGTGATGGCTCCGGTGTAGCCGTGGTCGGCTTCGCAGTTCTCGTCGCCGCAGGTGGCGGGCTCGAGGTCGACGTGGGAGATGGCGCCCCAGCCGATCGTGAGCGTGACCTCGGTGGGAGGGACGCCGGGGACGTAGGTGGCGGGGTCGGGGACCACCCTGGTCACGGCGACGGACTGGACGCGGCTGAGCCGGACGGCCTCGGTGGTCGTGGAGGCGTGCGCCGTCGAGACCCCCTCGACCGCGGGGTGCTCGTCGGTGTGGCAGACCAGGAGCCTCGAGGTCGACAGCACCAGCACGGTGACGTGCCTGCGCACCTCCATGGCGGGATCGAAGGTGGCCTCGTGGTGGACCACGAACGCGGTCACGGCCTCCTTGCCCAGCGCGGATTCGACCGCATCGGTGACGAGGTCGGGATAGTAGCCGCTGCGCTCGATGGCTTCACGCAGGCCCGCGGCTGAGACTCGGGTTTCCCTCATGGATCCAGTTTGCCAGGGTCACGCAGTGCACTCACCCGACAGATATAACGCTCTATAACGTCTTTAGGCGGGGCATGAACGCCCAGGCGACAGGAGCTCAGCCGAGCCTGCGAGGGCCGCCGTCGAGGCGGGGGCCGGGCGGGGTGCGCAGCCTGGCGCTCGCGCCGAGGACGATCACCTCCGACTCCCCCACCAGCACCTGGTCCAGGTCGAGCCTGGCCAGTTCGGGCAGGTCGTGAGCCAGCCGGCTCACCCTGACCAGAAGGTCCTCCAGGGCGTCGACCGCGACCGGCGGGTAGCCGTACTCGCCGAACAGCAGCGGCGCGGCACGCACGGAGCGCACCAGGGCGGCGGCGTCCTCGCGGGTGAGCGGAGCCAGCCGGAAACCCTGGTCCATCAGCAGGCGCGCGGTCACCTCGCCCAGCCCGAACGACACCACCGGCCCGAACGCCGGGTCCTCGATGACGCTCACCACCGTGGGCACGGCGGGCTGCGGGGCCATCCGCTGCACGGCCAGCTCGACGTCCTCGCCAAACTGCTGGGCGAACTCGGCGAAGGCGTGCCGTACGCCCTCGGCGGTCTGGAGCCCGAGGCGGACGGTGCCGGCGCGGCGGGAGGCCTCGGGACCGGCCACCTTGAGCACCACGGGCCGGCCGAGCCGTTCGGCCGCCGCGACCGCCTCGTCAGGTGAGCGCACCACCTCGGCCGGCCAGACGGTGATGCCGTAGCAGGAGAGCAGCTCCGAGGCGTCGGCGCGGACCGGCGGCCCGGCTTCGGCGAAGGCAGGCTGCGCCGGGCGCGGCCCGTCGGTCTCCTGGCCGGCGGGAGACGTGCCCGGCTCGGTCGCTCCAGGAGGCTGGGCATCCGCCGGGGTGAGAGCGTCGTGGACGAGGGCGCGGGCGCAGGCGGTGTCGATGTCGTCGAGCTCGGGCGGCGGGGCGGCGGGGCGGGCGCGCCAGGCGGCGTAGCGGACCGCGTGCGCCAGGGCCCTGACCGCTTCCTCGGGCGCGGCGTAGGAGGGGATGGAGCCGCGTTCGGGGGTGGGGCCGAGCTGCAGCCGGGGATGCATGCCGAGGTGCCCCTGGAAGGTGGCGAGCACGGGCTTGGCGGACTCCTGGGAGACCTCCAGCAGCCGGGCGGCCACGCCGGCGGCGTCGCCGGGGATGGGCGGCGTGTAGACGACGACCGCCGCGTCGACCTCGGGTGAGGCCAGCTCGCCGGCGAGCGCCGTACCGAACTCGGCGGGCCCGGCGGCAGGGCCGAGGTTCGCCGGGGGGCGGGGCTCGAGCCCGGCCGCGACGCACGCGTCGGCGGCGAGGAGGCCGAGGGCGTCGGAGTTGGTGACCAGGGCGACGCGCGGCCCGGCGGGAAGCGGCTGGTAGGCCAGGAGCTGGCCGACGTCGAAGAGCTGGATGAGGTCGTCGACCCGGATCAGACCGGCCTGCTCGAACAGGGAGCTGATCGCCGAGTCGGGCAGCCCGAGCTCTTCGGCAGAGTGGCCGGCCGGGGTGCCGCCGCTCTTGACCACCACGATCGGCTTGCTGCGGGCGATGCGCCTGGCCAGGCGGGTGAACTTGCGCGGGTTGCCGAGCGATTCGAGGTAGAGCAGGATCACCTCGGTCGAGGCGTCCTCCTCCCAGTACTGGAGCAGGTCGTTGCCCGACACGTCGGCCCGGTTGCCCGCGGAGACGAACGACGAGATGCCCATCCCGCGCTGCTTGACCCGCTGGAGCAGCGCGGTGCCCAGGGCGCCCGACTGGCTGAAGAAGCCCACCCGGCCCCTGCCCGGCACGGTGGCGGCGAGGGTGGCGTTGAGCTTGACGGCGGGGTCGGTGTTGGCGATGCCGAGGCAGTTGGGGCCGACCACGCGCAGGCCGTAGGCGCGGGCGATGCGTGCCAGCTCGTCCTGCCTGGCGCGGCCCCGCTCGCCTGTCTCGCCGAATCCGGAGGAGACCACGACCAGGCCGTGCACGCCTTTCTCCGCGCACTCCTTGACCACGTCGAGCACGCTCTCGGCGGGCACCGCGACCACGGCCAGGTCCACCTCGTCGTCGATGGCCGTCACGCTCGGGTAGGCGCGCACGCCCGCCACGGCGCGCACCTCGCGGTGCACCGGGTAGACGGGGCCGGTGAAGTCGGCGGCCAGCAGGTTGCGCAGCACGGTCTGGCCGACGCCGCCCGGCTCGCGGGAGGCGCCGATGACGGCGATCGAGCCGGGCGTGAGCAGCCTGGCGATCGAGCGGGCCTCGGCCCGGTGCTCGCGGGAGGTGGTCACCTCGGTGGCGGTCTCGGTGGGGGTGAGGTCGAGCGTCATGCGCACGACGCCGTCAGCGAAGCGGCTCTCGGCGGTGTAGCCGGCCTGGCGCAGCACGCCCATCATCTTCATGTTGGCGGGCAGCACGTCGGCGACGAACCGCTCGATGCCCCGCTCGCGGGCGGTGGCGGCCAGGTGCTCCAGCAGCACCGAGGCCACTCCCCTGCCCTGGTGGGCGTCCTCCACGAGGAAGGCCACCTCGGCCTCGCCGGTGCCGGTCCTGTCGTAGCGGATCACCGCGACCATCTCGGTGCCGATGGTGGCGATGAGCGCGACCCGGTTGACGTAGTCGACGTTGGTGAACCACTCGACCTCCCTGTCCGACAGCCGCGGGCGCGGCCCGAAGAACCGGAAGTAGATCGACTCGGCGGAGAGGCGGGAGTAGAAGGCGCGCAGCCGATCGGCGTCGGCGGGCCTGATCGGGCGCACGTGCGCGGTGCCACCGTCGGCCAGGACGACGTCGGCCTCCCAGTGGGCCGGATATTGTGCCTCCACAGTCACGAGCGTAAACCCCCATCCCACATGCCAAGAATCCCAGGGCCTCTTGGGCAACGCTTGTGCATCGACTCAGGCCCGGTGTCCGGGGTCCGCCCCACGAGCAGCCCGGAAGCTGTTAGCTTTGCCGTGGCCAGGCTCGATCTGAAGGCAGCAAGGTGGTGGCATCATGACGCGGGTCGTCGTGGTGGGCGATCTCATGACCGACGCGGTCGCTCGCGCCCGTTATGCGCTCGCCAGGGCGAGCGACACCCCGGCGATCGTGACCATGCACGGTGGCGGCTCCGGGGCGAACATCGCGTCCTGGCTGGCGGTCGAAGGCGCGGAGGTGGCCTTCATCGGCCGCAGAGGCGCGGACATCACCGGGCGAAACCGTGACATGGAGCTGATGGGCTATGGCGTCGACGCCAGGCTCGTCATGGATCCCGAGCGGCCCACCGGCACCTGCGTGGTGCTGGTCACGCACAAGGGCGAGCGGACCATGCTGTCCGATCCCGGCGCCAACGCGGCGCTCTCGCCGGAGGATCTGCCGCGTGACCTGTTCAACGGCAGTGGTCACCTGCACCTGTCGGGCTACACGCTGATCAACGAGGGCTCGCGCGACGCCGGGCTGGCCGCGCTCGACATGGCGCACCACTCCGGGATGTCGATCTCCGTCGACTGCGCGTCGTCCGCGCCGCTGGAGCGTACGGGCGCCGAGCCGTTCCTCGAGTGGACCAGCGGCGCCAAGCTCCTGTTCGCCAACATCGACCAGGCCAAGGTCCTGACCGGCCGCGACGACCCCGAGGCCGCCGCCAAGGTGCTCACGGCGTGGTTCCCGCAGGTCGTGATCAAGATGAACACCGAGGGCGCGCTCTGGTTCGGCAACGGCCGGCCGGAGCCGGTCCGGGCGGCGGCCGAGCCGGTCGACCGGATCGTCGACGGCACCGGCGCGGGCGACGCGTTCAGCGCCGGCTTCCTGCCGCCGTGGCTGGCGGGCAAGCCTCCGGCGGAGGCCCTGGGGTCCGGTTGCAGCCTGGCCGCCAAGGCGATCGTGCATCTGGGTGCGCGCCCGCGCCTCTAGTGCGGCCTTTCCTCTGCGCTTTATGGTGGGATCTCTAGATTCGGCCCGCTGAAGGAGCTGGATGACGGGTGTGCGTCCGTTACGGCCGGGCGACCCGGTGTCGGCCGGCTCCTTCCGGCTTGCCTCCTTCCTCGGTGAGGGCGGTCAGGGCAGCGTCTACCTGGGCACTTCCCCTTCCGGGGAGCGCGTGGCGATCAAGCTGCTGCACGCCAGATTCGCCGAGGACGCCTCCGCTGTACGGCGCTTCCGGCGGGAGGCCGAGGCGGCACGCCGGGTGGCGGAGTTCTGTACGGCCCGCGTGCTGGAGGTCGGCGCCGTCGACGGCCGGCCGTACATCGTCAGCGAGTACGTCGACGGCCCCTCACTGCACTGGCAGGTGACCAGCGAAGGGCCGCTGACGGGCAGCGCCCTGATGAGGCTGGCGATCGCCACGGCCACCGCGCTGGCCGCGATCCACCGCGCGGGGGTCATCCACCGGGACTTCAAGCCCAGTAACGTGCTGCTCGCTCCCGACGGGCCGCGGGTGATCGACTTCGGGATCGCGCGGGCCCTGGACGTGAGCCAGAGCCTGACGACCAGCGTCGTGGGGACGCCGGCCTTCATGGCACCCGAGCAGTTCCACGGGGAGGCGGCGGCGACGGGCGACGTCTTCGCCTGGGCGGGCACGATGGTGTACGCGGCCACGGGGCGCGGCGCGTTCGGATTCGGGGCGCTGCCGGTGCTGATGCACCGCATCCTGAGCGGGGAACCCGACCTGTCGGGGGTTCCGGCGGAGCTGGTGCCCCTGCTCGGGGCCGCCCTGGGCAAGGATCCCCGTCGCCGGCCGACGGCCGAGCAGGTGCTGCGCGAGCTCATCAGGGCGGGTACGGCCCCGCCTCCGGTGCAGCCGTCACCCCAGCACTCCCGGGCTCAGGCGCCTGCCGTGCCGCCGCCGTACCGGAACCAGGGACCCGCGCCGATCCAGAACCATCAGCGTCCCGCCGCGACCTTTCCGCAGCAGAACTCGGGACCTCAGGGCTTCGAGCCGCGCGCTCCCGCGCGGCCGGGTTCGTCGCGGCGGGGGTTGCTGGTGTCGGCGGGGGCGGTGGCCACGGCGCTGGTGGTCGGGGTCACCACGTGGCTGGTGGTGCAGGGCATCGGCACCGGATCGGGCCGGCCCACGCCCACTCCCTCGGCCGACGCTCAGCCGGGTCTGGCGGTGACGGCCACGGCCAACCCGTCCACCAGGAGGGGTGGCATCCTCCGCGTGGCCTCGGATCTCACTCTTGACTCCACGGATCCGGGCAACGCCTACACCCCCGATGCGCTGAACCTCATCCGGTTGTACGGGCGCTCGCTCACGATGTTCAAGCCCGCGCCGGGAGCGGCGGGCACGCAGATCGTGCCCGATCTGGCCGAGAGTCTCGGGGTGCCAGGTGACGGCGGCAAGACCTGGACCTACAAACTGCGACAAGGTGTGAAATTTCAAGACGGCACGGTGATCACCTCCCGTGACGTGAAGCACGCCGTGCTCCGCAGCATGGACAGCGAGCTCGCCTACGGCTCCAGCCATTTCGACTCCCTGCTCGACCTGCCCGCCGACTACCGGGGACCGCACGAGTCACCCGGGCAGGACACCGATCGGGCCATCGAGACCCCGGACGACCGGACGATCGTCTTCCGCCTCAAGGAGCCGTTCGCCACGTTCGACCACGTGGTCCAGCTCCCCGAGACCGTGCCGGTGCCCGAGAGCGCGGACAAGCGTGCCGACTACCGGCACTCCGTCGTGTCGTCAGGCCCGTACATGATCAAGGCAGCCACGGACACCAGGGTCACCCTGGTCCGCAACCCGCACTGGGACGCGGCGGCCGACCCCAACCGGCCGGCCCTGCCGGACGGTTTCGAGCTGACCTTCGCGGCGGCCGAGGCAGGCGACAGGCTGCGTTCGGGCCAGGTGGAGGTCGGTCCGCCGATCGGGAGCGACGCCCTGAGCGCGATCAAGGGCAGCCGCGATCTCTCCGGGCGGGTGGACCAGGCGCCGACCAGCCACGTCCGCTTCCTCGCGATCAACCCGCAGGTGGAGCCGTTCGACGACGTCAACTGCCGGCGGGCCGTCGTCCAGGCGCTGAGCCTGGCCGCGGTCCGCGGCGCCTACGACGACGGGATCGTCGAGAACGCGATCCCGACCTCGCTCCTGCCGCCGCTGATCCCGGGCCGGCACCCGGTGAATCCGGACCTCCAGCCGGCCGGCGACACGGCGCTCGCGCGGGCGTCGCTGGCCAGGTGCGGCAAACCTGACGGCTTCCCCGCCACCTACATCCATCGCGACCTTCCCCGCGAGTCCGCGGCGGCCGAGGCCGTGCGGGCCGCCCTGGCCAGGGTGGGCATCACCGTGACCCTCCAGAGCTTCCCGATCGGGGACTTCAGCCAGAAGTACGGCGGCAACCCGAGCTACCTGAAGAGCGCCGGCGTCGGCCTGATCGCCCGCTCCTGGCTGCCCGACTGGCCGGACTCCGAGTCGTTCCTGTCGCTGCTGGTCGACAGCAGGCTGATCAACGAGCGGACGTTCTCGGCTAACGTGAGCGTCCGCTCGGCGGAGGTCGACGAACTCGTCGACCAGGCCAGGAAGGAGCTGGACGCGACCCGGCGGGCCGAGCTGTGGACGCGGATCGAGCAGAAGGTCGCCGACCAGGCCGTGCTGGTGCCGCTCCTGTGGCAGTCGACGCCCCTGCTGCGCGGCCGGGCGGCCGCCAACGTGCACGTCAGCCCGGTCTACGGCCGCTACGACCTGGTCACCATGGGCGTGCGCTGATCAGGACGTGGTGGCCAGCGCCAGCGGCAGCACCGCCGGCGCGCCCGCGTGCCGGATCAGGGCGGCGGCGAGCGTCATGGTCCAGCCCGTGTCGATCCGGTCGTCGATCAGCAGCACCGGCCCGCCGCAGGCGGCCACGGCGGCGCTCAGCTCCTTGGGCATGGCCAGCGTCCCCCTGACCGCCTGGACGCGCTTGGCGCTGTTGAACTGCTGCCCGGGCGGGCCCGCGCGATAGCCGAGCTCGCCGAGGTAGGTCAGCCGCCCCACCTGGGCCAGCCGTTCGGCGAAGCCGCGCACCAGCAGCGGCCGCGTCGAGGAGGGCACGCTGACGACCGCGACCGGCCGCTCCCGCCACTCCCAGGCGGACAGCACCTGGACCATGGCCTTGAACATGTCGTCGGCCATCGGCCCGTCGGGGGCGTTGAACAGCTCGCGCAGCCGGTTGCCCCAGCCGATGTCGGTCAGCCGCCCCAGCGCCCTGCCCTGCTCGGCGCCGAGCTCGGGCTTGATCCGGCCGGACAGGTCGGACAGCCCCGTCGGCCACTGCCTGCGTGCGTCGATCTCGACGCCCGGCCTGCTCAGGCGCTCGCGGGCGCTCTCCACGGCCTGGGCGGCGATCTCCGGCGAGCGGTGCCGGCCCGTGCAGTTGTCGCAGCGCCCGCACGGCTTGGCGGCCTCGTCGTCGAGTCGCCTGCGAAGGTATTCCTCGCGGCACTCGGTGGTCGTCAGATAACCGAGCATGGCGTCCTGCTCGGCCTTGCGCTCGGCGGCGATGCGGGAGTAGCGCTCGGCGTCGTAGTCCCACGGCTCGCCGGTCGCCTCCCAGCCGCCCTTGACCCTGCGCACCGCGCCGTCGACGTCGAGGACCTTCAGCATCATCTCCAGGCGGCTGCGGCTCAGGTCGACGGCGGTCTCGAGCGCCTGGGTGGACATCACGCCCCGCTCAGCCAGCGCCTCCAGCACCGCCCTCACGACCGGCTCGGGCGGGAAGGCCAGCGAGGTGAAGTAGGCCCAGATGTCGCGGTCCTCGGTGCCGGGCAGCAGGATCACCTCGGCCCGCTCCACCCCGCGCCCGGCCCGCCCGACCTGCTGGTAGTAGGCGACCGGTGACTGCGGGGCGCCCACGTGGACGACGAACCCGAGGTCGGGCTTGTCGAACCCCATGCCGAGCGCGCTCGTGGCGACCAGCGCCTTGATCTTGTTGTTGAGCAGCGCCTCCTCGGCCTCCAGCCGCTCGGCCGGATCCGTCTGGCCGGAGTAGGCGGCCACCTCGTGCCCCTGCTCGCGCAGGTAGCCGGCGATCTCGTGGGCGGCGGCCACGGTCAGGGTGTAGACGATGCCGGATCCGGGCAGCTCGCGCAGCGTCTGCGCCAGCCAGGCCAGCCGCTGCTCCGCCGACGGCAGGCGCACGACGCTCAGGTGGAGGCTCTCGCGCTCCAGCGCACCGCGCAGGACCAGCGTGTCCTCGCCCATCTGCTCGGCCACGTCGCGGGTGACGCGGGCGTTGGCCGTGGCGGTGGTGGCCAGCACCGGGATGCCCGGTGGCAGCTCCTCGAACAGGGTGGCGAGCCTGCGGTAGTCGGGCCGGAAGTCGTGGCCCCAGTCGGAGATGCAGTGGGCCTCGTCGACCACGACCAGGCCCGCGCTCTCGGCCAGCTCGGGCAGCACGTTGTCGCGGAAGTCGGGGTTGTTGAGCCGCTCGGGGCTGACCAGCAGCACGTCGATCTGGCCGTCGGCGACCTGGGCGTAGACGTCCTCCCACGCCTCGGGGTTGGCGGAGTTGATCGTGACGGCCCTGATGCCGGCGCGCTCGGCGGCGGCGATCTGGTTGCGCATGAGGGCCAGCAGCGGCGAGACGATGACGGTGGGGCCCTCGCCGAGCTCACGCAGCAGCGCGGTGGCCACGAAGTAGACGGCGGACTTGCCCCAGCCGGTGCGCTGCACGACGAGCACCCTGCGCCGGTCGACGACGAGTGCCTCGATGGCCGTCCACTGGTCCTCGCGGAGCCTCGCGTGGTCGCCGGCCAGCGCCCGCAGCCGGGCCTCGGCCTCTTCGCGCAGCATCGCCGCGTCCGGGGCTTCAATCATGTGCTCCTTGTTACCAGGTTTCCCCGACACTTCGCGCACACCGGTCGGCCGAAGAGCCCCGGAACCGCCGGAACCACCGAGCCCTGCTCCTGCCGGTGAAGCCGGAGTGGGGCCCGGGTGGCGTGCAGGTCACCGAAGCGTTCGGTCCCGACAGGCCGGGACATCGCCAGCGCTGCCGGGTCCGGCCGGCTGATCACTGATGATCAGGGAAGGCGTTGATGGTGACCCGGTGCATGCGGCGGCGCTCTGTGTAGTCCGCCACCGCGTAGTGCTGGGTGGGGCGGTTGTCCCAGAAGGCCATCGTGCCGACCTGCCAGCGGAGCCTGACCTGATACTCCGGCGAGCGGATGTGGTCGATGAGCAGCGGCAGCAGCGCCTCGTTCTCGCGGTCCGTCAGGCCGACCAGGCGGGTGGTGGAGGCGCGGTTGACGAACAGCGCCTTGCGCCCGGTCTCGGCGTGCACGCGGACCACCGGTCGCTCGATCGGCGGCCACTTCGCCTGGATCTCCGCCAGGTCGAACGGGTGCCCCTTGGAGATCGCCTTCTTCATCGACATCGTGATGTCGTGCACCGCGGTCAGCTCGTCGCACAGTCTCTGGATGGAGGGCGAGAGGGTCTCGTAGGCCAGGTAGGTGTTGGCCCAGCAGGTGTCGCCGCCCACGCTGGGGAGCTGGACGCAGCGCAGCAGCGAGCCCATCGGCGGGGTCGGCTCGAAGGTGTTGTCGCTGTGCCACTCGTCGGCGCCCTCGCCCTTGGGGGCGGTCTGGTCGAGCACGTGGATGGGGCTGTCGGCGTCCTTCTTGAACGCCGGATGGTTCAGGGAGCCGAAGTTGAGCGCGAACTGCAGGTGCTGCTCGTCGTCGATGTGCTGGTCGCGGAAGAACAGCACCAGGTGTTTCAGCCAGCCCTGGCGCAGCGTCGCGACCTCCTCCTGCGCCAGCGGCTTGCGCAGATCGACCCCGGTGACCTCGGCGCCGATGTGCTTCGTCACGGGATGGAACTCGATCATGACGCCTCCGTGAAGAGCAGGAAGTGACCCTCCCGGGCAAGGTAACGCCCAAGCAATTGCTTGGTCAAGACTCCGCTGATCGGTACGAAGCGCCGTTGAAGTCGCGGGCACCCGGCTCTCTTCGGCACAATGTTCGACATGGCCCGACGCACGACTGCACCCCCGCCCGAGGACTTCGAGGAGCGGATCGTCGATATCGACGTCTCCTCGGAGATGCGCACGAGCTTTCTCGAGTACGCGTACTCAGTGATCTACCAGCGGGCCCTGCCCGACGCTCGCGACGGCCTCAAGCCGGTGCAGCGGCGCATCCTGTATTCGATGAGCGAGATGGGCCTGCGTCCCGACCGGGGGCACGTCAAGTCCTCCCGCGTCGTCGGCGACGTGATGGGCAAGCTCCACCCGCACGGCGACACCGCCATCTACGACGCCCTGGTGCGGCTGGCGCAGCCGTTCTCCATGCGCCTGCCCCTGGTCGACGGCCACGGCAACTTCGGCTCCCCCGACGACCTGCCCGCCGCCATGCGCTACACCGAGGCCAGGCTGGCTCCGGCGGCCATGCTCATGGTGGAGTCGCTCGACGAGGACACCGTCGACTTCAAGCCCAACTACGACGGCCAGGAGACCGAGCCCACGGTCATGCCGTCGGCGTTCCCCAACCTGCTGGTGAACGGCACGACCGGGATCGCGGTCGGCATGGCCACCAACATGGCCCCGCACAACCTCACCGAGGTCGTCGCCGCCGCCCGCCATCTGATCAAGAAGCCGGACGCGACACTCGACGAGCTCATGAGGTTCGTGCCGGGCCCCGACCTGCCGACCGGCGGCACGATCACCGGCCTGCAGGGCGTCCGCGACGCCTACGAGAGCGGGCGCGGCACGTTCCGGATGCGGGCCAAGTGCGTGGTCGAGCAGATCACCCCGCGCCGCAAGGGCATCATCGTCACGGAGCTGCCCTACAACGTCGGCCCCGAGCGCGTGGTCACCAAGATCAAAGAGCTGGTGACAAGCAAGAGGCTGCAGGGCATCGCCGACCTCAAGGACCTCACCGACCGGCACAAGGGCCTGCGCCTGGTCATCGAGATCAAGAACGGCTTCATCCCCGAGGCGGTGCTCGACGAGCTCTACCGGCTGACGCCGATGGAGGAGAGCTTCGGCATCAACAACGTCGCGCTGGTCGACGGCGAGCCCCGCACGCTGGGCCTGCGCGAGCTGCTCCAGGTGTACGTGGACCACCGGATCGAGGTCGTGCGCCGCCGCTCCGAATACCGCAGGCGCAAGCGCGAGGAGCGCCTGCACCTGGTCGACGGCCTGATCGTCGCGCTGCTCAACATCGACGAGGTCATCCAGGTCATCCGTTCCTCCGATGACTCCTCCCAGGCGCGCACGCGCCTGATGGAGGTCTTCGAGCTGACCGACATCCAGGCCGCCTACATCCTCGACACGCCGCTGCGCCGCCTGACCCGCTTCGACAAGCTGGAGCTCGACCGCGAGAAGGAGACGCTGACCGAGGAGATCGCGGAGCTGACGGCCATCCTGTCGTCGGAGACCCGGCTGCGCCAGGTCGTCTCCGGCGAGCTGGCCGAGGTGTCGAAGAAGTACGGCACGCCGCGCCGCACCGTGCTGCTGGAGGCGTCCGGCGCCACCCGCACCGCCACGGTGTCGCTGCAGGTCGCCGACGACCCCTGCCTGGCTCTGCTGTCGTCCACCGGCCTGCTGGCCCGCACCCCCGACGCCACGCCGCTGCCGGGCGAGGGCGACCGCACCGCGCACGACGTGCTCGTCTCCGTGGTGCGCACGACGGTCCGGGGCGAGGTCGGGGTGGTGACGTCGCTGGGCCGGCTGATCCGCGTGGAGGTGGTCGACCTGCCGACGCTGCCGCCTTCGGCCAACCCGCCGTCGCTGTCGGGCGGCCATCCGGTGTCGGAGTACGTCTCGCTCCAGCCGGATGAGACCGTGATCGGCCTGGGCTCGCTCGATCCCGACAGCCCCGGGCTGGCGCTCGGCACCGCCCAGGGCGTGGTGAAACGCGTGGTGCCGGATTACCCGGCCAACCGCGACGACTTCGAAGTGATCACCCTCAAGGACGGCGACACCGTGGTGGGCGTGGCCGAGCTCGACTCCGAGGAGCACGACCTGGTCTTCATCACCTCCGACGCCCAGCTCCTGCGCTTCCAGGCCTCCCTGGTCAGGCCCCAGGGCAGGCCGGCGGGCGGCATGGCGGGCATCCGCCTCGACGGAGGGACGCGGGTGGTCTGGTTCGGTGTGGTCGATCCGGACCGTCCCGCTCAGGTGGTCACGGTGGCCGGCTCGTCCACGGCCCTGCCGGGCACCCAGGTGGGCGGCGGCAAGGTCTCCGACTACGCCGAGTTCCCCGCCAAGGGCCGCGCCACGGGCGGCGTGCGGGCCCAGCGCTTCCTCAAGGGCGAGGACGTGCTGCTGCTGGCCTGGGCCGGCGCCGCTCCCGCCAAGGCGGTCTCGTCGGTGGGCAAGCCGGTGCCCCTGCCGGAGGAGATCGGGCGCCGGGACGGCTCCGGCGTCCGCCTCACGCACACGATCGGCGCCATCGGCGGAGCCCTCGCCTCCGGCCCCGAGGTCACGGCGGAGCCGTCCGCCGTGCCGGAGGAGTAGCGGCGCGGGCTCCCACGCCCCTGGCCATGGGCGCATACAGCATCTGAGGGAGACGGCGCGTGAGTCCCGCCGCGAGGCGGGACTCACCGGGCGCGGCTCACAGTGGTCAAAGTTTCCTGTTATGAAATGTCCGTTGCTTCCGATCTCTCTGGAGAGAGCGCTCTCTTGGGAGGTCTTGTGTTCCGATTAACGCCGTTATGCGCGGCATTCGCCCTCGTCGCCTCGCTCGTCGTGGCTCCACCCGCCCAGGCGGCGGCCGAGCCGCTCACCGTCACCGACTTCGAAGCCGACGCCCTGCCACCCGGCGTGGCCGGCTGGGGCAACGACGCGGCCTCCACCCCCACGCTGACCGTCGGCCCGGCCGCCGACCGCCCCGAGGCTCCCGCGGGCAACCGGGCGCTGACCACCGTCTACGACGTCAGCCAGTGGGGCGGCTGGTCGCACGACCTGACGACCGCCCAGGACTGGTCCCCGTACGAGGGCTTCTCGTTCTGGGTCAAGGGCGCCGCGACCGGCCAGAAGATCTTCTTCGAGGTCAAGGACGGTGGAGGCGGAGCGGGCAGCGCCGAGCTGTTCGAGTCGTCCTTCACCGATGACACGGCCGGCTGGCGGCAGGTGCGGGTAAGGTTCGCCGACTTCACCCGCCGCGCCGACTACCAGCCCGGCGGCGCGCCGTCCGACGGCGAGCTCGACCTGATCTCCATGTGGGGCTACTCGATGCGGCTGCCCGCCGCCGCGGCGGGCACCCTCACCTGGGATGACGTGCAGGTGTACGGCACCGCGCCGCCTCGTCCGGTGCGGCTCGGCACCGACCGGCCCGTCTACCCGGTGAAGGAGAAGGGCGCGGTGGAGGTGCGCGTCTCGGCCGCCACGGCCACCGGTGACCCCCTGCCCGCCGACCTGTCCGTCGGGTACGCCACCGGCACCGGCACGGCGACCGCCGGCAAGGACTACACGCCGGTCGAGGGCACCCTCACCTTCCCCGCAGGGACCGCCTCCGGCGCGGTCAGGTCGTTCACCGTCAGGACGCTGGGCGACAAGGAGTCCGAGGTCGCCGAGATCATTCCGATCGTGCTGTCCGGCGAGGGCACCAGGCCTCCGGCCGAGAACCCGGCCATCGTCATCGACGCGCACGGCCTGCCGTACCTCGACGCCCGCAGGCCGGTGAAGCAGCGCGTCGCCGACCTGCTCGGACGCATGAGCCTGGAGGAGAAGGTCGGGCAGATGACGCAGGCCGAGCGCGGCGCGCTCGGCAGCCAGAACGACATCGCCACCTACCTGCTCGGCTCGCTGCTGTCGGGCGGCGGCTCCACGCCCGCCACCAACACGCCGCGAGCCTGGGCCGACATGATCGACGGCTTCCAGCTCCGCGCGCAGCAGACCCGCCTGCAGATCCCGCTCATCTACGGCGTGGACGCGGTGCACGGCCACAACAACGTGGTCGGCGCGACGATCTTCCCGCACAACGTGGGACTCGGCGCCGCCCGCGATCCCGCGCTCACCGAGCAGACCGGGAAGATCACCGCGTACGAGGTCAAGGCGACCGGCATCCCGTGGAACTTCTCGCCGTGCCTGTGCGTGTCGCGTGACGACCGGTGGGGACGGGCGTACGAGTCGTTCAGCGAGGATCCCGCACTGGTCAAGCGGATGGCGACGATCATCGACGGGCTGCAGGAGCACGGCGTGCTGGCCACCGCCAAGCACTACGTCGGCGACGGCGGCACCACCTTCGGCTCCTCCACGACCGGCGACTACACCATCGACCAGGGCGTCACGCAGACCTCGCGGGCCCAGTTGGAGGCGATCCACCTGGCGCCGTTCGCCGAGGCGGTCGAGCGCGGAGTGGCGACGGTCATGCCGTCGTTCTCCAGCGTCGACTTCGGCGACGGGCCCACGAAGATGCACGCTCACCGGGAGCTCCTCACCGACGTGCTCAAGGGGCGGCTCGGCTTCAAGGGGTTCGTGATCAGCGACTGGCAGGCCATCGACCAGATCCCCGGCGACTATCCGAGCGACGTGCGCGTCTCGGTCAACGCCGGACTGGACATGATCATGGTTCCGTACGCCTACCCGGAGTTCACCGGCACGCTGAAGGCCGAGGCCGAGGCCGGGCGGGTGCCGATGGCCAGGATCGACGACGCGGTCTCCAGGATTCTCACCCAGAAGTTCAGGCTCGGCCTGTTCGAACGCCCCTACGCAGACCGGTCCAGGATCGGCGACGTCGGCTCGGCCGCGCACCGCGCGGTCGCCCGCACGGCCGCGGCCAGATCGCAGGTCCTGCTCAAGAACGACGACGGCCTGCTCCCGCTGCGCGGCGACGCCAAGATCTACGTGGCCGGTTCGAACGCCGACGACATCGGCAACCAGTCGGGCGGCTGGACGGTCACCTGGCAGGGCTCGTCCGGGCCGATCACGCCCGGCACCACGATCCTGTCGGCCATCCGCGAGCGCGCCTCCGCCGTCACCTACTCTCGCGACGCGTCGGCCTCGCTCGACGGGCACGACGTGGGCGTCGTGGTCGTCGGTGAGACACCGTACGCCGAGGGGTTCGGCGAAGTCGGCCGGGCCGGGCGCACCCTCGAACTCTCGGCCGCCGACCGCGCGGCGATCGAGCGGGTGTGCGGCGCGATGAAGTGCGCCGTCCTGGTCGTCTCCGGCCGCCCGCTGCTGCTCGGCGACGTGTCCGGGGTGGAGGCCGTGGTGGCTTCCTGGCTGCCGGGCACCGAGGGTGCGGGCGTCGCCGACCCGCTGTTCGGCGCCGTGCCCTACACCGGGCGCCTGCCGTTCACCTGGTTCCGCACGGTGGAGCAGCTCCCGATCAACGTGGGCGACGCCGCCTACGATCCGCTCTACCCCTACGGCTGGGGCCTGCGCACCGATCCGGGCAGGCAGCGGCTCAAGGCCGTGCGTGACGGGCTCGCCAGGGGCGACGGGTCGTCCAAGGCCGCGGCGGCGGCGCTGACGGTCGCGCTCCTGGACCGCAACTGGACCGCCGGCGGAGCCGTACGCGACACCCGCGTCGTACTGGGAGCGATCGAGACGGCGGCAGCGCTGCTCGAACGGTCCAGAACGGACACGTTCGCGCAGGGCGACGCGGTGGTCTCGGTGGCCAGGGACGTCGCCCAGGCGGCGGGCAAGCGCCCTGACCTGCAGGCGAAGGCCGACCACGAGCTTGCCTCCGGGAACCTCAGGAAGGCGGTGGACCTGCTGGCCCAGTCCGCCCGCTGAGCGGCCCGAGACGGGCCCGCCCCTGTGGCGGGCCCGTCGAGGCCGGGCCGTCAGTCGCTCACCGTCAGTCGCCCACCGTCAGGCAGAACGGGTGGCCGGCGGGGTCGAGGAAGACGCGGAAGCTGCCGTCCTCGCTCGGCTGGACCTCCGACTTGGTCGCGCCGAGCGCGAGCACCTGCTCCTCGGCCTTGTCCAGGTCGTCGACCGTGGTGTCGATGTGCACCTGCTGGGGGCGCTCCCGGCTCGGCCAGACCGGCGGCTGATAGTCGTCCGCCCGCTGGAACGCCAGCCGCATCGGCGAGCCCGTCTCGGTGACCACCACCCAGTCGCCTTCGTCGACGGCGACGGGCCACCCGAGCAGCCTGGAATAGAAGCCGGCCAGCGCCTGCGGGTCCGGGCAGTCGATCACGGTGGACCGAAACTCCGCGATGCCGTTCATGACACACCTCCGAAACGGTGACGACCGGCAACAATGGGAGGCATGGCTGCCAACTCGTTCATGGTTCCGCTCGGCACACCCGCACCTCCGTTCGACCTGACCGCCGTCGACGGCGGCAGCGTCTCGCTCGAAGACCTGAAGGGCTCCCCCGCCACCCTCGTGGCCTTCCTGTCCAACCACTGCCCTTACGTCCGCCATGTCGAGCACAGCCTGGGCGCGCTGGCCGCCGGTTACGGCTCCCGGTTGTCGGTCGTCGCGATCTGCAGCAACGACAGCGTGAACTACCCCGACGATGATCCGACACACCTGGCCGAGCAGGCCGCCCGCGCCGGCTTCACCTTCCCCTACCTGCTCGACGACACCCAGGAGGTCGCCCGCGCCTACCGGGCCGCCTGCACGCCGGACTTCTTCCTGTACGACGCGGAGTTCAGGCTCGTCTACCGGGGGGAGTTCGACGGCTCCCGCCCGCACAGCACCGTCCCGGTGACGGGCTCCTCCCTGCGAGCCGCCATCGACGCCCTGCTGTCCGGCGCGCCCGTCCCCGCGGACCAGACGCCGTCCATCGGCTGCGGCATCAAGTGGAAGCCCGGCAACGAGCCCGCCTGACACCGCTCGGCCCGCTGCCCCCGTCAGAGGCGCCCGTACGGAATCCGTACGGACGCCTGAGGCGGGGACCTGGCGGGGTGCGCCGTAAGCCTTCAGACGAGCTGTGAGTGGCGCGTGGAGGCACTCACGGCGACCGGGGCGCGGCTGCGCTCCACTCAGAGAGGCCGGGGCGGCGCTCAGAGTACGGAGACGACCCCGCGTGATGGCGGCACGGCGCGCGCCGAGGGCGTGACGCTCAGTGGCTCAGAGGGGCCGGGGCGAGGCGCTGCCGTGGTCCTCGCCCATCCATTCCGAGGACGTGGTGATGGCGGCGGGCAGAGACAGCAGGAGCTCGTGCGGCTCGCCGCCCTGCCAGGCACGGATGAGGCGGTTGCCGGCCTCGCCCGGGTCGAAGTCCTCGCAGCCGAGCGGCCCGTAGCAGCCGGCCTGGTCGAGCATCAGGATGAGCGGATCGTCGTCGGGCAGGCTCGCGGCGTAGGCCGCGGCGTCGAGCAGGCCCAGGGCACATCGGGCGTTGCGGCCGCCGTCGTTGGACTCCACACGGTCCAGGCGGCGCCTGGCCTGGCCACGGAGATACGCGGCGAGCGATTCGGACCTGCTCAAGACGACCTTCTTCGATCACGCACACTTTGGGCTACGACATCATCACGCAAAGTTAGCAGTGATCGTGGGACGTTCGCCAAGTCCAGCCAGTCGCCACCCCGCAAAAACCGATCCATGAGGCATGAGGGATCATCTGTGACATGGATGCGTTCGACGACCTGTTTGCCGCTAACACGAAATTCGCCAGGAAGTTCAAGAACTCGCGACTCACGGGCACGGCGGCGCGCGGCCTTGCCGTCGTCACCTGCATGGACTCCCGCATCGACCCCCTTGGCCTGCTGGGCCTCAAACCGGGCGACGCCAAGATCCTTCGCAACGCCGGCGCCCGCGTCACAGACGACGTCCTGCGCACCCTGATCCTGGCCGTCTACCTCCTGGGCGTCGAACGCGTGCTGATCATGCCCCACACCGACTGCGGCATGGCCAAGGTCAGCGACGCCGACGTGCACGCCCTCACCCAGAGCCATGGCGTCGACACCCGGAGCCTGGAGTTCCGCACCGTGCCCGACCAGGACGCCGCCCTGCGCCACGATCTCACCCGCATCAAGTCCTCCCCCTTCCTCCCGGAGGCCCTGCCGGTCAGCGGCGCCATCTACGACGTCCACACGGGCAGGCTCCTCCCCGTGCACTGACGAACACCGGCACCGGGGGCGAGCCCGGTCCTTCGTCTGCCCCGGCGACCGCCATCGCCGCCCCGGCCCCGGTGACCATGGCACCCGCGGGCCGAGACGGCAGCACCACCCCGAGCAGGCCGGGACCGGCACCACACCGCCGCGGCCGGAGACGAGCAGGGGCCGCAGCCGCGCGGAAGGGACGAGCCGCCCCACGCCAGCGCAGGACGCGATACGCAGGGCCCACCAGAGACGAGCAGACCCACGCAGGAGACGACAGGCACGGCCGCACAAGACGCAACGAGCAGGCCCACCCGAGGACGAGCAGACCCACGCGCGAGGCGACAAGCAGGCCCCGAGGAACCGACGAGCACGACGGCCACGACGGCGCCGAATACGACCGGCACGGCCCACCCCGGGCGCGACATGCCAGCCCACGTGGGAGGCGAGACCGCCTCACTCCTCCGGCGAGACGGGAGACGGCCCGGCGCCGGCGTCGTCAAGGCGCCGGCGGGACCGTGTGGCTCAGCCGTCAGGCGTCGATATGGTCGCGATCCACCTCGGCCGCGCTGTTGATGATGAACTCGCGGCGGGGTGCCACGTCGCTGCCCATCAGCAGGCTGAAGATGTTCTCCGCCTCCTGGACGTCCTCGATGCGGACGCGGCGCAGGATGCGGTGGCGGGGGTCCATGGTGGTCTCGGCAAGCTGGTCGGCGTCCATTTCGCCGAGGCCCTTGTAGCGCTGCACCGGGTCCTTCCACCGCTTGCCGCGCCGCTCCAGGTCTCGCAGGACCTTCTGGAGCTCGGCGTCGGAATAGCAGTAGATGTACTTGTCCTTGCCGCGCCCGGGGTTGGTGAGCTCGATGCGGTGCAGCGGCGGGACGGCGGCGAAGACGCGGCCCGCCTCGACCATCGGGCGCATGTAGCGGTGGAAGAGGGTGAGCAGCAGGCAGCGGATGTGGGCGCCGTCGACGTCGGCGTCGGCCATGAGGATGATCTTGCCGTAGCGGGCCGAGTCGAGGTCGAAGGAGCGGCCGGAGCCGGCGCCGACCACCTGGATGATGGCGGCGCACTCGGCGTTCTTGAGCATGTCGCTCACGGACGCCTTCTGGACGTTGAGGATCTTGCCACGGATCGGCAGCAGGGCCTGGAACTCCGAGTCGCGGGCCAGCTTGGCCGTGCCGAGCGCGGAGTCGCCCTCGACGATGAACAGCTCGCTGCGGTCGATGTCGTCGCTGCGGCAGTCGACGAGCTTGGCCGGCAGCGCGGAGTTCTCCAGGGCGCTCTTGCGGCGCTGGTTCTCGCGGTGCTCACGGGCGGCGATGCGGGCCTTGGCCGCGGCGACGATCTTCTCGAGCATGGCGCGCATCGGCTGCTTGAAGCCGCGCGGCGGGTTGGTGAACAGCTCCTTGAGCTCGCGGCTGACCACGTGGGAGACGATCCGGGTGGCCGCGGAGGTGCCCAGGACCTCCTTGGTCTGGCCCTCGAACTGCGGCTCCGGCACCCGCACGGTGACGACGGCGGTCAGGCCCTCGGAGATGTCCTCCTTGTTGACCGGGTCGTCGCCGTTCTTGAGCAGTCGCGTCTCCCGCAGCTGCTCGTTGATGGTGCGGACCAGGGCGCGCTCGAAGCCGGTGACGTGGGTGCCGCCCTTGGGGGTGGCGATCACGTTGACGAAGGAGCGCAGGGTGGACTCGTAGCCCTTGCCCCAGCGCACCGCCACGTCGACGGTGAGCTCGCGCTGCACCTCGGTGGACGTCATGTGCCCCTGGTCGTCGAGGACCGGCACGGTCTCGTGGAAGTGGCCGACGCCCTGCAGCCGCAGCACGTCGCAGACCGCCTCGTCACGGGCAAGGAACTCGGTGAACTCGGAGATGCCGCCGTCGAAGCGGAACTCCTCCTCGACGCGCTCCTCCTGCCTGCTGTCGATGACGACGAGGGTGAGGCCGGGCACCAGGAAGGCGGTCTGGCGGAGCCTGACGTGGATCTCGTCGAGCGAGACCTCGGCGTCGGGAAGGAAGATCTGCATGTCGGCCCAGAAGCGCACGCGGGTGCCGGTGACCCGCTTGGGCAGCTTGCCGCCGTCGCGCAGGCCGGACTTCTTCTTGAACTTGGCGGTGGGGCCGTCGCCGTCGAACACGCCGGGCACGCCGCGGCGGAAGCTGATCTCGTGGATCCTGCCGTCGCGGTCGACCTCGACGTCGAGGCGCGCGGACAGGGCGTTGACCACGGAGGCGCCCACGCCGTGCAGGCCGCCGGACGCGCCATAGGAGCCGCCGCCGAACTTGCCGCCCGCGTGGAGCTTGGTGTAGACGAGCTCCACGCCGGCCAGGCCGCTCTTGGGCTCGACGTCCACCGGGATGCCGCGACCGTTGTCGCGCACCTCGATGGAGCCGTCGGGGTAGAGCTCGACCTCGATGCGGTCGCAGTGGCCCGCGAGCGCCTCGTCGACGCCGTTGTCGACGATCTCCCAGAGGCAGTGCATGAGCCCACGGCTGTCGGTGGAACCGATGTACATGCCAGGTCGCTTGCGGACCGCCTCGAGGCCCTCAAGCACCGACAGGTGACGAGCCGTGTAACCCGCCTCCACTAGCGTCACTCCGGCTCCTCAGGTCTCATGTCATCGAACATGTGTGCGTAGCCTACCGTTCTTCCCCTACGCACGCGTACAAGCTTGCCATGGCGCCACGTTTGCTGTTACCAGCAGGCTGATCACCATTACTTTCGGACACATTCTGCTCTGGGCGTAGAGAGGGGGCGGTTGGGAACGTCCACGTCCGGTTAGATGTTGTCCAAGTGACTGACGCCAGATCCTCGCTTCGGCGGGGGTGACCCGAAAGGCGATACGTGACTGGAGCTCTTGCCCCCGTTAAGCCGCTGACGGCCCTCGACCGCTGCGACCGTTGCGGTGCCCAGGCATACATTCGCGCGACCCTGCCCGTGGGCGGGGAGCTGCTGTTCTGCGCCCACCATGGGCGTCAGCACATCGCGGCGCTGCGCGAAAAGGGCGCCGACATCCTGGATGAGTCGGCACGTCTCAGCGAAACCCCTTCATTTACCGCCCCCAACGACGAGCGCTGATGCACTCGTCGTGATGACATAACCACATATAGCGTCACAGAACGGCGATCCCGGCATGCCGGGATCGCCGTTCTGCTTAAAACCAAGATCCGCAACATGAAGATCTCGCACGTTCACCGCACGCGATAGTGATAATCGCCCTTCACCGCGAGCCCTTCGCTGCCGTACAACGCCCGCGCGCCCTTATTGCCTGCCGTGACCCCCAGATAGGCGGATGCCGTCCCGGCCTGCCGCGCGAGGGCACGCAGGACGCTGCGCGCCAGCCCGCGCCGGCGCGCCTCGGGCAGGGTTGCCATGCAGTAGACGCCCAGCGTGTCGCCCTGCGGCACACCCCGCCCCACGGCGACCGGCACGCCGTCCTCCTCGACGGCGGCGTACCAGGCGGGCACTCCCGTGCAGATGCGTTCCGCCTCCTCCAGGCCGGTGCCGTAGCGGCCGTCGACCGCCCACCACGTCTCCAGCCAGGCGCGCCACGGCCGTCCCTCCACCCGCACCTCGTGGGCGGGCGCGGAGGTGATCGGACCTGCCATGATCACGGTCGGGTCCACCAGCTCGTACCCCCGCCCGGCCAGCTCACCGTCGAGGTCGGGGGGCGCGCCGGGGCCGATGGAGAAGACGCTGCGCAGTTCCTTGCCGGCGTAGAAGGCCTCGGCCGCCTCGATCGCGCCGCCGAGATCGGCCGGGCTCCCCAGGGGCAGCACGGAGTTGGCCCGCTTGGTCACCCCACCGGCGTGTCGCAGGATCCAGCCGTCGTGCGAGCGCTGCTCGAAGGCCGGCCACGCCGCGTGCATGAGGAGGTCGAAATCCACCCCGAGAGACTAGCTGACGTGCGCATCACGGCCGGTGGGACGCGTTCCCGTTCGGGTGGCGGCGCCACGTCGTCCGGGACATCGCCGCCACAGGGCGGAAGTGATCAGGGGCAATTCCTGGATCCCGGGACTGCCCGGATCGGCACCCGGCCAATACCGGGGCCTGGCACTGTGACCAGGCGGGATGCCTAATAGGCTGCATCACTGTGCTGATTCTGCTGCCGCCGTCGGAGGGCAAGGCGTCCGAAGGGGATGGGCCCGCCGTGGGAGAGCTGTCGTTCCCCGCACTCGACCGCTCCCGTAAGCGCGTGATGAGCGCCCTGATCAAGGCCTCGCGCCGCCGCGACGCCCTCCAGGTGCTCGGCCTGTCCCCCGGGCTGGCGCCCGAGCTGGCGAAGAACCTGGCCGTCAAGGAGGCGCCCACACTTCCCGTGAGCGAGCTCTACACCGGCGTGCTGTACGACAACCTGTCGCTGGCCGGGCTCGGTGCCGAGGCACGGGCCAGGGCGGAGCAGAGCGTGCTGATCTTCTCCGGGCTCTGGGGAGTCCTGCGCGTCGGTGACCGGATCCCGCCCTACCGGCTGTCCATGGGGGTGAACCTGCCTCCGATGGGCGGGCTGGGGGCGTTCTGGCGGCCCGCGATCACCGCCGAGCTGGACCGGCTGCCCGGGCTCGTCGTGGACATGCGCTCGGCCACCTACGCGGGCGCGTGGCGGCCCGGCGAGCGCGGCGTGTCAGTGCGGGTGCTGAAGGACGGCAAGGTCGTCAGCCACATGGCCAAGGCCACCCGCGGTGAGATCGCCAGGGCGCTGCTGGAGAGCGGGCTGACCCCGTCCACGCCCGACGAGCTGGCCAAGGTGCTCGACGACCTCGGCTACGTGACGCGGCCTGCGCCGGGCAGGCTGGACGTCCACATCTGAAGCGGTCTCACCCCACCACGGCCGCCGGCTCCGAGGAGCCCGGACGACATCTCGGGAAAGGGAAAGGGGCACGGCCGATCGGCCGTGCCCCTTTCCGACGCGATGCCTAGTCCAGGTAGTCGCGCAGGACCTGCGAGCGGGACGGGTGACGAAGCTTGGACATGGTCTTCGACTCGATCTGCCGGATGCGCTCACGCGTCACCCCGTAGACCTTGCCGATCTCGTCCAGCGTCTTCGGCTGACCGTCGGTGAGGCCGAAACGCATCGACACGACGCCCGCCTCGCGCTCCGACAAGGTGTCGAGAACGGAGTGCAGCTGCTCCTGCAGCAGCGTGAAGCTGACGGCGTCGGCCGGCACGATGGCCTCGGAGTCCTCGATGAGGTCGCCGAACTCGCTGTCGCCCTCCTCACCCAGCGGGGTGTGCAGGGAGATCGGCTCGCGGCCGTACTTCTGGACCTCGACCACCTTTTCGGGCGTCATGTCCAGCTCACGGGCGAGCTCTTCCGGCGTGGGCTCGCGGCCCAGGTCCTGCAGCATCTGCCGCTGAACACGAGCCAGCTTGTTGATCACTTCGACCATGTGGACCGGGATGCGGATGGTCCGCGCCTGGTCGGCCATGGCGCGCGTGATCGCCTGCCGGATCCACCACGTGGCGTAGGTGGAGAACTTGTAACCCTTGGTGTAGTCGAACTTCTCGACCGCGCGGATCAGGCCCAGGTTGCCCTCCTGGATCAGGTCCAGGAACAGCATGCCGCGACCGGTGTAGCGCTTGGCCAGCGACACCACCAGACGGAGGTTGGCCTCCAGCAGGTGGTTCTTGGCCCGGCGGCCGTCCTCGGCGATCCACTCCAGCTCGGCTCTGACGTCGACCGGCAGGCTGTCGATCTCACCGCCGCCGAGCTGCTCCTCGGCGAACAGGCCGGCCTCGATCCTCTTGGCCAGCTCGACCTCCTGCTCGGCGTTGAGCAGGGGGACCTTGCCGATCTGCTTGAGGTAGTCCTTGACCGGGTCGGCGGTGGCACCCGCGGCGGCGACCTGCGCGACCGGGGCGTCATCGTCGTCGTCGGACAGGATGAGGACCTCGTCCTCGGTCTTCTCGACGACCGCCACGGCCACCTCCGCGGCCTTGGGCTCGTCCTCGGTCTCGTCGTCGCCCTCGGCCTCGGCCTCGGGCTCGGCGACGATCTCCTCGTCCTCGACGTCGATGTCCTCGAGGTCCTCCAGCTCCACGTCCCCGTCGAGCTCGATGTCCTCGTCGTCGACGCCCTCGGGCGACTTCGGCTTGGTCTCGGCAGGCCCAGCGCTGTCCGACTTGGCCTTCTTGGCGGCCACGGCAGTGTCTGGCTTGGCCTTCTTGGCCGCCGGCGCGGCCTTCTTGGCAGGAGTCGGCTTCTTGGCCGCCGGCTCGGCTTCGGCGGTGCCCACGACCGCGGTGACGGTCTCGGGCTGCTGCTCCTTGGCGGCTGCGGCCGCCTTGGTCTTGACGGGGGCGGCAGTGCGGCGCTTTGCTGGACGCGACTTCTTCGGCGCAGCCGAATCCGCGGCGGTCACCACCACGGTCACGCCCTCTTTGCTGAGGTTCCGCAAGAACGCGGCGGCGTGCGACATGGGGATGTCCGCCTCCTCGAAGGCCTGGCGGACATCCTCAGACTCGAGGAAACCCTGCGAGCGCCCACGCTCGAGCAGTCGCTGAATGACGGGCTCGTTCAGCTCTTGTGGCTTCGAGCGAGTCGAACTTGCAGGCGACACGAACACCTCTCGAACGAACGCGTGGCGACAATGGACCCAGATGCCCGCTGGGGGGCTGTTGCCTCTCTCGGAGATCGGTGAGGCCGTGCGGACCGCGACGGACCTGCCCAGCATTCTGGCACGACCTTGCACTCCATACGGCCACCTCCCGGCGGTTGTCCTCCACCCTAGGCCGACCCAGACAGTAGTGCGTACCGAAGGGCGGCACCGATACCCGAAAGCAACCCTTATGACTGTTTCATTCAGTCACTCTTCGTGGCGGGCGGCACGTGAATGGCCAGGGCGGTAACGTCATCATCCTGTTCATATCCCGACAACATCCGGTCAACCAGGAAGTCCAGCAGCATGTGTGGACTACTCACCACCTCAGGCGGCGCTTCGGTCACAACACTGCAAATCTCTGCGAGTCCGGCGTCCAGCCCGCGCTTGCGGTTTTCCACCAGTCCGTCGGAGTAGAGCACGGCCGTATGGCCGGGCGGCACCACGAACCGGAACTGCCTTCGGCTGGTCGGCCAGCCTAGCGGAGTGCCCGGCTCCGCATCGCAGAGAATCGCCGTGCCCTGCGGAGAAACCAGGACGGGCGGCGGATGGCCCGCCAGCGCGAGCGTGCCCTCGCCGGTGACCGGCTCGACCACCATGTAGGCGAGCGTGGTGACCTGCTCCTCCTCTTCGGTGGCGTCGAAGACCCGGTCGAGGCCGGTCAGCACGGCCGCGGGCGGCGGGTTGGTCAGCGCCAGCGCCCGCATGGCGTTGCGGATGCGGCCCATCCCGGCCGCCGCCTTGACGCCCTTGCCCATGACGTCGCCGACGACCGCCGCGACCCGGCCGTCCTGCAGCACGAACGCGTCGTACCAGTCGCCGCCGACCTGCACGTGGCGGCTGCCCGAGCGGAAGCGCTGGGCCAGCTCCAGCCCCTTGATGACCGGCAGGCGGTCGGGCAGCAGGCTGCGCTGGAGGGTCTCGGCGGTGCGGTGCTCGCGCTCGAACAGCGTGGCCCGCTCGACCGCCAGCGCGCACTGGCCGGCCAGCGCCTCCAGGAAGACGCCGTCCTCCTGGGAGATCTTCTGCGGCCTGGTGAAGGAGAAGCGCAGCGCGCCGAGCGCCCGCCCCGCGGCGAGCAGCGGCAGGCCCACCCAGGCCCGCTCGTCGCTGTTGGCGAGGTAGTTGCCCAGCACCTCCGGGTCGCCGCCCGCTTCGAGAAGTTGGAGCTTCAGGCTGTCGGGCGACTCGGCGAACACCGGCCGGCGGCTGTTGACGGCCATGGTCATCACACTGGAGTGGGAGAGCGGGATCTCCTCGCCGGAGGCGCCGGACGCCTCCGGGATGCCCTCGCCGTTGATCAGCTTGAGTGCCGCGCGATCGGTGTCGAGCAGCGCCACGGCGGAGCGGTCGGCGGCCAGGGCGGTGCGGCCGACGTCGATGATGACCTGCACCACCTGCTCGACCGTCAGCGCCTCGGCGAGCATCGCCGTGGCGCCCTGGAGCCTGGCCGTGCGCAGCGCGGCGGCGCCGAGCTGGTCGGTCAGCCTGCCGCGCATCTCCTCGGCCTCGCGCTGAGGTGTCACGTCGGTGTTGGCGCCCACCCACTCCACGACCCGGCCGTGCCGGATGATGGGCACGGCGCGCACCTCGAAGTGGCGGAAGCCGCTGGCCCTGGTGCGGACGCGGTAGTTCCACTCGAACATGGTCCGGCCGCGCAGCGCCTCCTTCCAGGCCTCTTCGGTGTGCTGGCGCTCCTCCGGGTGCACGGCCTCGAGCCAGCCGTAGGCGAGGTATTCCTCCAGGCCCTGGCCGGTGATGGCGCGCCACTGCGGCGCGTCCTCGACGACCGTGCCGGTCGGCGAGGTGATCCAGACCAGCTGCGACTGCGCCTCGACCAGCGAGCGGTAGCGCTCCTCGCTGCGGCGCAGATCCTCCTCGACCTGGCGGCTCTCGGTCACGTCGAGCCCGGCCAGCGCGACGGCCAGCAGGTCGCCCGACTCGTCGTGGACCGGCGAGAACGACATCGACCAGTAACGGGCCTCGCCCTCCGCCGAGCGCACGCGCACGCGCCGCTCGGTGACCGGGGCGTCACTCTCGATGACGGCCTGGAAGCCGTGAACGACGATCTGGGTGATGTCGGGGGCCAGCGCCTCGGCCGGGGCGCGGCCCAGCAGCCGCTCGGCCGGCACGCCGACGACGTCGGTGAACACGTCGTTGACCCGCTGGATGCGGCCGTCGACGTCGAAGAAGGCAAAGGCGAACTCTGCCTCGGACAGCAGGCCCTCAAGGAGGGCGGAGTCTGAGATGTCCACATCCGACTCCCGGGGACGGGGAACGGAGGTCTCGGCGCTCATGGTCGGCACCTCCGTCGCGTGCCAGGGTCTCCCACGCGGCACATCTCCATAATCGTGTATCGGCGTAGCGCAGCTCCGGGCGACCGGATTCTGCAGTACATCATCGGCGATGGGCATGCGCGGACGGAAGCCCCGGCCGCCATACGGTCAACGCATCCTGTCAAAATCGCTCCACGTTGCGCAGCAAGATCAGGCTACTTGGCCTTCGCCGCCTGCTTGGCCTCCTGTTTGGCCGCCCGTACTCTGCCCAGGCTTTCGGCGTCGACCACATCGGCGACCGACCGGAACGACCCCTCCTCGCCGTAGGGACCGGCGGCCTCACGCCATCCTGACGGTTGGACCCCCAACTGCTTGCCGAGCAATGCCAGAAAGATCTGGGCCTTCTGCTTGCCGTAACCAGGCAGATCCTGCAGGCGCTCAAGCAGCTGTTTGCCGTCCGCGGCGTCTTCCCAGATCCGCTCGGGCTTGCCTTCATAGTGCTCGACCAGGTAGGCGGCGAGTTGCTGCACCCGGGCCGCCATCGACTTGGGGTAGCGGTGGACCGCCGGTTTGGCGGCGAGCAGCGCGGTGAACGCCTCGGGGTCATAGGAGGCTATCTCTTCGGCGGTGAGCTCGTGCCCGATTCGCTCGGAGATGGTGTATGGCCCCGTGAACGCCCATTCCATCGGCACCTGCTGATCGAGCAGCATGCCGACGAGCAGGGCGAGCGGGCTGCGACCGAGCAGTTCGTCGGCCTCGGCGCGCTGGGTGAGCTGGATGCGCATGGGAACAGCTTCGCACGAAAGCCGTTCCGGAGAAGCGAACAAAGGCGTTGCGGAGGCTTGACACCGGCGCGAGAAAAGATGAAATGGGAGCGCAAGTCGCCTGCGTCCATTCCTGGGGGTTTGCCCCTGGGCATCCAGAGGAATCTCACATCTATGCTCGCTCTGGCCACACGCTTCCTCAAGGAGCCGGTCAGTCTCAGGCTGGCCGAGGAATTCCTGACCGTGCCCGTGGACACGATCGACAGGTGTGTCGCCGACGTGTGCGCCTGCGCGCACCATCTCGGCATCACGGCGACGCCCGAGATCGTCGAACGGATCGCCCGCGAGCACCTGCTCGCCATCGTCAACTCCGCGCCACCGCCGCGGAGCCCTCGATAACATCGGAGTCACCAGGCCGCGTTCTACGCACCGTTTGCGCCTGGAATGCGAGAGAGTGAGGGCGTGCGCCGACACCGACGAGACCCCCGGGAGAGCACCCCGCCAGACGATGTGTTCAAGGAGATGGTGCAGGCGGCCCGCGAGCTGCTTGCCGTGCGCAGCCCGCTCGACGCGGAGCTGATGGTCTCCGACATGGTCGGCGCCTGGTGGGGCAGGCGGGTGCGGGGCGGCGACGTCGAGCAGGTTCTCGGCGAAGGGCTCGTCGACTACGCGGCCAAGGCAGGCACGCCGGCGTCGCTGACGCTGCTGATCTGCCTGGCCTATCTCGGTACGGCGCGGCAGGGCGCGAAGGCGGAGGGCGCGGCGCTGGCGATGATGGAGTCGGGCGTGGCCCGGCCCGGCTGGGCGGACAGGGTCGGCGCGGTCAAGCCGACCGGCTGTTACGTCTCCCGCGACGCCTACGGCGACCAGGACACGGTGATCTGCACGTTCGCCTACCGGTGGAACGAGGACACCACCCCCAGGCACCACCAGGACCGGCACGCGCTGGTCGTGGTGGTCGATCACAACATGTCCGGCATGGCGCGCGACGCCTGGGTCTCCTCGCAGGTCGACAAGCTGCTGGAGCAGGCCAGGGCGGAGGCCGCGGGCAACCCGATGCTGCTGTTCGAGCAGATCGAGTGCCAGCAGGCCAGGGCGCTGCTCGAATCCGCGATGAAGGCCACCAAGGAGCCGAAGACGCCGCCGCCCGTCAGCGACAGCTACAGCGCCTACCACGCCTTCGCCCGGGCCCGGCTGAAAGCGCTGCCGCCGGGCCGTAAGCGCCCCGCGCCGCTGCACATCGAGGCGCCCTACAGCCGTGAGCGGCGGGCCATGCTGGCGGCCGAGTTCCTCGCCTCCGACGCGGCCGAGCACCTGTCGGACCCCTCGTCGGCCTCCCGGTGCGCCGACCACATCATCGACTACGGCTGCGAGCAGGACTTCAGCAGGCCGCTGCGGGTCAGCCCGACCAAGTGCGAGACGTTCCTGCTGGACTGGCTCCCCCGCAAGGTGATGCTGTCGGTGGCCGAGCAGGAGGCCATGCCGCACGTGCTGGCGGCCTGGGTCCGCTTCGCCGCCCAGCGCACCGGGCTGCCCGAGCCCGGGCTGAGGGCCACACTGGACGCGGTGTGGGAGGCCATCGGCAAGTTCCCCGAGTCCTACCGCGATCCGACGTCGTTCGGCCTGGACAGGCCGCTGCTGGAGCGGCTGCTGCCGGACGGCGACCTGTCCGCGCTGGCCAGGCGGGCCTTCGCGTTCCCGTTCCTGCAGGGCACGCACAACGGCGCCGAGCTCGACCGGCTCAACCCGGCCGACGAGGCCGACAGGCGGATGCTGTTGGAGATCGACCATGCGGGGGCGCTCGACGAGGAGCATCTGGCCTGGCACGAGGAGATCGCCACCAGGCTGTGGGAGGGCGATCCGCCCCAGCTCTGGGAGGCCGCGCAGCGCCTGCTGGATCTCGGCCACGACCGGCACGACGTGCTCCACGTGCTCATGGAGATCGCCGAGCGCATCGGCGGCGACCCGGACGAGCTGGCCGCGGCCCTGGACGACATCGCCGACATCCCCGACGAGATCTAGATTCGTACCCATGTCGATGTACACCTGCCTGGGGGCCGGGCGCTATCAGGCGTCGGAGCACACGCAGGGCCCCTGGGACCCCGCCAGCCAGCACATGGGCCCGGTCACCGCGCTGATCGCGCACGAGCTGGCGCTGACCGCGCCACGTCCCGGCCTGGAGCTGTCCAGACTGGCCGTCGACGTGTTCGCGCCCGTACCCGTGGGAGAGCTGGAGGTGCGCACCGACGTCGTGCGCGACGGCAAGCGGGTGCAGTGCCTGTCGGCGTCGGTGTTCTGCGGCGGCCGCGAGCACGCCAGGGCGTCGGCCTGGCGCGTCCGCGAGGCGCCCACGCCCGCCACCTCCGTCCGGACCCCGCCGCCCATCCCGCCCGAGCAGCCCGGCCACTGGCTGTCGAGCGGGTTCGGCTACGGCCGGGCGACCGACTGGCGCTTCGCCCGCGGCGGCGCCATGGCGATCGGCCCCGCCACCGCCTGGGGCCGGGTCAGGGTGCCTCTGGTCGAGGGCGAGGAGATCACCCCGGTCGAGCGGCTGGCGCTGTTCGCCGACAGCGGCAACGGCATCAGCATCGCCCTGGACTTCGACACCCACCTGTTCGTGAACGTCGATCTGACGATCTCGCTGTTCAGGTCGCCCGCCGGGGAGTGGATCTGCATGGACGCCGAGACCGTGATCGGCCCGTCAGGCCGCGGCCTGACGCGCACCACCCTGTACGACCAGAGCGGCGAAGTGGGCACCGCGACTCAGACGCTCTTCGTCGCGCCGAGGTAGCCGCTACCGCCATGATGGGATGCATGGTGATCGACCTCAACGCGGACCTCGGCGAGGGCTTCGGCATCTGGCGGCTCGGCGACGACATGGCGCTGCTCGACATCGTCACGAGCGCCAACATCGCGTGCGGATTCCACGCCGGCGATCCGGTGACGATCAGGCGCACCTGCGCGGCCGCCGTCGACCGCGGCGTGACGATCGGCGCGCAGGTGTCCTACCGCGACCTGGCCCACTTCGGGCGCAGGGAGATGGAGATGGAGCCGGAGGAGCTCTGCGCCGAGGTGCTCTACCAGCTCGCCGCCGTCGACGGCATCGCGCGGGCGATGGGCGGGCGGGTCTCGTACGTGAAACCGCACGGCGCCCTCTACAACCGGATCTGCCGCGACCGGGAGCAGGCCGCCGCGGTGATCGACGCGGTCGCCGACTACGACCCGTCGCTCCCGGTGCTGACGCTGCCCGGGTCGGTCGTGCACGAGGTGGCGGCGGCCGAGGGCGTCCCCACCGTCGCCGAGGCGTTCGCCGACCGCGCCTACACCTCGGCCGGCGCGCTGGTGTCGCGGCGCGAGCCCGGCGCGGTCATCCACGACGCCGCGGAGGTCCCCGCCCGCGCCGTGCGGATGGCGGTCGAGCACACGGTGACCTCCGTCGACGGCCAGGAGGTGGCGGTCTCGGCCCGCTCGATCTGTGTGCACGGCGACACCCCGGACGCCATGAGCCTGGCTCGCGCCGTTCGCGACGGGCTGCTCGGGGCCGGAGTGGTGCTGCAGGCCTTCACATGACCACGCGCGTGAGCGCTCGCCCGGGCATGGTGGCGGTGTGATCCGGCGGGCCGGAGAGCACGGCCTGCTCGTGGAGACCGGGGCGCTCGACGTGTCACACCGCCTGGACGCCGCGCTGCGGGCCGAGCGTCCGGACGGGGTCGTGGAGGTGGTGCCGGGGCCGGAGACGGTGCTCGTGGTGGCTCCAGGAGCCGACCAGGGCAGGTTGCGGACCCGCCTGGGGGAGTTGCTGGCCCGGTGCGGGACCGGCGCGCCCGCGCGGGCGCCCGGGGCGGGACAGGGCGTGGTGACGGTCCCCGTGGTCTACGACGGCGCGGATCTGGAGTCCGTGGCGCGGATCGCCGGGATCTCCGCCGACGAGGTGGTCGCCCGGCATACCGGCAGTGAGCTGGTGGTGGGGTGGCTGGGGTTCTCCCCGGGGTTCGCCTATCTGATCGGCCTGGATCCGGTGCTGCACGCGCCCCGGCTGGCGACGCCGCGCACCTCGGTGCCCGCCGGTTCGGTGGCCGTCGCCGGCCCCTACTCCGCCGTCTATCCGGCGGCCTCCCCCGGCGGCTGGCGGCTGCTCGGCCGCACCGAGCTGCGGGTGTGGGACGTCGCCGCCGATCCGCCGACGCCGTTCCGGCCCGGCACCCGCGTGCGGTTCGAGGCCGCATGATCGAGGTGCTCGCGCCCGGCCCGCTCGCAACCGTCCAGGACCTGGGGCGGCACGGTCATGCCCATCTGGGGGTGCCGAGCTCGGGGGCCGCCGACGCGGGCAGCCTGCGGCTGGCCAACCGGCTCGTCGGCAACTCCGAGGGGCTGGCGGGGGTCGAGCTGACGTTCGGGCTGGCACGGCTGCGGTTCCTGGCGGGGGCCTGGGTGGCGCTGGCCGGCGCGCCGTGCCCGGTATCGAGCGGCACGGCCCGCGGGGCGGGGATGGGCGCGCCGTTCTGGGTCCCCGAGGGGGGCGAGGTACGGCTCGGGGCGCCGTCGTGGGGGTTGCGCACCTATCTGGCCGTTCGCGGTGGGATCGCGGTGGAGCCGGTGCTGGGCAGCCGCTCCACCGATTCGCTGTCGGGGCTCGGGCCGCCGCCGCTGCGGGCGGGCACGGTGCTGCCGGTCGGCTCCCCCACCGGGGCGGGCGGCATCCACGTGGATCTGGCGCCGCCGCGCGGCCCCAGGCCCGCCGTGCTGCGGGTGCTTCCGGGGCCGCGCGACGACTGGTTCGTGCCCGGCGCCCTCGCCTCGATGTGCGCGGGACCGTACGAGGTGAGCCAGGACAGCAACCGGGTGGGTGTGCGGCTGCGCGGGCCCGGCCTGGCGCGGGCCAAGGAGGGCGAGCTGCCCAGCGAGGGCATGGTGACGGGGGCCGTGCAGGTGCCGCCGAGCGGCGAGCCCATCGTCTTCCTCACCGACCACCCGCCGACCGGCGGCTACCCGGTGATCGCGGTGGTGTCGGAGGCCGACCTGGCGGTCGCCGCCCAGCTCAGGCCGGGTGACGAGGTACGTTTCAGCAGCCGGCCCGCGCGCTGACGGCCGGGCGTCAGAGCTCGACCTGGCCGCTGACGCAGGTGATCACGGAGCCGCCCACCCAGATGTCCTGTCCCTCCGTGGTGATGCGGATCCGCCCGGTGCGGCCGAGCGCCGTGCCCTGGCTTGCGACGTAGGGGGCGGAGACGCGGCCGGTGCGCAGCAGCCACTGGGCGACGGAGGCGTTCAGGCTGCCGGTGACAGGGTCCTCCGTCACGCCACCGGGGATCGGGGAGAACGCGCGCACCTCGTAGGCGTGCGGCGACCCCGGCGGGTAGGGGCCGACGACGCCGGCGTCGACCGGCACCCGCTGCGGCTGCAACGCGAGCACCGCCTCGGCGTCGCGGAGCAGGATCGCCACCCAGCCGGGCCCGTTGTCGGCCCACTCGGCGTCGACGATCTCGCCCCTGGGGATGCCGAGCGCCTCGGCCATGTCCTGGACGAGGTCGTCCTCCACCGGTCCCGACCGCAGCAGCGGCGGCGCCGCGAAGGCCAGCGACGCGCCCTCGTCTCGGACGCGGACCAGCCCGGCCCCGCACTCCTGCACGACCGTCCCCGCCTCGCGCGGCACGCCGCCCGCCTCCAGCCAGGCGTGGCAGGTGCCGAGCGTGGGGTGCCCGGCGAAGGGCAGCTCGGACGAGGCGGTGAAGATGCGGACCCGGTAGTCCGCCTCGGGCGTGGTGGGCGGCAGCAGGAAGGTGGTCTCGGACAGGTTCGTCCAGTTGGCGAACCGCTGCATCTCCTCGCCGCTCAGCCCTTCGGCGTCGTGCACGACCGCGAGCGGGTTGCCGTGGTAGGGCGTATCGGTGAACACGTCGACTTGCCGGAATGGGCGCAACATATCGGTGAGTGTCTCAAAAGCGTTTCGAGCGGCGCAGCTCCGGGGGGCGCCCGTCGGGGTCGACCGCGACCCTGTAGAGGGGCAGCACCAGCGTCCTGGCCAGACGGCTCAGCTCGGCCCGCGGGTGCGGGCGCACCCGGCCGGGCGGCCTCTCCCCGCGACGCCCGCCCCGATGCCAGGCGTCCAGCCTCGCGGCCGACTCGGCGAAGGCGTCGAAGGCCGCCTTCGGATCGCACAGGTCGTCGAGGCCGGCCGGGTCGCGGTCCAGGTGCTCGGCCGCGAGGGTCAGCCGCAGGTCGCGGGCGAACCTGCGGGCGCCGCCCGGCGGGCGCGGGTCGGGCTCCTCGTCGAGGACCGCGCAGCTCAGCTCGGAGTCGTACGTCCACGAGCGGAGGTTGACGTTGTCGGAGCCGACCGTCGCCCACACGTCGTCGACCACGCACACCTTGGCGTGCACGTACACCGGGGTGCCCGCGTGGTTCTCCAGGTCGTAGACGGCGACCCGGTCGCCGCCCGCCCGGTGCAGCCTGGCCAGCGCGTCGGCCCGGCCGATGAGGCTGGCGGGGCCGGCCAGCCAGCCGTCCTGGTCGGCGTGGCGCGGCACCACGATGATCATGCGCAGCTCCGGCTCGCGCTCCAGGGCGGCGGCGAACGGCTCGATGACGTCGGTGGACCACAGGTACTGGTCCTCCAGGTAGATCAGCGAGCGCGCCCTGCCCAGCACCTTGTGATAGGCCCTGGCCACGCTGCGCTCCCCGTGGGGCGCGAAGGGGTAGGCGGAGCGCCGGTAGGGGTAGGTGCGCAGGAGCTGCACCGCGTGGGTCCCGGCAGGGCCGGGGGGCGGGCCGGGCTGCGGCAGCGGCGGCACGTCGTCCATCCGGTCGAAGTGGTCGCGCAGGCGCCGGATCGGCTGGCGGGTCTCCGGGGCGGGGTCCTCCCACCGCTCGCAGAAGACCTTCTCCACCTCCGCCACCGCCGGGCCCTGGATCGCCACCTGCGCGTCGTGCCAGGGCGGCCGCTCTCCGTAGGCGCGCGGCATCGGCGCGGCCTGCGGGTCTCCCCCGTGCTCGGCGTCGTCGCGGCGGCCGTGACACAGGTCGATGCCACCGAGGTAGGCGACATCGTCGGCGAAACGCTCGGGCCTGTCGTGCCGCAGGATGACGAACTTCTGGTGATGGGATCCGCCTGGGCGCACCCGGGTGTCGAGCAGGCACTGGCCGCCGGCGGCCTCGATCTCCTCACCCAGGTGCCGGTTCTCCTCGGCGCTGAAACGCAGCCGGTCCAGGTGGGAGCGCCAGATCAGTCCTCTGACCAGGGCTCCCCTGCGCGACGCCTCGGCCATCGCCTGCGCGACGCCGGGGCCGTCGTCGGTGAGCCGTTCGTCGGGGTCGCCGCGCCAGTCGGCGAACAGCAGCAGGTCGTCCTTGCCCAACCGGTCCACCCTGGCCTGAAGGTCGGCGAAATAGGAGGCGCCGTGGATGAGGGGGCGTACCAGGTTGCCGGTCGTCCAGGGCGCCAGCTTGGTCGCGGGATTGCCGCGCTCCTCGTCCGTGAGAAACCACTCCGCCAGCTCCATCCGCCCACGGCTACCCCGCTCGGCCGCGCGCAATCCCCCTGCACGCCGCAGAGCCTGCCGGCGATCTCCACGGCGCCGGAGGCTCCCGGACCGCTGACGAACTGCCTGCGCAACCGCCACGACAGGATCTGGGGCCAGGTCAGCTTGATCGTCATCCGCCCAGTTCTACACGCCGTCACCGACAGTCCGGCGCGCCGACGTCGGCCTCACCCGGCGGAGGGGCCGCTACCGGGCGAAGCCGATGTCCTGGTAGCGAAGCTCGTAGAAGCCGCGGGCGCCCACGTTGGCCAGGTCCTCCTTCACCGCCACCAGTTGCGGGCGCTGGTAGAGCGGCAGGACGTTCACCTCCTGCCAGATCAGCTTGTCGGCCGCGTTGGCGTCGGCGCGCGCCTGCTCCGGGTCGAGGTTCTGGGCGGCCCGGTCCATGGCCGCGTCGATGGCCTCGGACCCGGTACGACCGAAGTTGGCGTTCCAGGCCTTGCCGTCGGGCGAGTTCGCGTACACGCCGTAGCTGCTGGAGACCGGGAACGGGGTGCCGATGTAGGAGAACGGGGTGATGTCGAAGTTGCCGGGGATCACGTACTTGGTGAAGAAGTCGTCGCTCGGCACCGCCTGGATGGAGAGCTTCACGCCGATCTGGGCGAGCATGCTCTGCGCCAGCTCGCCCTCGGACTTGCTGAGCTGCACGCCCGACGGCACCACGAAACGCAGTTCGAGCGGGCGGCCGTCCTTCTGGCGCACGGCGCCGTTCAGCTTCCAGCCCGCCTGGTCGAGGAGCCGCTTGGCCTGCTCGGGGTTGTAGGCGCCGAGGTTGCCGGCGTTGTCCTGATAGCCCTCCTGGGTGTTCATGAAGAAGTGGTTGTTCAGCAGCGTGATCGGCCAGTCGAGGCCCTGCAGGTCGGACTGGGCGATGACCTGCCGGTTGATGCCGAGCTGCACGGCCTGCCGTACGCGCGCGTCCTGGAGCAGGTCGCTGGAGCCGTTGAAGGTGAAGTGGCGGAAGTCGGGGCCGGCGGCCTGCCGCACCTCGGCGCCCGGGGTGGATCCGGCGCGGGAGTAGTCGGGCGCCGACGGGCCGACGTCGGTGATGTCGAGCTCGCCGTTGCCGAACATGCCGATCAGCGAGTCCTGCTCGGAGGAGCGGTAGATGATCCGGTCGAGCTTGGCCCTGTCGCCCCACCAGGTGTCGTCGCGCACGATCGTGATGGTCTTGGCGGTCTGGTCGAAGCCGCCGAACTTGAACGGCCCCGCCGTCACGGGGATCTTGTTGAGCCAGGCGGTGTTGAAGGCCTCGGGAGTCTTGTTGGTGGAGGCGGGCAGCAGCGGGCTGAACAGCGCCTGCCAGTCGCCGAACGGCCTGGCGAACGTCACCACGACCTCGTGGTCGTCCCGGCCTCGCCGGACCTTGTCGATGTCCTGGTAGCCGGTGGAGGAGACGAGGCGGAAGTCCGGGTCGTCGCCTTTCAACGCGTGCCACTGGGCGTGGTAGTCGGCCCAGGTGATGGGCTGCCCGTCCGACCATCGGGCCTTCGGGTTAAGCCTATAGGTGACGACCTGCTTCGGGGCCCGGGCCGTGACGCGGGCGTCGAGCAGGTAGTCGCGGTTGACGGAGATCTGGGCCCTGTCGTCGGAGACGAACGGCGACGGCAGCAGCGCGTTGCTGATCACCGCGGCCATCGCGAGGTTGCCGTCGACGTGGTTGCGGTTCCACTGCGCGGGAAACTCGCTGATGCCCCACCGCAGCGTCCCGCCGTCCTTGACCTGGTCGCGCGGGCGCGGGTTGACGTCGGACGCCTTGATCGTCCCGTCGCCCTTGCTGGGCCCGCCGCCGCCGCCTCCTGAGCCGCCTGACCCGCATCCCGCCACTGACAGCGCGAGGGCCACGGCCACGGCCAGGTGAGGTGCTTTCATCGGCGAATTCCTCCGGGTCTAGACGACTGCGAGTTTCTCGGCGTAGTGGCAGGCCGCGCCCTGGTCCTCGCCGAGCACCCGCACCTCGGGCTCGGTGTCCACGCACAGGCTCCGCTCCGCGTCGGTCAGCACGCCCCTGAACTTCGGGCACCGGGTGCGGAACCGGCAGCCCGACGGCGGGTCGGCCGGGTTGGGCAGGTCGCCTTCGAGCAGGATGCGCTCGCGCGAGCGCTCGCGGACCGGGTCGGGCAGCGGGATGGCCGACAGCAACGCCTGCGTGTAGGGGTGCGCGGGGGTGCCGTAGACGGCCTCGACGCGGCCGATCTCGGCGATCCTGCCGAGGTACATCACGGCCACCCGGTCGGCCAGGTAGCGCACCACGGCCAGGTCGTGCGCGACGAACAGGTAGGACAGCCCGAGCTCGGCCTTCAGCGAGTCGAGCAGGTTGATCACGCCGGCCTGGATCGACACGTCGAGCGCGGAGACGGGCTCGTCCAGCACCAGCAGCCTGGGCTCCAGGGCCAGCGCGCGGGCGATGCCGATGCGCTGGCGCTGACCGCCGGAGAAGTCCTGCGGGTAACGGGCGGCGTGGGAGGGGTCCAGCCCGACGAGGTCCAGCAGCTCGCCCACCCGCCGTCCCGGCGCCCGCCGGCCGTGGGTCCTCAGGGGCTCGGCCAGGATGTCGTAGACCGTCATGCGAGGGTCGAGCGAGGCCAGCGGGTCCTGGAAGACCACCTGCATGTCGCGCCTGATCGCCATGCGCTGCTCGCCGGTCAGCCTGGCGGTGTCCCTGCCGAGCACCACGACCCGGCCTTCCTGCGGCTCGGCCAGCTCCAGGATCTGCATCAGCGCCGTGGTCTTGCCGGAGCCCGACTCGCCCACCAGGCCCAGGGTCTCGCCCTCGCGGATGTCGAAGCTCACCCCCGCCACCGCGTGCACGGTGCCGACCCTGCGCTTGAACACCGCCCCCTTCAGCAACGGATAGTGCTTGACCAGGCCGTCGACCTCCAGCACCGTCCGCCGCCCGCGCGTCCGCGCGTCGTCCGTCTCCTCTGTCCGCCCCGTCCAGGGCCGTGCCGCACCGGAGCCGTACGGCAGGGGCACCCGGCCCGCGTCGTCCGCCCAGGGGCGCACCTCGTCCCAGCGGATGCAGGCGGCCTGGTGCCCGGCTCCGACCTCGAACAGCGGCGGCTCCCGGTCGTCGCACGCCTCGACGCGCATCGGGCAGCGCGGCGCGAACGGGCACCCGGGCGGCAGCGCCGCGGGCGCGGGCGGGTTGCCGACGATCGGCACCAGCGGTTGCCGTCCGCCCGCGTCGACGCGCGGCACCGAGCCGAGCAACCCCACGGTGTACGGCATCCGCGTCCGGTAGTAGACGTCGTCCACGTCTCCCACCTCGACCGGGCGGCCCGCGTACATGACGAGCACGCGGTCGGCGAAGCCGGCCACCACCCCGAGATCGTGCGTGATCATGACGATGGCGGCGCCCGTCCGGCGCTGCGCCGTCTTGAGCACCTCCAGCACCTGCGCCTGGATGGTGACGTCGAGCGCGGTCGTGGGCTCGTCGCAGATGATGACGTCCGGGTCGTTGGCGATGGCCATCGCGATCACCACGCGCTGCCGCATGCCGCCGGAGAACTCGTGCGGGAAGGCCAGCGCCCTCCTGCCCGGGTCCGGGATGCCGACCAGGTCGAGCAGGTCCACCGCCTTGACCGCGGCCTGCTCCCTGGTCACCTTCTGGTGGATCCGCACAGCCTCGGCGATCTGGTCGCCGACCCGGTAAACGGGCGTGAGCGCGGAGAGCGGGTCCTGGAAGACCATCGACATGGTCGTGCCGCGGAAAGCGGTCAGCTCCCGCTCCGGCGCCCCGACGAGCTCCCTGCCGTGCAGGCGGACCGAGCCGCCGACCCTGGCGCCGCGCGGCAGCAGCCCCATGACGGCGGCCGCGGCGGCGGACTTGCCGGAGCCCGACTCGCCGACGATCCCGAGGACCTCGCCCCGGCGCACGGTGTAGCTCAGCCCGCGCACGGCGCGCACGTCGCCGAAGGAGACGTCGAGGCCCTCCACCTCCAGCACCGGGCTCATCGTGACCTCCTCGCGGCGGGGTCGAACGCGTCGCGCAGCGCGTCGCCGATGAGGTTGACCGCCAGCACGGTGACCACCAGCAGCCCGGCGGCGAACCAGAACGTCCACGGCGCGTAGACGGCGGTCCTGGAGCCGTCGGCGATGAGCGTGCCGAGCGAGACGTCGGGCGGCTGGATGCCGAAGCCGAAGTAGGACAGCGAGGTCTCGGTGAGGATCGCCGCGCTGACGTTCAGGGTGGCGTCGACGATCAGCAGCGACGACAGGTTGGGCAGCACATGCGTGAATATGATCTTCACCGGCGGGACGCCCATGAAGCGGGCCGCCTGGATGAACTCCCGCTGCTTCAGCGAGATCGTCATCCCCCGGGTGACCTTCGAGGTGACCATCCACAGGAACAGGGCCAGCATGAGCACGAACAGCGGCCACTGCCCGGAGCCGAACAACGGCGACATGATCGCCAGGATCAGGAAGGCGGGCAGCACGAGCAGCAGGTCGGTGAGCCAGCTCAGCGCCCTGTCGGTCCAGCCGAGGAAGTAACCGGCGAAGGCGCCCACCAGCGCGGCCAGCGCGGTAGACACCAACGCCGCCAGCATGCCGACGACCAGCGACTTCTGCATGCCGCGCAGGGTTACCGCGTAGACGTCGGCGCCGGTCTGCAAGGTGCCGAACCAGTGGCGGGCCGACGGCGGCTGCAGGAACGCCAGGAAGTCCTTGTCGGTATAGGTCCACCGGCTGAAGAGCGGTCCGACGAAGGCGAGCAGGAACATCAGCGCGAGCACCGCGAAGCCGATCCGCCCCTGCCGGGCGGCGAAGAACCGGCCCGCCACCACCCTGAGCCTGGACGGAGCGCCGGCCCGCCCCGCGCCGGATCCGGTCAGCTCCTCGGCGAGCTCCTCGTCCGACAGGGTCATCCGGCGGCCCTCACCCGGGGGTCGAGCGCGGCGTGCAGCAGGTCGGCGGCCAGCGAGGCGCAGAGCACCGCGACCGCGGCGAGGCAGGCGATGGCCGCCACGGTGTTGACGTCGTTGGTGAAGATCGAGCTGATCAGGCGCTCGCCCAGCCCATGCCAGCCGAAGATCTTCTCGGTGAAGGTGGCCCCGGTGAGCAGGGCGCCGAAGGTGAAGGCGAAGTAGGTCGCCACGGGGATCAGCGCGGTCCGCAGCCCGTGCCGGATCAGCGCCCTGCGCCTGCTCAGCCCCTTGGCCATGGCCGTACGGACGAAGTCGGCGCCGAGCACGTCGAGCATCATGTTGCGCTGGTAGCGGCTGAAGACCGCGATCAGCCCGAGCGACAGCGTGATCGTCGGCAGGGCGAGATGCTGGAGCCGGTCGAGCAGCGAGCCCCAGAACCCGGCGTCGAGCCCGGCGGTGTACTCACCGCCGACCAGGAGCACCCGATGGCCGAAGACGCGGTCGTTGGCCCAGGTGCCGGCCAGGATCGCCACGTTGGCCAGCACCACCACGGGCACCGCGAGCAGCACGAAGGCCAGGCCCGTGGACAGCCGGTCGAACCAGCCGTACTGCCTGACCGCGGCGTACGCGCCGACGAGCACGCCCAGCACGCTCCCGCAGACCAGCCCGAGCACGACCAGCCGGAAGGTGACGCCCGCGCGGCGGGCGAGGTCCTCGTTGACCGGCGAGCCCGTCACGCTCCTGCCGAAGTCGCCGCGCAGCACTCCGCCCGCCCAGGTGAGATAGCGCTGGAACAGCGGGGTGCGGTCGTTCAGATTGAGGGCGGTGAGCTGCGCGTCGACGACGGCGGGCGGCGGCTTGGGGGTGCGGTCGGCGTAGTTGGAGCGCGGGTCGAGGGCGCTGGCCGCCAGCAGGTAGGCGAGGCTGACGGCCACGGCCACCAGCACAACGGCGTTGAGCAGCCTGCGGGCCAGGAACCCCGCCATCGTCCCCCCTTAGACGCGCACGGCGTGTAGCCATATTGCTACACCATGTGAGCTCATGGGCGCACCCAAGTGCCAAAGAGGCGTCTGCTTAGCGTCCGGAAAGTTCGTCCACGGCGGTGCGGACGTCGTCGCTGGTGATGGTCGTCAGCTCCGCGGAGCTGGTGGACTCGCCCTGTGAGGCCAGGGCGGCCAGGCGGACGTCGCGGCGCATGGCCGCGCGCTCGAACAGCGACCGGGCGAACCTGCCGTTGCCGAGCCCGTCGATCAGCCGCTCGTCGCACACCCAGGCGAAGACCTCGTCGAGGTCGCGCAGGGCGTCGTCGTCGAAGCGGTCGCCCGCCTCCTGGGCCAGCAGGACGGCGATCTCCGACAGCTCGGCCGGCGAGTAGCTGGGGAACGCCACCCGCTGGCTGAACCGGCTGGCCAGGCCGGGGTTGGTGGCGAGGAAGGCGTCCATCTCGCGCTGATAGCCGGCCAGCACGATGACGAGCCGGTCGCGGTCGTCCTCGGCCCGCTTGAGCAGCGTCTGCACGGCCTCGGCACCGAACGCGTCGCCGCCGGAGTAACCGGGGTTGACCAGGCTGTAGGCCTCGTCGATGAACAGCACGCCGCCCAGCGCCCGGTCCACCAGCTCGTTGGTCTTGATCGCGGTCGCGCCGAGGTGCTGGCCGACGAGGTCGGCTCGCTGCGCCTCGACCACGTCCGGCCTGGCCAGCAGTCCGAGCGCGGCGAAGACGCGGCCGACGACCCTGGCGACGGTGGTCTTGCCGGTGCCGGGCGGGCCGGTGAACACGAAGTGGCGCGTCTGGGCGGGAGTGGGCAGCCCCCGCTCCTGCCGCATCCGGGCCACCTGGAGCTGGGCGGCGATGGCGTGCACCTGCCGTTTGACCGGCGCGAGCCCGGCCATCCCGTCAAGGTCGGCCAGCGCCTCCTCCAGGGTGGGGGTGGCGACGTAGCCGCGGAAGCGGGCGGTCAGCTCGTCGAACGCCTTGCTCACGTCGGCCGTCGTGGTCGTCACCAGGTCCTCGGTGCTCGGCGTGCCGCCCGCGCCCACCACCCGCACGTCGCGGGCCTGGGCGGCGGCCTCGACGAGGCTGCGCGCGAACCTGGCGTTGCCCAGCTCGTCGACCAGCCCCCGCCGGTGCACGTCGTCGAAGCGGATGAGCAGCTTGGCCTTCGCCTCGGCGCCCATCGTGTCGCCGCGGCGCCGCTGGAGCAGCTCGGTGATCTCGGCCAGCTCGCCCGCCGAGTAGGTGGGGAAGCGCACCCTGGTGGCGAACCGGCTGGCCAGGCCCGGGTTGCTGGACAGGAACGAGGTCATCTCCTGCTCGTAGCCGGCCAGGATGATGATCAGCCGGTCGCGGTCGTCCTCAGCCCGCTTGAGCAGCGTCTGCACGGCCTCGGCGCCGAACCTGTCGGGCTGGCCGTCGCCGGAGTTGATCAGCCCGTAGGCCTCGTCGACGAACAGCACGCCGCCCAGCGCCCGGTCCACCAGCTCGTTGGTCTTGATCGCGGTCGCGCCGAGGAACTCGCCGACCAGGTCGGCCCGCTGCGCCTCGACCACGTAGGGGGTCTCCAGCAGGCCGAACGCGTAGAAGATCTTCGCGAGCGTGCGGGCCACACTGGTCTTGCCGGTGCCGGGCGGGCCGAGGAAGACGAAGTGCCTGGTCGGCCGGCCGGCGGTGTAGCCGGCCTCGGCGCGCAGCCGGGACGCCTCGATGGAGGCGGCGATCGAGCGGACCTGCTCCTTGACCGGCGCCAGGCCGATCATGCTGTCGAGCTCGGCGAGCGCCTCTTCGACGGAGATCTGCGGCAGCGCCGGCTGCTTGTCGGCCGACGTCTCCGGCCTGCCCTCGCGCGCCCGTACGCGGATCTGCTCCTCGGCGCTCAGTTCCGACCTGGCCCGGCGGGCGAGCAGGAAGCGGTAGCCGAGGACCGCGGCGGCGGCGGCGTAGGCGGCCCAGACCGCGAGGTTCTCCGAGACGGGCGAGAGGGCGGCGGCCAGCGCGGCGGCGGGCACGAGCGCCATCAGCGCGGACACCCACGGCGTCACCCAGCGGATCAGGTGGGCGGCGGCGGCGACCGGCACGGCCAGCAGGATGAGCAGGGTCGGGGCCAGCGAGTTGGCCGGGAAGAGCGCCATGAACACCGCCAGCAGCGCGCACCAGCCCGCGATCACGAGGGCGGTGGCGGCGGCACGCGGGAAGCGCAGGGTGAGCGCGAGGAAGCAGAGGACGGTCGCCGTGATCAGGAAGGTGTTGAGCAGGTCTCCGCCCAGGGCCGCGGCCATGCCTACCGCGCCGATGAGGACCGCCACGTACAGCACCCTGCGGACGGCCGGGGGAAGCCGGAAATAGCGCAGCCGCACCTGTTCGAACAGATCCCGCATCGCGGCCCGTCCCGCGGCTCGGGTCCTGCTGGACTCCTGCATCACGCCTCCCCGGTCCGCCCCTGGTTATACCGCACCAGACCGTCGATTGGGCGGACCTGACACGCTAGGTGGAGGTCACGAAAGCGGCTATGTGGCGGCCGAGTTCGGCGCCCGCGTCCTCCTGGAGGAAGTGCCCCGCGCCTTTGATCACCGGGTGCGCGCGCCCCGCCGCACCCGGCATCGACCTGCGCAGGATGGGCGCCATGCCGCCGGTGATCGGGTCGCTGTCGGAGAAGGCCACGAGGAACGGCCGGTCGAGCGTGGTGAGGATCTGCCAGGCCGCGCGGTTGGCGGGCGCGGCGGGATCGTCGGGCGTGGCGGGCACGAGCGGCGGCATGGCGCGCGGGCCCGCCTTGTACGTCTCGTCGGGGAAGGGGGCGTCGTAGGCGGCGAGGACCTCCGGAGGCAGCTCGGTGACGCAGCCGGACTGGACGAACCTGGCGATGTCCAGGGCGGGGGCGTTGACCACCGCGTCCTTGAACCGGTGCCACACCTCGGGCATGGGAATGTCACCGGTCGGCAAGCCCGTGTTGGCCGCGACGATCCTGGCGATCCGGTCGGGGTGCTCGGCTGCGAGGCGCAGTCCGATCAGCCCGCCCCAGTCCTGGCCGACCATGGTGACGCCGGTCAGGCCGAGGGCGTCGTACAGCAGCGAGCGGGTCCACTCGACATGCCTGGCGTAGGTGTGGTCGCCGGGGTCGGCGGGCTTGTCGGAGCGGCCGAATCCCACGAGGTCGACGGCGATCGCCCGCAGCCCCACCGCGGCCAGCTCGCGCATGACGTCGCGGTAGAGGAACGACCAGGACGGCTCGCCGTGCAGCAGGACGACCGGCTCCCCGTCGGCGGGTCCTGCCTCGGCGTAGGCCATGCGCAGCCCGTCGGGCACCTCGGCGTAGCGGGGCTCGTACGGGAAGCCGGGCAGGCCGGCGAAGCGCTCTTCGGGCGTGCGCAGGATTCGCATAGAACAAGATTCTAGCTAGCGGCGCTGGTGCCGCCCGGGAAACTGTCCAACAAGCACCTGCTTGGGAGTGACGCGCAGGACGTCCGAGTCGGCCAGCGCGATCCCTCGCACCTCCACCCAGAACCTGCGCTGCAGCGGGTCGGCCGCGAACACGGCCACTCTCGGGTCGGCCTCGATCGCCTCCCACGCCTCGGCCTCGGCGATCACCTTGAGCTCGCCCGAGGCGGTGACCGTGGCCACCGCGCCCACCACGCGCGGCCCCAGGCCGTCGCCGTACGACAGCACGACGCTCCTGGCGTAGCCGAACGCCTGGCGGACCTCCGGACTCAGCACGACGGACGGCCGGCCGCCCACGGGCAGATCGCACATGATCAGCGAGGCGCGCCAGGGACCGGGCCCGCCTCTCCACCAGGCTCGCGCGGCACGCAGCGCGAAGACGACGGCCACCGCGCCGAGCGCGGCGAACCCCAGCCGCCACCCCCACACCAGCCCGAGCCCGCCACCGGCCGCGCAGCACGCCGACGCCACCACCAGCAGCCCCGCCGCGACCGTCAGCCAGCGGTCGGCGCCGCCCCCCGTGTCGCGGTAGGCGCGCAGCAGGGGGTACGGCACGGCCACCGCCAGCACGGTGGCCCGCGGCTCCACCACCAGGGCCGTGCCGACCAGCGGCACCACCACCCACCACGTGCGGCCGAGCAGGATCCAGAGGGTCACGCCCGCGTTCCGGGCGGCCGTGCGCTCGCCCGCGGCCTGTCCGAAGTGCTCCAGCGCCCGCAGCGGGCGGCCACGCCAGGTCTCCGCCAGCGAGCGCACGGCGGCCAGCACCGGCCAGCCGAGCACCGCGAGGCCACCGAGTCCCGCCCAGACCGGGCCGGCCCACGGCCGGTCCGGCGGCGCACCGGCCCCGGCGGGCAGGCCGGGGACCACGGCGATCCCCGCGGGCGCCGACGCCAGCGCCAGCCATCCGGCGAACGCGGCGACCGCCACGACCCCGCCCGCGACCGCCGCCCCCAGCCACGGATCGCGGCCGAGCATGGCGGGCACCCAGGACCAGGCCCCGACCCTGCGCGCCTGCCGGATCGTGAGCCCGGCCAGCAGCACGAGTACGGCCAGTCCGCCCAGCCCGGCCGGTGCGCCCCGGTCGAGGACGAGCGCGGCCACGACGATCGCCACGGTCGCGACGGCGACCAGCAGGCAAGCCTGGCGCGACCACACCTCCAGCGCCCGCCTGGCCCGGCCGGTCTCTCGCGGATCGATCGGCCAGGCCGGATCGTGGTGCGCCCTGGGCCGGTCCCAGCGCAGCAACGCCAGGCCGAGGTTGACGCGGGCCTGGACGTGCCGCGGGTCGAGGCTCAGGGCGGCCCGGTAGCCGCGCGCCGCCCCTGCGTGCTCGGCGCGGAGCAGGTCGAGGTCGGCGACCAGGACGTGTGGGTCCGGCTCCTCGGGGGCGAACCTCGCGGCCAGCGCGGCCTGCTCGGCCGCCTCGTCCCAGCGGCCGGGGAGGTGGCGCAGCGCGGCTGCCAGGCGCAGCCGGGCCGTCCACGAGCCGGGCGCCAGGCCCACCGCCCGTTCGGCGGCGGCGACGGCCTCGGGCATCCGGCCGAGCCTCTCCTGCGCGAGGCTGACCAGGCGATACGCCCAGTCGGCCGCCGGATCCAGGTCGGCGGCGGTGCGGGCGGCGTCCAGGGCGCTGTCAGGTCGGCCGGCGGATAGCATGGTGACAGCTCGGGCACACCAGTCACGCGGTGACCGGTCGGATGTGTCGCTCTTATCATCCGCGCCATCGGTCCCCACGAGAGCCATGATCGGTCGGCTGGTGGACGCTGAATAGATCCCGACATATGGCTGTATCTCTCTAGAGAGGTGGCAGCCGCCCCTGGATCATTCGATACCGCTACACCCATCGCGTGGCATGGCCTAAGCTGCCACGCAAGTTCATGTGGGCCCGCTGTGAACGGATCGGCCTGCGAGGAGGTCCATGACCGTCACACAGGCCGCGTTCTTCGTACGTCGCCCCGACCGGGAGCCCCGGGACAACCGCTGGTCCATCCTGGCCCTGCTCTGCCTGAGCCTGTTGCTCATCACGGTCGACGCCACCGTCCTGCACATCGCGGTCCCCGCCCTCACCGCCGCCCTGGAGCCGTCGGCGGTCCAGTTGCTGTGGATCGTCGACGTGTACTCGCTCGTCGTGGCGCCACTGCTGATCATGTTCGGCACGCTCGGCGACCGCTACGGGCGAAAACGGCTGGTCATCGCAGGTTTCGTGCTGTTCGGCATCGCCTCCGCCGCTGCCGCCGCCTCCACCACGCCGATGACGCTGATCCTTTCCAGGGCGCTGCTCGGCGTGGGCGGCGCGATGATCATGCCCGCCACGCTGTCGCTGATCCGCCAGGTGTTCACCGACCGCCGGGAGCGGGCCATCGCGCTGGGCGTCTGGAGCGCGGTCGCGGCGGCGGGCGCCGCCCTCGGGCCACTCATCGGCGGCCTGCTCGTCGGCTGGTGGTGGGGCGCGGTCTTCCTGATCAACGTGCCGATCCTGCTGGTGCTGCTGCCCGCCGCCGTGCGCCTGCTTCCGGAGTCGCGTGAGCGCGGCGGCCGGCCATGGGACGCGCTGAGCGCCGTACTGTCCGTGCTCGGCATCCTGGCCCTGGCGTTCGGCCTCAAGGAGGCGGGCTCGGGCAGCCTGATGCCGCTCGGCGCCGCCGTCGCCGTCTTCCTGGGCGGGGTGGCGCTGCTGGTCTGGTTCGTCAGGCGGCAGACGCGGCTGGCCGCGCCGCTGCTGGAGGTCGGCCTGTTCAGGAGCCGCGAGTTCACGACCGGGGTGGCAGGAGTGCTGCTCGGCGTGTTCGCGCTGGTGGGACTCCAGCTCATGCTGGCGCAGTATCTGCAGCTCGTGCTCGGCGACAGCGAGGTGCGCGCCGCGTTCAGGATGCTGCCGCTGGTGATCTCCGCCATCGCCGGAGGGCTCGCGGCGGCGCACATTCTGCCCAGAATCGGCATGCGCGCCACCATGAGCGGCGGCCTCGGCCTCGTCGCGCTCTCCCTCACCCCCACGCTGTCCTGGGGCGTCGAGAGCCACCCCGTCATGCTCGCCTGCTGCTTCGTCGGCATCGGCTTCGGAGTGCAGGTGTCCCTGCTGGCCGCCTCCGACACGATCATGTCGTCGGCCACCGAGTCCCACGCCGGCGGCGCCGCCGCCATCGAGGAGACCGCCTACGAGCTGGGCGCCGGCCTCGGCGTCGCCGTCCTCGGCACGATCACCACGATCGTGTACGCGCCCGCGCTGCCCACCGTGCCCGGCGTACCCGGCCCCGGCATGGACCAGGCCAGGCAGTCCCTCGCCGGCGCCGCCCACGTGGCGGACCAGGTGGGCGGCAGCGCGGGCAGCGCCCTGCTCGACGCGGCCCGCTGGGCCTTCGTCAACGCCCTGCACACGACCGTGGTCGTGAGCGTCGTCCTGCTCAGCCTGACCGCGCTGGCCGTGGCCATGCTGCTCCGCCGTGATAGAGGTGTGTGATGTCCCGATTAGGGCAGACAACAACCGTGAAACAGACCCTCCGTGATCTTGCCGCGCTCGTCGCCCGCATGGGCGTCGGCGGCATCTTCTTCGCCAACGGCTGGCGCAAGTTAGAGGTCGGCCTGGCGCAGACCGGAGTGCAGTTTCAGGGACAGGGCGCACCCGCCCCGCGCGCCTGGGCCACGGTCACCATGCTCACGGAGCTGATCGGCGGCGCGCTGCTGATCGCCGGGCTGATGGTGTCGGTGACGGGCCTGATCCTGTTCGCCGAGGCGGTCGCCGTCCTGTGGGTGGCGCCGCCGCTCAACCCCATCACCCTCAACGAGCTGATCCTCCTGGGCGCGGCCGCGCTGCTGCTCGCCGTGGTGGGCGCGGGCCGGATCTCCGTGGACCACATGGTGGTGATCAGGCGCAGGGAGTCGGAGGCGGCCAGCGAGTTCGCCGCCGACAACGAGGCCGACGCGGTCATCAACTCCCTGCGTGACCCGACCGCCCCGCACGTCTGGGAGAAGGACTCCGCGGCGGAGGAGCCCGCGAAGAAGGACGCCGGCAAGACCGGGAAGAAGGACACCGCGGGCGCCAAGACGGCCGAGTCCGAAGCCTCGCTGGAGGACACCGCGCCACACGCCCGGCCGCGCCTCACGGATGCCGATCCCGCTCCCTCCGACGAGCCGGCTCCGGGTGACACGCTGGTGGCCGGCCGCAAGAAGCCGCCCGCCCGCACCCGCCGCCCCACCTCCGGCGACTAGCCACCCGCTGGTTAGATGTCGGGCATGTCACGTAATTTCGGTGATCATCAGTTCGGCATCTACCTGGCGGGGATGCTCGAGGGCAGGACGCCCAAGCTGACCACGGACCTCGCCCGCCTTGAGGAGCGGGCCCGCGAGGCGCTCTCGCCAGAGGCGTTCGGGTACGTGGTGCCGAGCGCGGGCAGCGGCTCGACGGCGCGGGCCAACCGGGAGGCGTTCGAGCGCTGGCGCATCGTGCCCCGGATGCTGCGCGGCGTCGCCCGGCAGCGCGACCTGTCCTGCGAGGTGCTCGGCACCGGCATGGCCGCGCCGGTGATGGTGGCTCCGATGGGGGTGCAGACGCTGGCCCACCCCGACGGGGAACTGGCCACCGTGCGCGCCGCCGCCGAGCTGGGCGTGCCGTACATCCACTCCACCGCCGCGGCGCACTCCTTCGAACAGGTCGCGGAGGCGGGCGGCGACGCGGAGCGCTGGTATCAGCTCTACTGGCCGACCGACCAGGACGTGTGCGTCAGCTTCCTGCACAGGGCCAAGGCCGCCGGGTTCTCGGTGCTCGTGGTCACGCTGGACACTGCCCTGCTCGGCTGGCGTCCCGCCGACCTGGACCGCGGCTTTCTGCCCTTCCTGAACGGCACCGGGCTGGCCAACTATCTGACCGATCCGCACTTCCAGGGCGTGGACAACCCCATCCTGCACTGGGCGCAGATGTTCGCCAACCCCGGCCTGACCTGGGAGGACCTGCCGTTCCTGCGCGAGCACTGGGACGGGCCCATCGTGCTCAAGGGCATCGTCAGCGCCGAGGACGCCCGGCTCGCCGCCGACCACGGCATGGACGGCATCGTCGTGTCCAACCACGGCGGGCGGCAGGTCGACGGCGGCCTCGGCGCGCTGGACGCGCTCCCGGCGATCGCCGAAGCGGTGGGCGACCGGCTCCAGGTGCTGTTCGACTCCGGCGTCCGCACGGGCGCGGACGTGGTCAAGGCGCTCGCGCTCGGCGCGCGCGCCGTCCTCGTCGGCCGCCCGATCCTGTACGGACTCGCGCTGGACGGTCAGGCCGGCGTGGAGCACGTGCTGCGCTGCCTGCTGGGCGAGCTGGACGTCACGCTCGCGCTCTCCGGCTACTCCAGCCCTGCGGAGCTCGGTCCGGGCTCGCTGCTCGCGCGCTGACCGGTCACAGCTCGGCCGTCAAGCGGGCGATCACCCGCATCTTGTTCGTCGCGTCCAGCGCCGCCACCTTGTACGACTCCGCCAGCGTGGGGTAGTTGAACACGGCGTTGACCAGGTAGTCGACCGTCGCGCCACAGCCCATGACCGTCTGCCCGATGTGCACGAGCTCGGTGGCGCCGGTGCCGAACACGTGCACGCCGAGCAGCCGCCGGTCCTCGGTGGAGACGAGCAGCTTGAGCATGCCGTAGGAGTCGCCGATGATCTGCCCTCTGGCCAGCTCGCGATAGCGCGAGATGCCGACCTCGAACGGGATCTTGTCCCGGGTCAGCTCGTCCTCGGACTTCCCGACGAAGCTGATCTCCGGGATGGTGTAGATGCCGATCGGCGGCAGGTCGTCCATCTCCCCGACCGGCTCGCCGCACGCGTGCTGCGCGGCTATCCTGCCCTGTTCCATGGAGGTGGCGGCCAGCGCGGGGAAGCCGATCACATCCCCCACCGCGTAGATGTGCGGGACCGGGGTGGCGTAGTTGCCGTCCACCGCGATCCGGCCCCGGTCGTCGGCCGCCAGCCCGGCCGCCTCCAGGCAGAGCTCGGCCGTCCTGCCCTGGCGGCCCGCCGAGTACATCACGCAGTCGGCGGGGATCTTCTTCCCGCTCTCCAGCACGGTCAGCGCGCCCCGGGCCCGCCGCTCGACCGCGGCCACGGTCTCGCCGAACCTGAAGGTCACGGCCAGATCCCGCAGATGGTACTTCAGCGCCTCCACGATCTCCAGATCGCAGAACTCCAGCATCCGTTCGCGCCGCTCCACGACGGTGACCTTGGTGCCGAGCGCGGCGAACATGGAGGCGTATTCGATGCCGATGACTCCGGCACCCACCACGACGAGCGTCTCGGGCACCCGGTCGAGGTGCAGGATCGCGTCGGAGTCGATGACCGTCCGGTCGTCGAACTCCACGCTGGCCGGCCGGGCCGGCGAGGTCCCGGTGGCGATCACGATCTTCTCGGCGGTGACCTTCTTCTCGTCCTCGTCCCCCGTGATCCCGATGGTGTGCTCGTCCAGGAACCGGCCGGTCCCCTGGAGGAGTGTCACGTGGTTGCGGCCCAACTGGCTCCGGATCACCTGGATCTCGCGGCCGATCACGTGCTGGGTGCGCATCCCGAGGTCGGTGACCGTGATCTCGTCCTTCACCCGGTAGCTCGCGCCGTACAGCTCCCGCTGGTTGAGCCCGGTGAGGTAGAGGACCGCCTCGCGCAGCGTCTTCGACGGGATCGTGCCGGTGTTGATGCACACCCCGCCGATCATGTTCCGTTTCTCGACCACCGCTACCCGCTTGCCGAGCTTGGCCGCCGCGATGGCCGCCTTCTGCCCGCCCGGCCCGGTACCTAGGACAACCACATCGAAGTCGGTCACACCGCAAGTGTGCGTGCCCGGAGCGATCAGCGAAAGCCCCTCTACGCCGAGGCGCCGGCCATGACGCGATCGACGATCCCCCTCGTGCCCTCCTGGCGGGCGCAGTGGGCGCAGCAGTACCAGTGCTCGCCCGACTGGGCGCCGTGGCCGATCACCTTGGTGCCGCAGTGCTCGCAGATCGGCGCCATGGCCTGGATGGCGCACTGGAAGGAGTCGAAGGTGTGCACCGCCCCCTGGGCGTGCACTTCGAAGGACATGTCGTAGTCGTTGCCGCAGTTCTCGCAGACGGCCATGGTGATCCCCTTTGCAGTCGGTGCGCCGGTGGGGATACCCGGTTACTGGTTGTTGTCCGCCCAGAAAATCACCATATTCCGGCCTGGGACGGTGCCCACCAGCAGGAGGGGCACCGCCAGCAGGCCGAGGGCGGCCAGGGCGGCGGGCAGCCCGAGCCAGGCGGCCAGGGCGGCGAGCAGCGGGGAGGCCACCGCGGAGGCGAGCAGCGCGGGGCGTTCCCTGCCTCCGGCCAGCGCCATGACCGGGATCGCGCCCACCGGCGTCCCGATCAGCGCCAGCCCGAGCTCCGCCGTCGAAGCCCCGAGCTGCTCCTTGACTGCGGGCAGCAGCGCCGCCCAGGAACCCCAGAAGACACCCCAGGCCGCGCAGACGGTGATGAGGGGCATGACACGCGTCTTCACTCATTCCCCTTGCGTTTCGGACGACTCACAGTAAAGATCGTCGATGTCCTGAATGTCCCCCTGTGAAGGGAAGCTTGTGCTCAAGCGAACGGTCATCGCGGCCACTCTGGTCGCCGCCGGGATCGCCGCCACTCCCGCGCCCGCCTACGCCGCCTCCGCCACCCAGTCGCCCGAGCGCGTCTGCGGCCCCGGATTCCACCGGGTCAAGGACGGCCACCGCTCGATGAAGACCCGCGACGGTGCGGTGTTCGGGCACGTGTACCTCATGTTCAACAAGCGCAGCGGCAAGAACTGCGTCGCGGCGATCAAGACGGCCTTCCGCGGAGTCCGGACGAACACGGGCGCCGCGCTCGCCGTCCGGGGCGGCGGCAAGTCGCTGGACGTGCAGAAGTACCGCTACTACGCCGAGACCGGTCACCTGTCCGGAGCGTGGAAGTGCGTGAAGTACTCGGGCTGGACCAGCGACCCGGACAACCGCGTCGAGGCGTGGGGCGGCCGCAACTCGTGGGGTAACTGCGCCGGCTAGAAGAATTTCCGCGAAAGCCGTCACGCCGGGCGGCCCCGTCCCGTCCTCCTTGAGAAAGCACGACACCAAGGAGGTTCCCATGACCCAGCGGCTCAATGTGGCGGCGTTCGCCCCGGAGGCCTACAAGTCCTTTCTCGGCGTGGAGGCGTACCTGCACAACTGCGGGGTGCCGCTCAGCACGATCGAGCTGATGAAGCTGCGGGCCAGCCAGATCAACGGCTGCGCCTTCTGCGTCGACATGCACAGCCGCGACATGAAGAAGGCGGGCGAGAGCGACGAGCGGCTCTGGTCGGTGGCCGCCTGGCGGGAGGCGACCGTCTACACCCCGGCGGAGCGGGCCGCGCTGGCCCTCACCGAGGAGGCGACCAGGCTGGCCGACCGCGAGGCCGTGCCCGACGCGGTGTGGCAGCAGGCGGCCGAGCACTATGACGACCAGCAGCTCGCGTCGCTGGTCGTGGCGATCGCGATGATCAACGCATGGAACCGGATCGCCGTCACGACCCGGCTCACCCCCGGCTCCCTGTGACGGCGGCGCGGGCGGCGTCCCGACACGCCGCCCGCCGCCACCGATCGCGGGCGCGTACAAATGCGTTGAGCGCCCCCGCACCGCCCATTAGGTTGTCGCGCAATGGCAACCATTCGCCAAGCCGCCGTCAAGCGGCGACCCGCAGAGTGGAAGCCAAGGGCGAGCACCGAAAGGGGGCAGACCATGCGACGCGTGAGAATCGTCAAGACGACGAGCAAGCGGCGTCAGGACCGCGACGCGGACCTGGACCTGCGATCTCCGTCGGGCCGCCGCCTTCCCTACTGAATTGATCCTTACACCGAACTTACAGGGGTATCTGTAGATAACATAGGTAACAGGATTATCACGGGGGGGCTCATGATGAAGAGGCTGACCGCGGTCACACCGCGCATCGCCAGGCACAAGATCCGCGACATCCACTCGGCGCACCGCCGCAGGTCCGCCACCACCGACCCGAAGGTCGTCGACCTGCGCGCCTACAGCGGCCGCAACGTGATCCCCTTCCCCAGCGGTCCCACACCCGCCGCATAGGAACGTTCCAGACGGGCGCCCCTCCCCCGGGGCCCCCCGCCTCAGCCGCCGTAGAGCTTCTTGCTGTAGGAGGCGTCGGAGTAGTAGGCCTCCAGCTCCGTCAGCGTCTCGGCGGTGGCCTGCACCTCCTTGACCAGGGCGGCATGCGAGGGCAGCGAGTCAGGAGCCCACGCGCCCGGCTTCCAGAGCCCGCTGCGCATGAACGCCTTGGCACAGTGGAAGAAGATCTGCTCGATCTCCACGACCAGCGCGAGGCGCGGCCGGTGCCCCTTGACGACCATCTCGTCGAAGAACGGCGCCTCCCTGACAAGGCGGGCGCGGCCGTTCATCCGCAGGGTCTCGTTGCGGCCCGGGATGAGATAGATCAGGCCGACGTGCGGATTGCTCAGGACGTTGCGGAAGCCGTCGGCCCGGCGGTTGCCCGGACGGTCCGGGATGGCGATCGTGCTGTCGTCGACGACGTACGTGAAACCGGCGGGATCGCCCTTGGGCGAGACGTCGCAGTTGCCGTCGGCGTCGGAGGTCGCGATCAGGCAGAACGGCGAGGCCGCCAGCCACTCCCTGTCACGCTCGTGCAGGCGGACCCGCTCCTTGGTCGCCGCCCGCGGCAGCACCTCGCCCAGCAGGTCGCGCAACTCGGACTCGGACTCGATCTCCACCCAGCTCATGTGATCTCCTTTCGGGGGCTGCCGCAATTGTGCCAGGGCGGCGAATCCAGCATCCGAGGGGGCGGCCAGAGCCGCCCCGCGGCCGGCCCGCTCGCCCTCACCAGCGCCGGGCCCGCTCGCCCTCACCAGCGCCGGGCCCGCGCCATGGCCCCCAGCAGCGCGTCTCGCTCGGCCTCGAACGGGCCGGGGTCCATGCCCTCGCGTTCGGCCCGCAGGTGCAGCATGGTCAGCTCGGTGGCCGCCTGCTGGTAGTCGCTCATCGCCCGGCCGAGCCCCACTCCCCTGGCCCACTTGCGGGCCACCCGGCGGCCGGGCAGGCTGCTCAGCATGCGGATGTCCGGCTCCGTGACCAGCCCGGTCTGCTCGTAACCGGGCAGATAGACGGTCATCTTGGCGACGAAGTGCTTACGCTCCCTCACCGTGATCACGATCAGCACGATGAGAGCCACCATGATCACGAGGTAGGCGATGCCGAGCGCCGGCAGCGACTGCATCGTGGCCGCGCCGTTCCAGAGCCCGTGCAGCAGCACCGCGCCCAGGTAGCCGAGCGGGATCGCGGCGTAGCGGGCCGCGTTGCGGTGGGTGAGCGCGTACGCGACCCCGACCCCGATCAGCGAGGTGTAGATCGGGTGACCCAGCGGGTCGATCAGCCCCCGGAGCACGAAGAGCTGGACGGCCCCCTGCACTCCGTCCTGCCCGTAGGCGATCAGGTAGTAGCCGACGTTCTCCACGACCGCGAACCCCAGCCCGGCCATCGAGGCGTACACGATGCCGTCGGTCAGCCCGTCGATCTCCCGCCGCCTGCGCAGGAGCAGCAGCAGCGCCGAGCCCTTGAGCGCCTCCTCGATCACCGGCGCCAGGAACACCGTGCCCATCGCGTCCACCACCTGCGAGCCGTAACCCGCCCTGGCGAACAACGCCTGCCCGGCGATCGTGAGCGCGATCGCGATCACCACCGCCACGCCCGCGCCCCAGGCGAACGCGAAGGCGAGGTGGAGCTTCGGCTCCGGCTCCAGCCGGTCGAGCGAGAGCACCGCGGCCAGCAGCACGGGCAGGGGCGTCACCGCCAGCGCAGCCGACAGCCCGAACCCGGCCGGCCCGCCCGATATCAGCAACACCACCAGCACGATCAGGGCCAGCACGCTGGAGATCACCAAGCCGATCAGCAACGCCTTGCTGGGGCGCTGATCGAGCACGGATGTTCGCACCGGAACGGTCATCGCAGGGCCTTCCTTCTCCTCGGGCCCCCACTATGACCCGGCCGCATCGACGTGTGCTTGACAGTCACTTGCGCCGGTCAGGCGGACTCGCTGTAGTAGGGGTTCACGACCCCCTCCGGGTACGAGTAGACCGCCCGGCCCGACACGAACACCCTCAGCGCCCGGCTCATCACGTCGAGCGGGTCGCCCGACCAGATGACCACGTCACCGTCGAGCCCCGGCCGCAACGCCCCCACCCGGTCGTCGAGGCCCATGATGCGGGCCGGGTTGACGGTGATCGTGCGCAGCGCCTCCGCCGGGTCCAGCCCCTCCTTGACCGCGAGCGTGGCCTGGTGGACCAGGAAGTGGATCGGCACCACGGGATGGTCGGTGGTGATCGCCAGCTCGACCCCGGCACGGGCCAGGATCCCCGGGTTGCGCAGCGAACGGTGCCGCAGCTCCACCTTCGAGCGGCTGGTGAGCAGCGGGCCGATGATGACGGGGATGTTCCGCTCGGCCAGCAGGTCGGCCACCAGATGCCCCTCGGTGCCGTGGTTGATCACCAGACGGTAGCCGAACTCGTCTGCCAGCCGCACCGCGGTCGCGATGTCGTCGGCCCGGTGCGTGTGCTGGCACCACGGCAGCTCGCCGTCGAGCACGCGGACGAGCACCTCCATCGTGGCGTCCCGGTCGAACGGCTTGCCCTCCTCGGCGGCGCGCTTGACCTTGTAGTCCTGGGCCTTCATGAACGCCTCGCGGATCACCGCGGCCACGCCCTGGCGGGTGGAGGGCAGCTTCTTCTGGTCGCCGTAGACGCGCTTGGGGTTCTCGCCGAGCGCGCTCTTGACGCTCACCGGCTCCCTGACCAGCATCTCGTCGACGGTTCGGCCCCAGCACTTGACCGCGACCGTCTGCCCGCCGATCGGGTTGCCGGAGCCCGGCTTGATCACCGCCGTGGTGACCCCGCCGGACAGCGCGTCGGCGAAGCCCAGATCCGCCGGGTTGATGGCGTCCAGGGCGCGCAACCGGGCGCCGTTCGGATCGGTCATCTCATTGGTGTCCTGCCCGGCCCACCCCTCGGCCTCCTCGTACACGCCCAGATGCCCGTGCGCCTCCACGAACCCGGGCAGCACCCAGCCGCCCTCGGCGTCCACGACCGTGAACTCCGCCGGCACCTCGACGTCCCGGCCCACCTCCGCGATCTTCCCATCCCTGATCAGGACGGTGCCGCTCTCGATCGGATCGCCGTCTACAGGCACCACGTAACCGTTGGTGATCGCAAGATTCATGGTTCACAACCTATCTTCGCGGCCGCCGGCCGCACGAGGCGCAGGGGTTCCGCTCTCCCCTAGTGTGGGTTGATAGCCACATAAAGGAGGACATGTGACGTATGGACCTGGTGCTGGCCCAGCCCCCCGCGCGCTCAAGGACGAGGAGCTCGCCCAACTGCTCGCCAGGCAGCGCTTCGGCGCGCTCGCGACGCAGAAGAGCAGCGGCCACCCGCACCTGTCCACCGTGGCCTACACCTGGGACCCTCAGCAGCAGGTCATCCGGATCTCCACCATCGCCGACCGGCTCAAGGTCCGCCAGCTCCAGAAGGACCCGCACAGCGCCCTCTACGTGGCCAGCGACGACTTCTGGTCCTACGCCGTTGCCGAGGGCGAGGCCGAGCTGTCGCCCGTGACCACCGACCCCGGCGACGAGGCGGGCCTGGAACTGCTCGCCATGCAGCAGGGCCTCGACGATCCCGCGGACCAGGAGGCGTTCCTCCGGCAGATGGTGGCCGACCGGCGGATGACCATCCGGCTGCGGGTCTCTCGCCTGTACGGCACCGCGCTGGATGTCGCCTGA
>NZ_JBAHWD010000026.1:0-127411 GCF_037044575.1 Nonomuraea sp. LPB2021202275-12-8 | reverse complement strand
TAGCGGAGGCCGTCGCGGGCGTCTGGAAGGGTGATGTCAATCATTCTGGAGGTGGTCGTGGACGCCGCGGACGAGCAGCGTTTCCGCGAGTTCGTCTCTGCGCGCTCTCCCGCCCTGATGCGGCTCGGCTTCCTGCTCACCGGTGGTGACCAGCACGCGGCCGAGGACCTGGTGCAGACCGCGCTGGCGAAGCTGGTGACCAGGTGGCGGCGGGTGGAGGCGCCGGAGGCGTACGCGAAGCAGGTCATGTACCGGCACCAGGTGAGCCGGTGGCGCGCGAGCGGGCGGCGCGGCGAGGTGGTGCAGGCGAGCCCGCCCGAGCTGGAGGACCGGGACCTCCACCACCAGAGCGAGCTGCGCATGGTGTTGCGGTCCGCCCTGTCCAGGCTCACCCCCCGGCAGCGCGCGGTGCTGGTGCTGCGGTATTTCGAGGACCTGCCCGAGCAGGAGATCGCCCGGGTGCTGGGCTGCTCCGTCGGCACGGTCAGGAGCACCGCGCACAGGTCGCTGGCCCGCCTGCGCACGATCGCCCCCGAGCTGGCCCAGGTCATGGAGGTGACCAGATGACCCGACTACTACGCGACACGCTGGAGGACTGGGCCGGTGAGGCCACGGTGCCCCACGACCTGGCCGACCGGGCGCTACGGAGGCGCGCCTGGAAGCCCGCCGGCGCGGCGGCGCTCGTGATGGCGATGGTGGCGGGGGTCGCCCTGTTCGTCTCCGTCCAGCGCCAGCCCGAGCCCGTCGTCCGCCCGGCCACCGGTGTGACGATGCCGGCCCGGCCGTCACCCGCCCCGACGGACGTACGGACCGACACGGAGAACAGTCCACCGGCCCGGCTGATCGCTGCGGGCGGCATGGCGGTGTCCGCCTACTACACGATCCTGCGGGAGGTGGTCTCGGCGGACCAGGAGCAGGTCCGGCGGACGTGGTCCCTGTACGACCCGCGCACCGGCGGGTACGAGCAGACCCCGTACGCCTGGGTGGACGTCGCCCCGGGACTGCAGGTCGCGGCCGTGCTCGACGGCGACCTGCTCAGCCGGCGGCTGGGTGTGCTCGACATGAACACCCGCGAGGTCCTGAACTGGATCGACCTGGAGCATCAGGTGGCGTCCGTCGCCTGGTCCCCGGACGGCAGGCGGATCCTGGCCACCGCATACTCCAGCTACCCCGACGTCCTGCGGGGCAGGGGAGACCAGGCGGGCCCGGCCGGCGAGAGCCCGCGTACCGGCTACTACGTCGTGGACGTCGAGGCCGGCACGGCGGACTACCACGAGCTGCCGCCGCTGCCCGGCCACCTGAGCAACAAGCGGATCGCCAACGGGAACGGCCGTCAGGACCTCGGCTGGAGCGTGGACGGCACGATGATCTGGGCGCCCACGTCGACCATGCCTGACAGGCTCTTCTACAGCCTCGACGGCGAGCCACGGGAGGCGCCCGAGGGGCAGCGGTACCGCACGCAGTCGGGCCTGTCGGCGATCTCGCCCGACGGCCGCCTGGCGCTCGGGCCGGACGGGCTTCCGACGGAGATCACCGAGGTCGGGACCGGCAAGGTCGTGGGCCGCCAGAGGGTGCTGCAACTGCACGCCTGGGCGGACGACGACGACGTCATCGCGCTCGGCTGCGCGGGCACGTGCGAGAACGAGTTCGACAACGGGCTGGTGCTCGTCAGCGTGGACGGCACGAAGATGACCCAGCTCGCCGCCAACCGCGACAGCAACAAGAGCGGTGCCTGGCGCTGGGTCCTCACCCCCAGGTGAGGCTCGCGGCGGGGCGTCAGTGACAACGAAGATCCCAGCCGGGGTCATGGAGGGTGTCCTGCGCCTCGACGATGATCAACTTGTCGTCGAAGCTCAAGGGGAAGGGCGGGGTTTCCGAAGGCGTCCAGACGACGACGGAGACTCCGCCGCCTTCGATGCCCGATCTCGCGGCCTCGTAGTGACGTGCGACTTCGTCCGCTGACAGCTTCGTCCGCAGGTTGAACCTGAGTCGGTATTTACTCGCACCCTCGACGGTGACGGGACGTCGTGGAGGTCATCGTCCCGCAGGGTGTTCGGCATGGTCTCCATGGTCGGGCCACATGCGTCCGATGATCAAGAGGTTCAGCGGGGCGGGGGGCCCGGGAGAATCGTCGCATGACAACCAGTGGGACCACCGGGATGCTGCACCACGTCGAGATCTGGGTGCCTGACCTGCCGCGTGCCGTCGTCGGCTGGCAGTGGCTGCTGGAGGCGCTCGGCTACATCCTGTTCCAGGACTGGAGCGACGGGCGCAGCTGGCGTCTCGGGGCGACCTATCTGGTCCTGGAGCGGTCCGCCGCGCTCAGCGCCGACCGGCACGATCGCCGCCGTCCGGGGCTGAACCACCTGGCCTTCCACGTGGAAGGCCGGGCCCTGGTCGATGCCCTGGCCGAGCAGGCGCCCGCGTATGGCTGGACGCTGATGTTCCCCGATCGTCACCCCTACGCCGGCGGCGAGCGGCACTACGCCGCCTACCTGGAGGACGCGGATGGGTTCGAGGTCGAGCTCGTCGCCACCGACGTCTCCCACCGGCCTGCCGGAGAGGCGTGAGCGGACACAGGCTGCCGGCGGCCCCAGGCCCCCGCAGGCGCCGGGTTCAGGGCGGTGGCCACCAGGCAGTCCACCAGGTGTGCCACCGGCGCGCTGGGTTCTCCCCGGGTGGCCGTCCACATCCGGCGCGGCGGTGGCGCTGGGCGCAGGGGCCGGATCACGACGTCCGCCGGCGGGCCGGCCAGCGCGGAGAGCGGTACGAGCGCGACGCCGTGCCCGGCCGCGACCATCGCCAGCGTTGTCGGGTAGCGGTTGGAGTCCAGCGCGACCACCGGGGTGAAGCCGGCGACTCCGCAGATGGCGCGCAGTGACTCCGCGCAGGCGAACGAGGTGCCGCTGATCCACGGCTCTTCGGCCAGTGCGGCGAGGTCGACGACGGGGGGCGCGGCGAACGGGTGGCCGGCGGGGAGGACGAGCAGCAGCGGGTCGTCCGGCAGCGGCTGCGCGGACAGGGCGTGGAGGTCGATGGGGTGGGCGGCGTAGTCGTAGGTGAGCGCGAGGTCCGCCTTGCCCTGCCGGGCCAGCTCAAGGGCCTGGTCGGCGTCGCATTCGATGAACTCGAACGGCAGCGCGGGATGGCGGCGGCGCCACAGCGCGGCCGCCGGAGGCAGCAGGTGACCACACGCCGTGGGAAACGCCGCCACCCGCACCGGCGCGAGGTCGCCGGAGCGGAGCTGGTCGAGCTCGCGCCGTGCGTCGTCGCATGACGCCAGGATCCGCAGCGCGTGCCGGAGGACGATCTCGCCTTCGGGGGTCAGCCGGGCACCGAGGGTGCTGCGCTCGACCAGGCGGGCGCCGAGTTCGCGTTCGAGCGCGCTGACGTGCTGGGAGACAGCGGGCTGCGACATGGTGAGCGCGCCGCCGGCCGCTGTGAACGAGCCATGCTGGGCGACCGCACGAAGCACCCTCAGGCGCTGAAGGCTCTCCACGCCGCGACCATAGCCGCCGCTTATGGGGACAGCAACAGATCAGGGGTTCTGGTCTATGACGCCGGGTCGTACGGTTCCTGGAGCCGGGACCGTACGAGAAGGGGCCACGTGGACACCGACAGGCGGGAACGAGCCGAACACTTCGCCGAGCTGCACCGGGAGGGCTGCTTCCTGCTGCCCAACGCGTGGGACGTGGGCAGCGCCCGGATCCTGGAGTCGGCCGGCTTCCCGGCCGTCGCGACCACGAGCGCGGGCGTCGCCTTCTCACTCGGGCGCCCGGACCACGACTACTTCGCCGAGCAGCCATCGGATGGCCGGATCGACCGCGACACGATGATGCGCCGGGTCGGGGAGATCGTCGCCGGGGTGGCGGTGCCGGTGAGCGCGGACCTCGAGGAGGGCTACGGCGAGGCGCCTGAGGTCGTGGCGACCACGATCTCGATGGCCGTCGCGGCCGGAGCCGCCGGCGGCAACATCGAGGACTTCACAGGCGACCGTGACCGGCCGCTGTACGACGCGGCGCTCGCGGCTGACCGCATCCAGGCCGCCCGGAGCGCCGTCGACGCGGGCGGGGAGCCGTTCGTCCTCGTCGGACGGACCGACGCGCTGCTGGTCGACGGCTCGCTGGACGAGTGTGTACGGCGCGCCAACGCGTATCTGGCCGCCGGAGCGGACTGCGCCTTCGTCCCGGGCGCCACTGACGCCGCCACCATCGGCACGCTGGTCCGCGAACTCGGCGGTCCGCTCAACGTGGTCATGGGGCTCTCCGGCGACGCGCTGCCGCTGGACGATCTGCGCGCCCTCGGGGTCCGGCGGGTCACGGTCGGCGGCAGCATCGCCCGCGCGACGTATCGCCACCTGCTCCGCGCGGCCCGGGAGCTGGCGGAGCAGGGCACGTTCTCGTACGCGGACGGTCAGCTCTCCCAGACGGACCTCAACGACCTCTTCCGGCAGACCGGGAAATGACCCGAGCGGCCACGCGACGCGGCACGCCCACTCCTATTCGCCGTGCTTCTTCGCGTAGAGGGTGATCAACGTGTCGGTGCCGACCCTGCGGCCACCGGCGGGGGACTGCTTGGTGACGACGTGACGATTTGTTGGCGCACAGTGGCGTTGTGCCGCCGCGAAAAAAGTTTCAGCCCGGATGTCGATCCGGCCGTCGGCCGTTCGACGCGTCTGTGAAGAACGGGTTCGAGACGCGAAAAGGACATCACCATGCAGAAGATCACGACCTACCTGTGGTTCGACAAGCAGGCCGAAGAGGCCGCCACCTTCTACACCTCCCTGTTCGCCGACTCCCGGATCCTCGACGTCCAGCGTCATGGCGAGGGCGGTCCCGGTCCGGTGGGCTCGGCCATGATCGTGACGTTCGAGCTGGCCGGGCAGCGGTACATCGCGCTGAACGGCGGCCCCGAGTTCAGGTTCACCGAGGCGATCTCCCTGTTTGTGGACTGCGAGACGCAGGAGGAGGTCGACGAGCTGTGGGCCAAGCTCACCGACGGCGGCGAGGAGGGCCGGTGCGGCTGGCTGAAGGACAGGTACGGGCTGTCCTGGCAGATCATCCCCAAGGCGCTGCCTGAGCTGCTGTCGAAGTCCGACCCCGCCGTGGCGGGGCGGGTCATGCAGGCCATGTTGGGCATGAAGAAGATCGACGTCCAGGGGCTCCTGGACGCCGCTTCGTAAACCCGCGCTCACCTCCGTTCGGGGACGGCCATCTCGCCGAGGAGGGACCAGTCGTCCTGCGGGATCGTCGCGTTGACGATCCTCGGCGTCTCGGCGAGATGGCGAGGCAGGGTTTGCTGCGCGGTGCGGAAGTGCTCGGACTGGACGTGGGCCGCGCCGGCGTCACCGTCCCGGAAGGCCTCGACCAGCACGTACTCGGCCGGGTCCTCGACGCTGCGGGACCAGTCGAACCACAGGCAGCCGGGCTCGCCGCGGGTCGCCTGGGTGAATTCGGCGGTGATCTCGGGGAACCGGTCGGCGTACTCCGGCAGCACGCGGAACTTCGCGGTGATGAAGATCATCGGACCTCTTTCGTCTCGGTCGTAGCATCGGCGACACCGATGCTATGACCGTCCCCCGGCTCTGGCGGGCGGACGGGCCGTGGCGGACGAGCACCAAGCTCGGAGTCCGCCAGGCGGCGGGCTTGGAGGAGGCGCAGCGGCACCCGCTCGGGGGTGAGGCTGTCGGGTTCCCGATCGCTCCCGAGGACGCGGTCGCGCCCGTCCGCCCGAAATCGCCTCGGCGTTCCATCCAGTTCCCGATCGCCCCGGCGCGGCGCGCCCTCCGCTCCCCAGAACGAGCGAGTGGCGGAGCACCGATGTGCTCCGCCACTCGCCCTGCCAGATGACCTGGCCCTATGAGCACCATGCAGACCTATATGGGCCTAAATAGGCCTGTGTGGGCCTTGCCTGGCCGCCGGAACCGTCAGAAACGCTGCCAGGTGTTCTTCGTGCGCTGCTGGGACACCCCGGGCTTGGAGTAGTCGCACACCCCCTGAGGGAAGATCGTCCGCAGCCGCTCCCACTGCTCGTCGGTCCACCGCGCCGCGTAACCGTCGCGCGTCGGCTGGGTCAGCCGACACGTGATGATGTCGGCGGTGACGTCCTCTCCCGCCACCTCCCGGGGGAAGGACGCGGTCGGGTACAGCCGCTCGCACTCGCTCGCCGGATCGCGCTCGAGCGTCTCGGCCACGAACCGCGGCTTCTCGTCGCGGGTGTTGCAGCCCTCGACCAGGGTGTTCGGCCGCGCGGTGGTGATCCGCTCGATCGGCTTGCCGCCGGGGCGGACGCCGGCGAGGTTCGTCAGCCAGTGGTCCATCTGGGTCACCGCATGCCGCACCAGCGAGCTCTCGGTGCTGAACAGCCCGTATCGGGCGTCCTCCAGCAGGCTGACGTGGTTGGCCGCGGTGCCGTTGGCCTCCTTCAGCCGTTCCCGCATGGAGAAGGTGTGGTAGCGGACGTGGATGTCGCCCCAGGACACGTCGTCCCAGTACGAGCGGTAGTCGATGATCGGCGTCCGGGCCAGCCCGCGACCGCCGCTGGTCACCCGCCCGGTGTGGTAGGCGATCTTGGTCGCCTTCGGGTCGGCCTCGGTCCGCCGCGGCACGACGTTCGCGTCGGCGTCGAGGCCGCCGATGTGCTCGTTGAGGTCGAGGAACTGCTCCGGCGTGATGTCGCCGTCGTTCAGGGCGCCGAGCCCGTACTGGATGCCGACGTTGTCCAGCGGCCTGCGGGCGAAGCCGGTGGCCGGGTCAGCGCCGTAGATGTTGATCATGTGGTCGTAGACGCCGCAGCGGACGCCGGTCGGGTTGGAGATCGGGTTGTAGCGCTGCTGCTCGGGGACGATGTCGCAGTCCAGCCGCGGGTCGATCCGGTTGGCGCCCCGCGACATGGCGGACACCATGGCCGCGGTCGCGAAGCCGGAGGCCCGGCGCTTCTGCTCGTCCGTCCACGGAACCGTCGTGCCGGAGGTGAAGTAGGTGTCGAGCAGCCGCGCGTCGGTGAGGAAGTTGACCGTGCCGATGCCGACCTCGGGGAACGAGCAGCCGACGACGATGCCGTCGAAGATGCCCGGGTAGTTGTCGGCGATCTGGTGGGCCTGGTACGACCCACCCGAGCAGCCGTAGCCGATCGTGTGCTCGACCGGCCCGTGCCTCTCGACGAACAGCTCCTTCGTCATCATCGCCGACTCGGCCGCCGTGACGTCGTTGCAGTTGCTGCCGAAGACGTTCAGCGAGGACGACATCAGCGCGAACCCGCGGCCGAGCATGAACTCGTCGGTGACGGTGCCGGTGCCGCTGCCCGACCGGTACCACCCGCCCGCGCAGCCGCCGCCGAGGGTGAACACGGCCCGGCCGTTCCAGCCGGCGGGACGCACCGTGGGGGACGGCGGGGGCTCGGCCAGCGGGTCGTGCAGCATGCTCATCTGGACCACCGCGCGGTTGGCGGTGGCCGTCTCCATCCGGACGATGAACTTGGCCGAGACGCCGAGCGAGTTCGTCGTGGTGGCCAGGTCGGCGGGATAGGCGGTGGCGCCCGTCGGCCAGCGCTTGTACGCGTCGGCGGTGGTCCGGTAGAAGTAGTCGACCCGGTTGGCGATCGTGCAGTTCGCGTCGAGCGGCTCGCCGAGCCTGCCGCCGATCACCGGGATCGCGAACCCCGCGGTCTCGCAGGCGAACGGCTGCTCGTGCGGGCCGGAGAACACCGGGCCCTGCGCGGGGTGGTTGACCAGCGTGATCGAGGCGCGCGGCCGGTTGGGCGCCTGCGCGGTGACCTCGACCGTGTTCTTGCCCTCACGCAGCCCGGTCACCAGCCCGACGAGTTCGCCGGTGCCCGGCCCGGTCTGGAAGGCCGGCGTGACGTCGGTCTGGCCGTTCAACGTCACCTGGAGACTCTCGCGCGGTACGGCGCGGGGCAGCTCGATCCGGAGCAGCGAGTCGCCGCCGGTCGCCATGTCGGCCCGGCCGGAGATCGCGGAGATCCGGAGCTCGTCCGGCCCCGACTCGTCCGGCTTGGCGGTCACGGTGACCGTGACGGTCGCGGTGGAGCGCTCGGCGTCGTCGCCTACCCCGTAGGTGAACGTGTCGACGCCGACGTACCCGCGGTCGGGGGTGTAGCGGAACGACCCGTCCGCGGACGTCGTCAGGGTGCCGTGGGCCGGCTCGGACCACGCCGCCACCGCGGGCGTGACGTCGTCGGGGAAGCTGTCGTTGCCGAGCACGCCGGGCGCGTCGGCCACCAGCTCGGTCCCCTCCGCGACGGTGCGGAAGTCGTCGGCGGCGGTGGGGTGCGGCGTGGGCGGTCCCTCACCGGGCGCCCGGACGACCACCTCGTACAGGCGGGCGGCGTTCGTGCTGTGCCGCGACTTCTTGGTGATCACCAGGCGGAGCGTGTCGGTCACGAGGTCGGTGCTGAACGTGACCACCGGCTTGGTGTTGTCCACCTCGGTTCCGACGGTCACCCAGCCGTCATCGGTCTGGGCTTCGACGGTGAAGTCCACCAGGACCGTGTCGGCGAAGGGGTTGGGCCAGCCGGAACCGCTGTAGATCCCGACCGTGCCGACCCGGGTCCTGGCCGGGAACTTGATCGTCAGCGTGGGGGTGGCTTCGCTCGCCGACGACATCCAGCGGGAGGACTCCGCGCACAGGCCGTCGACGGCGTTCTTCGCGCCGTAACTGGAGCTGAAGGTCGAGGACGCCGTGACGGTAGCCCCCATCGCCCGATGGCCGGTGCACTCGATGTCCGGTGCCTGGGCGGAGTTCTGCGTGGTGGTCTCGGCCGACAGCGGCGCGGCAGACAGATGGCCCGCGGCCAGCAGGGCGGTGGTCAGCAGCGCGATGACCGAGGACCTCAGGTGCATCCTCGCGGACACGACGTCTCCTCGTCTGGGGTGGGGGGTGGGGGGTGGGGGGTGGGGGGCCGGATGGGCGGCGCCGGCCCGCCGACCGCGTGGTCGGCGGGCCGGCGATCGCTCAGGGGCCGTCGGGGTAGACGAGGTGGACCCGGATGTTGGTCCAGTTCTGCGGGCAGTTCGCCGCCTGGCAGGTGCTGGGGTCGTGCACGCCGGTGAACTCCGGGCTCAGCTGCCAGGTCTTGCCGTAGTCGTAGGAGACCTCGAAGTAGGTGGACCCGTCGAGGTCGGCCGGGTCGAACGTGGTCCGGGCGTACATGCCGAACACCGGCGCGATCGCCTCCCAGCCGGGGTTGAACGAGGTCTTGCCGTCGATGATGTACCGCTCGTCGGTCAGCCGCTTCGAGTCGGCGCCGACCGGGCCGACGATGAGCCACTGGGGCCGGCCCATGAACGAGTTCTGGTTGAGCTCGTTGCTGAGGAACTTCACGTGGTTCGCGGGGACGATCTGGAAGCCGCCGCGGACGTTCTCGTCCCAGCTGAACCCGTCGAACGGCGAGGTCGAGAAGGTCATCGCGCCGGGGTGGTTGGTGTCCATCTGGCCGATGTGGGCGAACTCCGTGCCACCGAAGCGCCCGGTGCCCTGGACCCGCTGGACGACGTCGGCGACCCGGCGCTTCTCACCCCGGGCGTAGCCGACGTAGATCCCGCCGTTCCGCTTATGCGCCTTCCCCGCGACCGTGTCGCCCGCGGCCCAGTTCTCGAACTCGAGGTAGGTCGGCGAGGCGTTGCGCACCAGGGGCTGGTATGCGGTGAAGCGCAGCTTCCGCGGGGGAGCCGCGTCCGGGTTGGCGCGGAAGTGCTCGGCGATGGGGAGCCAGGCCTGCTTCGCCTCGTCGAAGTAGGACAGCGGTGCGCCGGTGGGCAGCGAGCTCTTCCCGCCGAAGATCCCCGAGCCGCCCGGGATGTCGGTGTAGATGGTGTCGGCCAGCCAGTTGCCCCAGTCTGCGCCGATGAACCGGTCGGGGCGGATGTTGAGCAGGCTGGTGGTCCAGTCGCGCTCGCCGGTGGCCGGGTCGAAGTTCTCGTAGCGCAGCGGGTCGTAGCTCTCCTCCGGCCAGACCTTGGAGCGCAGCACGTAGACCGACGTGGCGAGCAGGTGTCCCGCGGTGCCGTCGACGGCGCGCGAGTACTTCGACGCCCAGAAACCGTCGTTGGCCTTGACGGTGGCGGTCGCCGGCCGCTGCACGTGTCCGAGCACCGTCCGCGTGCCGTCCAGCGCGACGTGCTCGATGGCGCCGCCGGTGGAGTTGTCGATCTCGACGTGGAACTGCGCGACGAAGCGCGGATGGTTCTCCGGCCTGGCGTGCGGGGGGATCGGCGTTCCAACCATGTTGCTGATGCCCACGGGGACGCCGCCGTGGTGGGGCGGGTTGTGCCCGAGGGACGTCGCGCCGGCCGCGGTGGCGGGGGCGAGCAGTGCCACCGCCGCGAGGCTCACCCACCACAGCTGGGCGCTGCGGCGTCGGCGGTTTGTCCTGATATGGGGAGTGGCGTGCGTTTTGTCCGAGCGAGCTGCTCGGCGAGCGGGAACCATGGGATGGTCCCTCCTCTTCTGATGTTGCGCATTATCACGGCTGCAAGCCGGGCCAGTGTTTCGACCTGATCGTTCACCTGTCAAGATCTGGTCTTGACCGATAATGCGCATCACCATCATGATGATGCGCATTATCGAGCTGGGTGCAGCCCCAGAGGAGGTACGAATGATCACAAAATCGCGTGGCGCATCGCGCCTGGCGGCCGGTCTCATCGCGGTGATGGTTCTGAGCGGATGCGGCGGCGGCACCGCCGCCGGCAGCGGTGGCTCCGGCGATGACGCGAGCACTCTGCGGGTCTGGTTCCCCGGCAATCTCGCCGAGGAGGTCTCCTGGGTGAACGAGAAACTGGTCCCCGCGTTCGAGGCGGAGCACAAGGTCGACGTCCAGGTCGAGTTCGTCGACTGGGCCAACCTGGCCACGCGGCTGTCGACCGCCTTCGCCGGCGGTACCGCGCCTGACGTCTTCGGGCACGGCAACGCCGCGGCGGCCGGATACGCCGCCAACAGCCGCGTGATCGCGCTGGACGACTACCTCGCCAAGATGCCCGCCGCGGACGTGGCGGACCTGACGTTCCTCGAGCAGGGCAAGGTGGGCGGCAAGCAGATCATCATGCCGCTGCGCGGCTTTGGCCACCTGCTCGCCTACCGCACCGACCTGTTCCAGGAGGCGGGCCTCGACCCGGCCTCCCCGCCCGCGACGTGGCAGGACCTGCGCACGGCGGCGGACCGGCTTGTCGTCCGCGACGGCGACTCCATCACCCGCTCCGGCGTGATCTTCCCCGCCGACGACCCGACGAGCATGTCGCAGGCGTTCGGCAGCTTCCTGTTCCAGGCCGGAGGGACCTTCGTCGACGAGAGCGGCACGACGATCACCTGGAACTCCGAGGCGGGCAAGCGCGCGCTCGGGTCCCTCGCCGACTTCTACAACGGCCCCAAGGCGGTGGCCACCGGCCTGGGCGAGGCGACGAGCGGGGCGGGGGCGCAGCACCCGCTGGTCACCGGACGTGCGGCCATGGCCGTGATCGACGAGGCGACGCTCAAGAGCATCCACGAGCAGTCTCCCGACGTCGCCGCGAAGATCAAGCTGGCCCCGCCGCTGAAGGACACCACCGCGGCGTCGTTCGGCGGAGCCGGCAACGGACTGTTCATCAGCGCCGACTCCGGCCACAAGGACCAAGCGTGGGAGTTCATCGAGTTCCTGCTCAAGCCGGCGAACGCCAAGGCGTACGTCCAGGCCGTCGGCGGCATCCCGGCGCGCACCTCCCTGGCCGCCGACCCCGAGCTCTCCGCCCAGCCGTACATCAAGCCCTACATGGACGCCGCCGCCCAGTTCCGCGGGAACCCCAACGTCGAGACGTGGACGCAGCAGCGCGAGGTGCTGGCCAAGGAGATCGAGGCCGTGCTGCGCGGCAAGGCGTCCGCCGGCGAGGCGCTCGACCGCGCGGCGTCGGAGGCCGCAGGCCTGGCGAAGCAGAACTGATCGGCCGACTCGAACGGATGAAGCCACATCATGATCACTGAGACCCGGCCGCCGGGACCGTCCCCCAGGCCCGATCCCGTGGCGGTACGCCGGCCGAGGCGGAGCCCGCTCCACTCGGCCCAGCGCAGAGCGGGCTGGATCCTGGTCCTGCCCGCCGCCCTCGCGCTGTCGCTGGTCACGATCGTCCCGATCGGGTACGGCTTCTACCTGAGCCTGACCTCGTACAACCCCGTCGAACGCGGCGGGCCCAGGTTTCACGGCCTGGACGGCTACCTCGCCGTGCTCCAGTCCGGCGAGTTCTGGCACGCCATCTGGATCACCGTCCAGTACTCCTTCGGCACGCTGATCCTGGCCGTGCCGGCGGCCCTCGCCCTGGCGCTCCTGGTCAACGGACGGTTTCCGGGTGTGGCCCTGTTCCGTGCGGTGCTCTACCTGCCGCGCGTGGTGCCGCTGGTGGCGGTGAGCATGATCTGGCTGTGGCTGTACTCCCACGACGGGCTGTTCAACTACCTGCTGGATCTGGTCGGGCTGCCACCGGTGGACTTCCTCACCGACGAGGACACCGCCCTGGTGTCGCTGATCGGGATGCGGGCCTGGAAGGCGCTCGGAGGCAGCATGATCATTTTCCTGGCGGGGCTCCAGGCGGTCCCGGTCTCGCTGCTGGAGGCCGCGTCCGTCGACGGCTGCGGGCGCTGGCGGACGCTGCGGCACGTGATCCTGCCGCTGCTCGTGCCGATCACGACGTACGTGGTCGTGGTCGACCTCATCTACCTGGCCCAGTCCTTCTCCGAGATCTACGTCCTGACCTCCGGAGGTCCGCTGTCCTCCACGACCGTCCTGAACATGTTGATCTACAACGAGGCCTTCGAGCACTACCGGCTCGGTAACGCGAGCGCCATGGCGTTCCTGCTGTTCTGCCTGATCTTCGGCCTCGCCTACTTCAGCATCCGCACGATGGCGAGAGGAGGCCGGCGGTGAACGTGCGAACGGCCCGAACGGCACGACCGGGTACCGGCGGGACCGGCCGGCGCAGGTCGCTCCTCGCCGGGGTGGTCACCCTGCTGGTGGCGATGCCGTTCGTCTGGATGGTGTCGCTGGCCTTCAAGTCGAAGACCGAGGTGTTCAGCTATCCGCCGAAGCTGCTGCCCGACCAGCCGACGCTGGACAACTTCGCGTACGTCTGGAACTCCACGAACATTCCCGGGGCGATGGCCAACAGCCTGATCGTGGCGACGCTCACGGTCGCGGGGAACTGCGTCGCGGCGACCGCGGCGGGCTACGCCCTGGCGCGGATCGACTTCCGCGGGTCGCGCCTGCTGTTCACCACGGTGCTGGGCAGCGCCATGGTGCCGTCCATCGTGCAGCTGATCCCGCTGTTCCTCATCGTCAAGGGCTTCCCGCTGGCCGGCGGCAACGACCTGTTCGGCCAGGGCGGCACCGGGCTGCTGGACTCGCACCTCGGGCTCGTGCTGCCGATGCTGGTGCAGCCGCTGAACATCTACCTCGCCCGGCAGTACTTCCTCGACATGCCGGGCGAGCTGGCGGAGGCGGGCCGGCTGGACGGCGCCGGAGAACTGCGCATCTTCTGGCAGATCTACATGCCGCTGGCCCGGCCGATCGTCGCCACCATCGCCATCCTCTCCTTCACCGGCGCCTGGGAGGACTTCCTGTGGCCGCTGGTGGCGGTGTCGTCGCCGCAGATGCAGACGCTGCCGCTGGCGCTCAGCTCGTTCGCGGGCAGCGGCGTGACCCAGTACGGCCCGCTGATGGCCGGTACGTTCCTCGCGATCGTCCCCGTCCTGGTGATCTTCGTCGCGGGTCAGCGGCACTTCGTGCAGGGGCTGGGAGCGGGAGGGGTGAAGGGATGAGTCACAGCGGACCGGTCGTGACGCTGCTCCCGCTCGACGACCGGCCGGTGAACACCGGCCACGTCGCCGGGCTGGCCGGCACCGCCGGAACCCGGCTGCGGCTCCCACCGGCCGGGCTCCTGCCGGCACGTGGCGTACCCGCGGACATGGACGGCACAGCCCGGTGGCTGGAGGATGCCGCCGGCGACAGCGACGCCGTCGTGGTCAGCGTCAACCAGCTCGCCCACGGCGGATTCGTCGCCTCGCGGCGCACCACCGAGCCCCTGGCCCGGACGCTGGCCCGCTTGGACGTGCTGCGCCGGATCCGGGCGGGCCGGCCGGAACTTCCCGTCCACGCCTTCGTGACACTGATGCGGACCAGGAAGTCCGACGGCGCCGGGGCCGAGCCGGAGTACTGGGACCGGCACGGCCGGCGGTTCTTCGCCCTGTCCGAGGAGCTCTACCGGGCCGAACACGGACGCCCGGACGCGGCGGCGCACGCCAGGGCGGAGATCCCCGAGCCGCTCGTCGCGGACTTCTTCACCCGGCGGATGCGCCTGCACGCCATGCAGCTGGCCTGCGTCGAGCTGGTGGCGGAGGGAGTCGTCGACACGCTGTCGATCCTGGTGGAGGACAGCACGGTCGAGAGCGTGTCCACGAGCGAGCGGGAGTGGCTGGAGGCCTGGATCGGCCGCCTCGGCCTGGGCGACCGGATCAGCTGCCTCCCGGGCGCCGACGAGGCCGGCGCCGTGCTGACCACGCGGGCCGCGCTGGAGCACGCCTGCCTGCGCCCGAAGGTGGCCGTCGCCTGCCTCGACCCGGACGCCCTCGGACGGATCGCGGCGTACGAGGACGTGCCCGTCCGCGACACGATCGTCGACCAGGTCGCCACCATCGGCGCGATCCTGGTCGAGGACGCCGCCCAGGCCGACCTGGTGCTCGCGGTGCACCCGCCGGGCCTGCCCCCGCGCGACTGGTGCTCCGGGCCGGACCAGCCGGAGCGGCCGGGCGACGACGCGGCGCGCCTCGCCGGACGGGCGCGCGACCTGCTCGACGCGGGGCGCCCGGTCGCGGTGGCGGACGTCGCCGACGCGAACGGCGCCGATCCCGCGCTGGTCATGGCGTTGCGCGAGGCCGGCCTGCTCCGGCGCCTCGCCGGGTACGCGGCGTGGAACACCGCGGGCAACACGATCGGCAGCGCGCTGGCCCAGGGGTGCAGCCGCCTGCTGGCCGCCGGCGACCGGCGACTGGCCGAGCACGCCCGCACCCTCACCCATCGTCTGCTCGACGACTGGGGGTACCAGACCGCCGCGCGGCGCCGGGTTCTCGCCGCCGGGACGGCCGTCCGGCCGGACCTGGTGGAGCGGGACCTGGGCGAGCTGCTCGCCGCTCTCGGCCCGCCGGCCGACATGTTTCGCATTGTGCCCGGCAGCGTGTGCTTCCCGTGGGATCGTCCGTTCGAGATCTCCTTTGAGTTGGAGCACCTTGAGGAAGGGAACGATCGCCGGTGAAGGATGCACCCCGCCGCAGGCCGCGCCAGTCCGACATCGCCAAGGTGGCCGGCGTCTCGCAGACCACGGTCTCCATTGTGATCAACGGCAGGGAGTCGGACACCATTCGGATCCCCCCGGAGACCAGGCAGCACGTCTTCGAGGTGGCCCGATCCCTGGGCTACGTCGTCGATCCGGTGGCGCGCAGCCTGGCCGGCGGGATGAACCGCCTGATCGGTGTCTACACGTTCGAGTCGATGTTCCCGATGGACCATCACAACTTCTACTACCCGTTCCTGGTGGGGATCGAGGCCGGGGCCGAGGCGCTCGGCTACGACATGCTGATGTTCACCAGCGCCACCGGCTCGGACGGCAGCAGGTCGATCTACCGCGACGGCGTCAACCGGCTGGGGCTCGCCGACGGGTGCGTGCTGCTCGGCAAGGAGACCAACCGGGACGACATCGTCCGGCTGCGGGACGAGGGGTTCAGGTTCGCGCTGATCGGCCGTCGTGACGTGCCCGGTCCCATCACCTACGTCACCGCGGACTACGCGACCGCGACCGGGGAGGTCGTCGACCACCTGGTGGGCCTCGGGCACGAGCGCATCGCCTACCTGACGGCGGCGGATCCGAGCGAACCGTCCGCCGACCGTGACGCCGGGTTCCGGGCCGCCCAGAGCCGGCACGGGCTCGACACCGGCGGGCTCGTCCTGTCGGTCCGCAAGGAGGAGGGACCGTCGGCGGAGGAGGTACGGCGGCTGCTGGAGGCCGGGGCCACCGCGTTCATCGCCCACGAGTCGGTGGTCGCGCTCCGGCTGCTCGACCTCCTCGGCGGGATGGGCGTCGACGTGCCCGGCGCGTGCTCGGTGGCCGCGCTCAGCGACCCGCCGGACGACGTACCGGGTCCGGAGCTCACCTGCTTCCGGATACCGGGGCGGGAAATGGGGATGCGCGCGGTCGAGCTGCTGGTCCAGCAGCTCGAGTCGGAGGAAGAGGTCGAGCCGCAGGCCGTCGCGCTGTCATGCGCCTTCGTCGCTGGACAGACCAGCGGCCCGAATCGAAAGGAATCATGAGTGACCGAGTTCCGCGCAGACGTACTGGTGGTCGGTGGGGGGTTAGGCGGTGTCGCAGCCGCGCTGGCCGCGGCCAGGAACGGCGCGCAGGTGGTGCTCACCGAGGAGACGGCCTGGCTGGGCGGGCAGCTCACGACGCAGCTCGTCCCGCCCGACGAACATCCCTGGATCGAGGCCTTCGGAAGCACCGCGAGCTACCGGCGGCTACGCGACGGCATCCGTGAGTACTACCGGAGCGGGTACCCGCTGCGGTCCGCGTCCAGGTCGCTGGCGCACCTGAACCCCGGCGCGGGCCGGGTCGGCCCGCTGTGCCACGAGCCGCGGGTGGCCCTGGCGGTGATCGAGGCCATGCTCGCTCCGTGGCAGGCGGCCGGGAAGATCACCGTGCTGCGCCGGCACGTCCCGGCGACCGCGCAGGTCGACGGCGACCACGTGACGGCGATGGGGTTCCACGACCTGGAGACGGGCGGCGACGTCACCGTCACGGCCAGGTTCGTCCTGGACGCCACGGAGACCGGGGAGGTGCTGCCGCTCACCGGCACCGAGTTCGCGACCGGCGCCGAGTCGCGGGCCGACACGGGCGAGCCGCACGCCGCGGCGACCGCGCAGCCGGACAACATGCAGGCGGTGTCGGTGTGCTTCGCGCTCTCGTACCACGCAGGGGAGAACCACACGATCGACAAACCGGACGACTACGCCGTCTGGCGAGCGCTGGCTCCCGAGTGGTGGCACGGCCCCCAGCTCGGCTGGGTCGCCCCGCACCCGCACACGCTGGAACCCCGGCGCTACGTCTTCACCCCGAACCCGGACGACGACCCCACGGGCATCATCGCCGACCAGAGCAAGGATCCGGGGTCGGACGAGCTGTGGACGTTCCGGCGGATCCTGGCCCGCAACCACTTCCGGCCGGGCGCGTTCGACAGCGACATCTCCATCGTGAACTGGCCGATGATCGACTACCTGGGCGGGCCGGTCATCGGCGGCACGGCCGAGCAGAACGCGGCCCACACCGCCGCGGCACGGGCGCAGAGCCTGAGCTTCCTCTACTGGCTGCAGTCTGAGGCGCCCCGGCCCGACGGCGGCTCCGGCTGGGCCGGCCTGCGGCTGCGTCCCGACGTCACGGGAACCGCCGACGGCCTGGCGATGCGCCCGTACATCAGGGAGTCGCGGCGGATCCGCGGGCAGTACCGGATCGTGGAGCAGGACCTCGCGGTGGCCGTACGCCCCGAGGGGGCCGTCTCCTACCACGACAGCGTCGGGGTCGGCTCGTACCGGATCGACCTGCACCCCTCGACCGGCGGGGACAACTACATCGACGTACCGGCCTGGCCGTTCCAGGTCCCGATGCGCGCGCTGGTTCCCGAGCGCGTGCGGAACGTGATCGCCGCGGGCAAGAACATCAGCACCACGCACATCACCAACGGGTGTTACCGGGTCCACCCGGTCGAGTGGACCGTGGGCGAGGCGGCTGGTCACCTGGCGTCGTTCTGCGTGGCCCGAGACACCGAGCCGCACCAGGTCACCGCGACGCCGGGCCTGCTGGCCGAGGTCCAGGAAGCGATGACCGGCCAGGGCATGGAACTGGGCTGGCCGAATGTCACCCACTACTGAGACGGGGTTCCCGAATGCGTTTGCCCGAATCGCGGCTGGCTGTCCTGGTCAGCCTGCCGCGCAACGAGACAGCTCTCGCGGAGGCGGCGTCGCGTGCGGGAGCCGACGGCCTGAAGGTGCACACGAACGTGCGGCACCGGGCCTCGGGGACGGCCTTCGGGCCGCTGGACGCCGAGCGTGAGCGGCTGCGCGGCATCCTCGCGCTCGGCGTCCCGACGGGCCTCGTCGTCGGCGCGGCCGGATCAGTGTCGATCGCGGAGATGGTCGCGGCACGGGAGATGGGGTTCGACTACTTCGACGTCTACGCCGCCGACGCGCCCGCGGGCTACGTTGAGGCGTGCGGGCCGGTGACGCCCATGGTGGCCCTGGGGCCGGGCGACGGCCCATCCCAGGCGCGGGCCCTGGCGCGGCGGGGGAGCCGGGCGCTCGAACTCTCCACGCTCGAACCCGAGAGGTACGGCACGCCGCTGACACTGGCGACCCTGGCGAAGCTGGAGGCGGTGGCGTCGGCGGTCGACATCCCCGTCATCGTGCCGAGCCAGCACGCGCTGCTCCCGGACGACCTCGCGCTCCTCAGGGAGGCGGGCGCGGCCGCGGTGCTGCTGGGGGCCGTGGTGACGGGCGCCGACACGGCGGAGTTCGGCGCGCGGATCGCGCCGTACGTCGCCGCCGCCCTTCAGGCGGGCGATGTCAAGTGGGGCATCCCGGCTCGGTGACTCCCCGATGAGCCGTGCCGAGTGGCGTTCCGCGTGATCGTTCGTCCGGGCCTGTGAAGTTGTCCGCAGGCCCGGACGAGGTCGGCGGCCTGACCAGGCGCGCCGACGTCCGGATCGGCCCGCTACGGGGAAGGGACGATGACATGAGCGTTCGGTACCCGGCCAGGCAGGGAGGTGTCGTTTACGCTCGGCGAAATGGTGTAACGAGGTTGAGGGGGGATCTTCGTGACGGACGAGTTCGCGGGAGTGGCGGGCGTGCTGTACGAGTTCGGGCTGCTCAAGCGGTACAAGCGCACCGGCTGGCTGGTGGCGGGGGTACGAGATCCGGAGAGCATCGCCGATCACTCGTTCCGTACGGCGGTCATCGCCAGCGTCATCGCCAAGCTGGAGGGCGGCAACGCGGAGCGGGCGGCGTTCATGAGCCTGTTCCACGACACCCAGGAGACCCGCATCACCGACATCCCGTACATCGGCAAGCGCTACCTCAAGGCGGCGCCGAACGAGGAGGTCACCGCGGACCAGATGCGGGGCCTGCCGGAGCCGGTGGCGGAGATGGTGAGCGGTGCCGTCGGCGAGTACGAGGAGAAGGCCAGCCTGGAGGCCGTGTGCGCGCGGGACGCCGACAAGCTGGAGTGCCTGATCCAGGCGGTGGAGTACCGCGAGCAGGGGCACCAGAACGTGCAGCCGTGGATCGACAGCTCCCTGGCCGCGCTCAAGACCCCCACGGGTAAGCGCCTGGCCGAGGAGGCCCTGCGGACCGGCACCCTGGAGTGGATCATGCCGGTGCTCAACGGCGACTGAGCGACGGTTCCGTGGCTGTTCGCGTGCGGGGAGCGGACAGCCACCGTGAATCGGCCATGCCAGGAGCACCGATCTGGTCGGCCCCAATGTGGGGAAAATGCGGGCGATCCCGGTAGATCGAGGCTATAAGTGATCCCGAAGAATCGATCTTGTCTGTGGGAGCGCTCCCGCCACAAGCGCCGGCTCCCGCCTGGATGGAGAGGGAAACCTTGCCCCGCCTGCACTCCCGCCTACTCGCGGTCTTATCCGGCACCGCCCTCGCGCTGGCCGCGGCCGCCGCCCCGGGCTCCGCCACCCCGCTCGACCAGGAGACCTCCGCCCCGGCCGACGGCCGGCCGTCGGCAGACACGAACATCACCCTGATCACCGGTGACGTGATCAGGTACCGCCCGTCCAAGGACGGCGTCCCCTCCATCGGCATCCAGGAGGCGCCGAGACCCGACGGCACGCCCGTCACCTTCGCCACGCTTCCCGGCAGGGACGGCGGATGGCTGGTCCTGCCGTCGGACGCGGCGGGCATGGTGTCCGCCGGCACCCTCGACGAGAAGCTGTTCGACGTCGAGACCCTGGCGCGGGAGGAACGCACCGAGACCATCCCGCTGCTCGTCACCTACACCGGCGAGCCCACCGCCTCCGCTCTCACCAAGGCGGCCGACGCCCTGCCCGCCAGCGAGAACGTCCGCCCCCTCGACAGCATCGACGGCGCCGCCATGACGGTGAAGGCCGGGCAGGCGGGCGAGTTCTGGGCCGCGCTGCGTGCGGACAGGCCGGCCGCCGGCAGGTCGGCGAGCGGCATCGGCAAGGTCTGGCTCGACCGCCGGATCGAGGTGTCGCTCGACAGCAGCGTCCCGCTGGTCGGGGCGCCCGCCGCCTGGGAGCGCGGCTTCGACGGCAAGGGGACCAAGGTCGCCGTCCTCGACACCGGCATCGACGCCGCGCATCCGGACTTCGCCGGCAAGATCGTCGCCAGCGAGAACTTCTCCAGCTCACCGGGCATCACCGACCGGCAGGGGCACGGCACCCACGTCGCCTCCACGATCGCGGGCTCCGGCAGCGCGTCGGGAGGGGCCTACAAGGGCGTGGCACCCGGCGCCTCGCTCCTGGTCGGCAAGGTGCTCGCCGACAACGGCAACGGGGACTGGTCCTGGGCCATCGCCGGCATGGAGTGGGCCGCCGAGCAGGGCGCCGACGTGGTGAACATGAGCCTGGGCAGCTGCTGCGGCAACGGCACCGACCCGATGAGCCAGGCGCTCGACGAGCTCACGAAGAAGCACGGCACGCTGTTCGTCACCGCCGCAGGCAACGCCGGCGACGCCCTCACCGTGAGCATCCCCGCGGCTGCCGAGCAGGCCCTGGCCGTCGGCGCGGTGGACAAGACCACCGGGACCACACTGGCCGACTTCTCCAGCAGGGGACCGCGGCTCGACGACGCGGCCGTCAAGCCGAACATCGTCGCCCCCGGCGTCGACATCGTCGCCGCGCGCTCGGCGGACTCCACCGCCCGGCCGATCCCCGGCAACGACCGCTACACGGCCAACAGCGGCACCTCCATGGCGACCCCGCACGTGGCCGGAGCCGCGGCCATCCTCGCCCAGCAGCACCCGGACTGGGACGCCGACGAGCTGCGCGACGCTCTGGTCTCGACCGCGGAGCGGCACGCCGAGCACAACTGGTTCGAGCAGGGCGGCGGCCGGGTGAACGTGACCCGCGCGGTCACCCAGCAGGTGATCGCGAGTTCCGCCGTCGACTTCCGCGTGCTCGGCAAGGACCGGGCCACCCGCCAGGTCACCTACCGCAACACCGGCGACGAGGCCGTCACGCTGGCCGTCGAGCTCGTCACCCGCGGCTGGAGCGGCAAGCCCGCGCCCGACGGGGCGATCAGCCTGTCTGCGCGGAGCGTCACGATCCCCGCCAGGGGCGCCGCCACCGTTGATATCACCGTCGACCCGGCCGCCGGCCCGATCGGCGCCTACGGCGGCTGGGTGACCGCCGCCGCCGGAGATCTCCGGCTCGTCACGCCGTTCAGCTACTACACCGGCCCGGCCACCCATCGCCTGGGCATCTCGCTGATCAACTCGTACGGGACCAAGGAGTTCCTCCCCGGCCGGGAGGGCACCGAGCCGCTGGTCTACGCGATCCCCCTCAAGCGGGCGAACAGCCCGGAGGATCCCTTCAACCCCTACGGCTACTACGCCGTCCGGCTCGACTTCTCCGGCGACGGTGAGATGTGGCTGCCCGCGGGCGACTACGAGATCATCGGCGTGGCCAACGAGAGCCGCATCAGCAACCGCAACAGCTGGGTGATCGAGCAGGTGAGGCTGGACGGGGAGCGGACGGTCACCCTGGACGCCCGCGAGACCGTGCCGATCAAACCGATCACCCGCGAGGCCACCGAGGGCACCGGCCACGCCTGGTACGTGCGGACCTTCACCGACCGCAACAACCCCGTCTCCCTGTACGGCGGCGCGGTCGGCCAGGACTTCTACGTCACCCCGGTCGCCAAGGTCAAGACAGGCAAGCTGCGGCTGTCGCACGGCTGGGACCTCCGGCGCGCCGCGCTGGCCTCGGCCACGGCGGGCGGGCTCAGCCTCCACCCCGTCTACGACGTCGACGCCATGCGCACCGCCATGACGCAGCCCAGAACCCTTCCCGTGATCTCCGTGGGACAGGGCAGGCCGCAGGACTTCGACGGCACCGACGTCACAGGCAAGCTGGCGCTGGCCGCGGTGCCCGTCGCGGGCGGCGAGTCCCCGTACGTCACGGCGAGCCTGCTGATGGAGGAGGCGGCCAGGACCGCGGCCCGGCGCGGGGCCGCGGGCTTCGTCGGCTATCTCGACGTCGACGGCGGGAAGGCGCGCGTGCCGCTGGGCGGCTCCGCGTCCTTCCAGTCGCTGGGCCTCAGCGCGGACGAGGGGCGCGACCTGCTCGCCGCGCTCGGCGGCGGGCCCGTCTCGCTCCGGATGGAGCCGTACGCCGGCCCCGAGGTCGTCTACCGGCTGCGCTACGACGAGCGCGGCCGGGTGCCCGCCAAGGCCGCGAAGGTCGACACCGGGGACCTCGCCAGGATCGACTCCGGCTACCACGCCGACCAGCCGGACACCTTCGGCTGGGAGTACGGCGAGTCCACGAGCGGTGAGGAGCCGGGGCGGATCACGTACGGTTCGGCCCTGCGCATGCCGGTCGCCCGCACCGAATACTTCGGCCCGTTCGACGACCGGGTGACCTGGACGCGCCAGATCACCAACGAGAGCCTCCTGCTGAGCTCCTACGACCGCTTCACCGGCCGCGACCGGCGGCAGAGCGAGCAGTGGTTCAAGGCGCCCCTGGTTTCCGGCGCAGCCGACGTGCCGGACGGCTATCCGGTCGTGGTGCCGTGCTCGATGTGCCGGGACGGAGACCGGTTCGTGCCGGCCGAACAGTGGCTGGACTCCGATCCGCGCCACCACAGCGAGCCGAGTCCCGTCACGTCGGCGCCCAGGCTGTTCGCGGGCGAGGTGGAGATCCCGGTGAAGGGGCGCTACCCGCGCTCCTTCACGGTCCCCGCCGAGGCGGGCGGATACCGCCTGGAGGCCGTGGACACCAGCGGGCGGAAGCTGTCCGCCAAGGTGACCACCAGCTCGCGGTTCGCCTCCTCGCCGCCGTCGGGCACACCCCGCGATCACGCCTGCTCCTACGGGCCGTCGTGCGCCGTCCAGCCGGCCATCCTGCTCGCCTACGACGTGCCGCTCGACCTGCTGAACCGGGCCCCGGCCGGGCGGCCGTTCGGCTTCGAGGTCCGGGCCGGCGCCCACTCCTCGATCCGGCGGGCGCCGGATGTGCACAAGGTCCGCGTCGAGTACTCCGTCGACGACGGGACCACCTGGCAGGACGCGCGGGTCAGCGGGCGCGCCGGCGATCGCTTCCGGGCCACGGTGACGCACCCGCCGCTGGACGCGACCAACGGGTACGTGTCGTTGCGGGTCACCGCGTCCGACAGGGCCGGCGGCTCCGTCACCCAGACCGTCACCCGCGCCTACGCCCTGAGGTGACCGGACGACGGCCAAGGGGTGGCGCCCTTGGCCGTCGACGCCGGAAAACCGGTTGTCCCGGCGGGAGTCCGTCTGCTGCACTACCGGAGCACGACCGATCGAGCGAGGAGTAGCGATGCGAGCAGCGTTCATGTCTTACCAGCTGAGAATGACCACCCACTCAGAGGACATGACGCTTAGTGAAATCGCTCAACCTGGGAATTCTGGCGCATGTCGACGCCGGTAAGACGAGTCTGACCGAGCGGCTGCTGCACGCCGCCGGGGTCATCGACGAGATCGGCAGCGTCGACGAGGGCAACACCCAGACCGACTCCATGGAGCTCGAACGCCGCCGCGGCATCACGATCAAGTCCGCCGTCGTCTCCTTCCCCATCGACGACGTGACGGTCAACCTGATCGACACGCCTGGCCATCCGGACTTCATCGCCGAGGTCGAGCGGGTGCTGAACGTGCTCGACGGCGCCGTTCTCGTCGTCTCCGCCGTGGAGGGCGTGCAGCCGCAGACCCGCGTGCTCATGCGGGCGCTGCGCCGGCTGCGCATCCCCACCCTCGTCTTCGTGAACAAGATCGACCGCGGTGGCGCGCAGTACGCGCAGGTCCTGCGGAGCATCTCCGGCAGGCTCGTCCCGGCCGGTGTCGCGATGGGGTCGGTCACCGGCCTCGGCACCCGCGGTGCCCGTTACGTGCCCTTCTCCGCCGGGGACGACGACCTGCTGAGCGTGCTCGCCGACCACGACGACACCCTCCTCGCCGCGTACGTGGACGGCACGGAGCCCATCTCCTACCGGAGGCTGCGCGAGGAGCTCGCGGCGCAGTCACGGCGGGCCCTGGTGCACCCGGTCTTCTTCGGCTCGGCGATCACCGGCGCGGGGGTCGGCGAGCTGATCGCCGGGATCAGGGAGCTGCTGCCCGCCACGGCGGGCGACGCCGGCGCCCCGCCTTCCGGCACGGTCTTCAAGGTCGAGCGCGGTCCCGCCGGGGAGAAGATCGCCTACGTCCGGATGTTCTCCGGCACGGTCGGGGTCCGCGACCTGGTGCCGTTCCGCGAGGGCGAGGAAGGGAAGATCACCGCCATCCGCGTCTTCGACCGGGGCGGTGCGGTGCGCAGTTCCTCGGTCGCCGCGGGGCGGATCGGCAAGCTCTGGGGGCTCGGCGGCGTCCGGATCGGCGACGAGCTCGGCCTGCCGCGCACCGGGACCGCCGGGCGCCACTTCGCCCCGCCGACGCTCGAGACCGTCGTCGTGCCGGCCAGGCCCGCCGACAGGGGCGCGCTGCACGTCGCGCTCTCCCAACTCGCCGAGCAGGACCCGCTGATCGACCTGCGCCAGGACGACATCCGGCAGGAGACCTCCGTCTCCCTCTACGGAGAGGTGCAGAAGGAGGTCATCCAGGCGACGCTGGCCGACGAGTTCGGCCTCGACGTCACCTTCCGCGAGACGACCACCATCTGCGTCGAACGGCCCATCGGCACCGGCGCCGCCGTCGAGTTCATCGCCAAGAACCCCAACCCGTTCCTCGGCACGGTCGGGCTGCGCGTCGAGCCGGCCCCGATCGGCTCCGGCGTCGACTTCAGGCTGGAGGTCGAGCTCGGTTCGATGCCGTACACGTTCATCAGAGCCGTCGAGGACACCGTGCGGGAGACCCTGCTCCAGGGGCTCTCCGGATGGCGGGTCACCGACTGCACGGTCATCCTGACGCACACCGGCTACTGGCCGCGGCAGAGCCACGCCCACGCGGTGTTCGACAAGAGCATGTCGAGCACCGCCGGGGACTTCCGCAACCTGACGCCGCTGGTGCTGATGGACGCCCTCAAGCAGGCGGGCACCAGGGTGTACGAGCCGATGCACCGCTTCCGCCTGGAGCTGCCCGAGGACGTGTTCGCCGGGGTGCTGCCCGCGCTGGCACGGCTGGGCGCCGTCCCCCGGACCTCGGCGCCGGGCGAGTCGTCGTTCCTGGTGGAAGGGATCATCCCGGCGGCCAGGGTGCACGAGCTGGAGCAGCGGCTGCCGTCGCTGACCCGCGGCGAGGGCCTGCTGGAGAGCGCCTTCGACCACTACCAGGAGGTCCGCGGCCAGGCGCCGGTCCGGCCGCGGACGGACCACAACCCGCTCAACCGCAAGGAGTATCTGCTGCACGTCGTCCGGCAGGTCTAGCCGGGCCGCGCCGTTCGCGGGGCGGGGGAGTCCGAGAGTGCGCTATGGTTAAGGAGTCGACGCGGGGTAGAGCAGTTCGGTAGCTCGTCGGGCTCATAACCCGAAGGTCGTAGGTTCAAATCCTTCCCCCGCTACCAGACGAAACGCCCTCCGAGGGATCCACTCGGAGGGCGTTTCGCATGTCCGGGCTCAGGCGGCCGCGCTGCGGGGCAGGCCGTGGGTGTCGAGGGTGCGGGCGATCACGTGCAGCGCCCTGCGGAGCGTCATCTCGTCCAGATGGCCGTAGCCGAGCACGATGCCGTGCCGGGGGATGCCCTGATGGTAGGTCGCGAGGTCGGCGACCTGGATCCGCCTGGCTCGCAGGGTCCGCGTGACCGCGTCCGCCACGGCCGGGTCCGGCAGGAGGAGCGCCGCCGCCGAGCCGCTGTCCGTGCCGAGCAGGCGGGTGCGCGCGTAGCCGCCGAGCGCCTGCCGCACCAGCTTCCTCCGGGTCGCGTACAGGGCCGACAGCCGCTCGACGTGGCGGGCGACGCTGCCCGAGGCGAGCAGTTCCGTCACCGCCCGCTGGCAGGTGAAGGACGGCTGGCCGGACGCGGCGGGGACACCCGCCTCGACGGCCTCGGCCAGGTGGCGCGGGACCACGGCGAAGGCCACCCGCAGGTTGGGCGTCAGGATGTCGCGGAACGAGCCCGCCATGGCGGCGCGGCGGGGGTCGCTCAGGGACAGGATGCTGGGGAGCGGGTTGGCGGCGGTGTCGAAGACGCCGTCGAAGGCGGGCTCGACGACCAGGCCGCCGGTCGCGGACGCCCAGGCGGCGAGCGCCCGGCGGCGGTCCGGCGACATGCGGGCCCCCAGCGGGTTGTTCCGCTCCGGCGTGACCACGACGGCGTCGCAGCCGCCCGGAACGAGGCCGGCGCGGGCGCCGTCGCCGTCGACCGGCACCGGGAGCACCCTGGCGTGCCTGCTCAGCGCGGTGCGCAGGCGCGGGAGCGCGGGGTCCTCCAGGGCGACCAGCGGGGACGGCTCGCCCGTCGCCCGCAGCAGCAGCCCGAGCGCGTGCTCGTGGCCGGCCGTGATGACGACCTCGTGGTCGTCGAGGACGAGGCCGCGTGACTCCCGCAGGTACGCGGTGATCTCGCGTCGCAGCTCCGGCAGGCCGAGCGGAGGCAGCTCGTCGTCCGGAGGCGCGTGGTGGCTGGCCCGCCGCCAGGCCGAGCGCCACGCGATGAGCGGGAACGCCTGCGGGTTCGGGCGGTCCGGCGTCAGGTCGACGGTAGTGAGACCGGCCTCGGCGGGAGGCCGGCGCCGGGCGCGGTTCTCCTCCCGCCGCGCCACGTAGGTGCCCGAGCCGTGCCGGCCCACCACGTGACCCTCACCCAGGAGGATCTCGTACGCCGCGAGCGCGACCCCGCGGGAGATCCGCAGCACCTCGGCCAGGGTCCTGGTCGACGGCATGCGGGTGCCGGCGGCGAGCCGGCCGGTGACGATCGCCTGCCTCAACTGGGCGGCGAGCTGGTGGTGCAACGGTTCGGGCAGGTCCCTTTCCAGATGGATCGGGACGCTGAGCCTTCGCGGGTTGCGCATACATCTCCCCTGCAAACTCGGGTGAGCCCCCCTTGTAAGGCGTGACATCCCGTTCCACCGCGTTCCACCCGGTTCCACCGGTCAGCGGGGGAGGTAGCTGCAGCGCAGGCCGGTGTGCACGGTGACGCGCAGCTCCTCGCCGATCGCCGGATCGGCCTCGGCGACCCGCGACACGGCCCGCCTGATGGCCTTGCCCACGGCGATCCTGGCGCGCTCCTGGCTGCCGGTGAACGCTCGTGTCCGGCCGTTGATGCCGGTGGCGGAGGCCAGCTCGGCCACCAGCCATTCGTGCTCCAGGCGCAGCGCGGCGGCTCGCGCCATGTCGTTCATCGACTCCAGCTCGTCGATCTCCGCCTGCAGGTGCGTCAGCCGCTGCTTGTAGGCGTCCCTGGCGGCGGCGTCCAGCAGCGGCTGCGGCGAGGCGGTCGCGGACTCCGGCGCCCGGGTGCCGGCGGCCAGGTCGGTGGCCGGGATCTCGCGGCCCGGGTTGGCGATCAGGACGGCCAGGTGACGCGTCCCCACGCTGTCAGCGACGAGCACGCTGCGCCCGCCCCACTCCAGCAGCCACTGCTTGCCGTGCCGGAGGAGCCGCGCGGGCGCGCCGCCGGCCCGGTCCGCCGCGCCCGCCTCGGCGGGCAGCGTCATGCCGAGCTCCTTCGCCTCCCGCGCCGCGGCGGCCGCTTCCTCGCGCGCCGCCTCGTCGCGCGGGCCGTCGCGCAGCGCCAGCGCCCGCGCGAGCCGGTGCCGCGACAGCACCGCGGCCGGCCAGTGGCCCAGGGCGAGGTTGTCGTGCACCGCCCCCCGCAGATGCTCGACGGCCCGGTCCAGGTCGCCGACGGCGAGCATGGCCGTGCCCAGCGAGTGCCGCACGGAGCCGAAGCAGGTGACGCCGAGCCCCGCGACCACCGGCAACCCGGCGAACGGGGCGAGCAGCGCGTGCGCGCGAGCCGCGGTGCCGGCGTCGCGCAGCAGATAGGCCGCCTCCACGATGCCGTACATCGTGGCCAGCCAGCTGCTGGAGCGCGGCAGGTGCGCCAGGTCCCGGCCGCGCAACCGGGCCAGCAGGCCCGCCGCCGCGCGGTGGTCGCCCGCGGTGGCGGAGGCCACGGCCAGGCCCGCGAGCTGGGAGTTGTCCACGGCGCTGAGCGTGGGGGAGGAGGCCAGCTCCACCAGCGACGGCCGCAGCTCGGCGATGCGCCCCTGATACCAGCGGATGGCGCCCAGCTGCCCGCCGTACCAGCCTGTGGCGTCGACGTCGCCCGCCACGGTGCCGCGCTGCGCGCAGGCCCCCGCCAGCGCCTCCGCCTCCTCGAACCGGCCGGCGCGGGTGCTCAGCATGACCTCGATGGCGCCCGCCACGAACCCGACCGCCAGGTGGTCCTCCGCCAGGAGTCCCTGCAGCTCCTCGAAGCTGCGCTCGGCGTGCGGGTCGGCGGCCTTGAACAGGTCGACGGCACGCCACATCAGCCCCATCAGCAGATCGCTGCGGCGGCCCGTGAGAGCCGCCACGCCGATCAGCTCCTCGGCCAGCGGCAGCCGCAGCTCGGCGTGCTCCGGGCCCAGCAGGCAGTGATGGGCCAGGCTGAGCGCCTCCGCCAGCGCGACCGGATCACCGGCGGCCCTGGCCTGCCCGAGCACGACCAGGATCCGGCCGTGCTCGCCGGCGCGGTAGTCCTCCTCGCCGGCCAGCCTGGCGCGCAGCCGGAACGCCAGCGGTGAGCGCGGATCCAGCGGGCCGAGCGCCCTGCGCTGCCGCTCGCGCACCATCGTCCACTTCGCGCTGGTGCGATGCTCGTGCACCCAGATGCCGCTCAGGCCCAGCGCCGCCCGCGCCAGCGCTTCGGCGTCGCCGCTGGGCTCCGCCTGCCGGTAGGCCGTCTCGAACCACCTTCTGGCGGCTCTCAGGTCGCCGTCCGCGAACAGCGCCCGCTCGCCCGCCACGAGCGCGAACCTGACGTCCTCGCTCGGAGCCGGGCGCGCCCCCAACTCCTGTGCCACGCCCACCACTGCCCCACCCTTCGGCTGGAAACGTTTTCGGCACGGCGGCTGATCCCCGTGTGTGCATCCCCTTGCCAGCCCCGCCCCCAGCGCGCCCACGCCTGCGCATCGTTACACGGGACAGCGCCCAGAGGAATGTGTATTTATGCCGATTCAGTGGTGATGGGAGGCCACTCCACCGGAATTCAGCGGTGGAAGTGGCGCTGGCCGGGGGCCACGGCCGGTCGCTTTCATGGGCATGGCGAACAAGCGCCGACCAGACGAGGGGAACGCCATGACCGACCGGGATCCCACGATCCTGTCCGCCATCGTGGCCGCCGAGCTCGCTCGCGGCTGGCGGGTAGAGGACCGCGGCTTCTGGCGGCTGGCCGTGCCCGACGGCTATCCGATGCCGGTGCAGGGCTGGAAGCTGCACGTCTCGGCGACCATGCTGTCGGCTCCCCTCGTGCTGTCCAGGGTGGCCCGGGTGCTGGTCCGGCAGGGCTGCGCCTTCAAGTACCCGGCGACGCTCGACGACTACTGGGAACTGCTCAGCCCGCACAGCGACCGCGCCCAGGCGGGCAAGTTCATCGCCGCCTACCCGACGGGCGACGCCGAGTCCGTGCGGCTGGCGGCCCTGCTCGACGAGGCCACGCGGGGGCTGCCCGGCCCCGCCGTGCTGTCCGACCGCGCCTACCGGCCCGGCGGCGTCGTCCACTACCGGTACGGCGCGTTCACCGGGGTCCGGACGCTGGGCGAGGAGGGGTTCTACGACATCGGGCTGCGCACCCCCGAAGGGGAGCCGGTCCGCGACGAGCGGCCGCCGAGATACGCGCCGCCGCCCTTCGCCGCCTCTCCCTTCGACCCGCCGCCCGAACCCCCTGCCGCGTCGCGGCCGCAGGCCGTCCTGCTGGACGACCGGTACGTGGTCCGCGAGGCCATCCGGCACGGCAACCGCGGCGGCGTCTACCTGGCCCTGGACACCGTCTCCGCCCGGGAGGTCATCGTCAAGGAAGGCCGCCCGCACGCCTGCTCCGACCTGAGCGGCGCCGACGCCCGCGTCAAGCTCGCCGCCGAGCACCACCGGCTGGAGTCGCTGGCCGGCACCGACTCGGTGCCGGCCGTGGTGGGCCTGTTCGAGCAGGGCGGGCACGCCTTCCTGGTCCAGGAGCTGGTGCCCGGCACCACCCTGCGGAGGTGGTCGGAGTCCGTCGCCGCGCCGCTGGGCGGGGACGGGTTCGGCGGCGCGGCGGCCGACGTGCTGCCCGTCGCCCGCCGGCTGGTGCGCAAGCTCATGACCGTGCACGACCGCGGCCTGGTGCTGGTCGACATGTCGCCGGACAACGTGATGGTCCTGCCCGGCGGCGATCTCCGGCTGATCGACCTGGAGTTCGCCGCGCTGCCTGGCGACACCGCGATGATCGGCGGGACGCCCGGGTTCATGGCGCCCGAGCTGGTGCCGCACCGCGGAACGCTGCGTGCGGCCCCGCCGCGCTCCGCCGACCTCTACGGTCTCGGCGCGATGCTCTACTTCCTCGCGACCGGCTCCAGCCCGGGGCTGATGGAGGGCGCAGCCCCGGCACGCGTCGCCGAGCACGTCCGCGCCGTGTGCCGGGCCAATCCGACCCTGGCCCTGCTGCGCCCCCTCATCGAGGGCCTGCTGGCCGAGCCGGACGAGCGGTGGCCGCTCGACAGGTGCGCCCGATTCCTCGACCGGCCGCCCGAGGCGGGGCACGTCCCCCCGCCCGCCGGTCCGGACCGGCTCGACGAGCTCATCGGCGACGGCCTCGCCTGGCTCGCCGAGACGATGGACCCCGGCCGGGACGCGCAGTCGCCCTGGAACGACCGGATCCAGGGCCTCGACGCGGATCCGTGCTCGGCCGGCAACGGGGCGGCCGGCATCCTGGCGGTGCTGCCACGGTCCGGAGCCGAGGCCACCATCGCCGCGCGATGGCTGCGCCGGCGTCTGGCGGCAGAGGCCGTCTGGCCTCCCGGGCTCTACATGGGCAGGTCGGGAGCCCTCTGGGCGCTGTACGAGAGCGGCGAGCGCGAGTTCGCCCTGCGCGCGGCCCGCGAGCTGCCCACCGCCCACCCCAGCCCCGACATCACGCACGGCCTGGCCGGCTGCGGGATGGCGGTGCTGCGCCTGGCGCTGCTGTCGGGCGACCCCGTCCTGCGCGAGCAGGCGGAGACCACGTTCGGCAACCTCTACGCCGCCGGCTCCCGCACCGGCGACGGGCTGAGGTGGGCCTCGCCCGACTCCGACCTCGCCGAGCATCTCGGCTTCGCGCACGGCGTCGCCGGCATCGCCACCGCGCTGCTGTACGCGAGCCAGGCGCTGGACCGGCCCGACTGGATGCCCGCCGTCCACGAGGTGGCCGCCCTGCTGGGCGAGCACGCCGACCTCGACGGCGGCGCCGCCTGGTGGCCGACCCTGCGCGGCGACCCGTCGACCGCATGGCCGCGCCGCCCGCACTGGTGCAGCGGCTCGTCGGGCATCGGCGCCTTCCTGGTGCGCTACTGGCGGGTCACCGGCGACGCCGCCGCCCTGTCGCTCGCCGAGCAGGCGGCCGTCGCCGTCCACCGATCCCGGTGGAAGCACGGGGCGGCGGCCTGCCACGGCCTGCCGGGCGAGGGCGAGTTCCTGCTCGACATGGCCGCCTTCACCGGCGAGGAACGTTACCGGCGGTGGGCCGGGGACCTGGCCGGCTGCCTGGCGGCCAGGGCTGTCAGGAAGTCGGGCCGGCTGCTGGTGCCCGACCCGTTCGACGCGTTCGTCCCGGGCTACCTCGGCGGGACGGCGGGCGTGCTCGCCTTCCTGCTGCGCCTGCGCCACGGCCACGACCGGATCTGGATGCTGGACGACGTCGTCGAGCTGGGCCGGTCGGCCACCACAGAGCTCGCCGCGGTCCGCTGACCGTGGTGATCGATAAGGACTTCGACGGGGGAGAGGAGGTGGACACCATGTCGTTCGACGTTCGTGACCTGCAGGGTCTCAACGAGCGCGAGCCGGTCGCCGCGGCGGCCAGGATCTCGCACTGTTTCAAGCATGTCGGATGCAGCGATCTCGCGGGCTACGCCGCCGCCTGATGCCGCACAGCGCCGCGCATGCCGGGACCGCCCGGCATGCGCGGCCTCACCGTGAGGGGAGAGCCGTGAACGAACCGGTCCCGCGCACCGGGCGCAGGATCGCCCGCCTGCTCGCGCCGCATCGCCCGGTCGCATGCCTGGTCGTGCTGCTGGTCGCGGTCTTCTCCGGGCTGCACGTCGCCCTCCCCCTACTCGCCCGGCTCGTCTTCGACCACGCCCTGTTCGGCGCCGGCGGCACCGACCTGCGGCTGCTCGCCCAGGTCGCCCTCCTCGCGGCGGTCATCGCCGCCGCCGCGGCCGCGGTCGACCTCGCCCAGTCCTGGCTGGCCACCAGGGTCGCCGAGCGGATCGTCCACACGCTGCGCAGCGACCTGTTCCGCCACCTGCAGCGGATGCCGCTCGGCTTCTTCGCCGCCTCCCGGGGCGGCGAGATCCAGTCGCGCCTGGTCAACGACACCGACCGGATCGAGGAGACCGTCAAGGACGGTGTCCCGACCGCGCTCGCGAGCCTGCTGATGCTCCTGTTCGCGCTGGGCGCCATGATCACCCTGTCTCCGCCGCTGGCGGCGGTCGCGCTCGGGCTGATGCCCGTCGCCTTCTGGATCGCCGCCCGCTCCGGCCGGGCCATGCGGGAGCTCGCGTCCACCGGCCAGCACGTCCGCGCCGAGCTGGCCTCCATCAGCGCCGAGCGGCTCTCGCTCGGCGGCGTCACCCTGGCCAGGGTGCACGACAGGGCCGGCGACGACGCCGCGAGCTTCGCCGCCGAGAGCCGCCGGCTGGCGGGCCTCGGCGTGCGGTCGGGCCTGGTGGCCCAGTCGGTGCTCAGCGCGGGGCAGCTCCTCGTCGTGCTGACCCCGTACGTGGTGTACGTCGCGGCCGGGCTGACCGAGAGCGTCACTCCCGGCGCGCTCGTCGCCTTCGCCGTGCTGCAGGCCAGGGTCTACCAGCCGCTCTGGCAGATCCTGCACTTCGTCACCGGCTTCCAGACGGCGCGGGCGGCGTTCGAACGCGTCTTCCACTACCTCGACCTGCCCGCCGCCCGGGCCGCGACCGTGCCCGGCGGATCGGAGCGGGGCAGGGTGTCGGTCCTGGGCGCGGGCGTCGCGCACGGCCCCTCCCACTGGGCTCTGCGGGAGGTCACCATCGACCTGCCCGCCGGCTCCGCCACGCTGATCGCCGGACCGAGCGGCTCGGGGAAGACCACCCTGGGCAGGCTCCTCGCGGCGCTGTATCCGCCGTCCGAAGGAGCGGTGCTTGCGGGCGGCCGGGTCTGCCTGGTCCCGCAGGAGCCCTTCCTCTTCCACGGCTCGATCGCCGACAACCTCCGGTACGCCGCCCCGGACGCCTCGCCGGCCGACCTCGTCCGGGCCTGCGAGATCACCCGCGTCCACCGGCGCGTCACCGAGCTGCCCGACGGCTACGACTCCGTGGTCGGCGAACGCGGCGCCCTGCTGTCGGGCGGGGAACGCCAGCGCATCGCCCTGGCCAGGGGGCTGCTGAGCGGTGCGCCGGTGCTCGTCCTGGACGAGGCGACCTCCGCACTCGATTCGCCGACCGAGCTGGAGGTGATCCGCGCCGTCCTGCGGGCGCGCCGGGGGATGACGACCGTGATGATCAGCCATCGGCTGGACGTGGCCCGCTCCTTCGACACGGTCGTCGTCCTGGACGGTGGCCGGGTCGTCGAGCACGGACCCCGTACAGAGCTCCTCGCCAGGCCCGGCGGCCGGTTCGCGCGCCTGGCCGCGCTGACGTGAGCCGTCCCCTGTGACCGGCATCTGTCCGGGGTGACTACCCTGTGGCGCATGATTCGCCGTGCCACCCCTGACGACGTCCCCGTGATCAACGAGCTGGTCCGCGAGCTGGCCGAATACGAGAAGGCCCTGCATGAGGTGAAGCTCACCGAGGAGCAGCTGCGGGAGGTCCTGTTCGGTGAGTCCCCGTCCGTCTTCGCCCATGTCGCCGAGAGCGACGGCGAGGTCGTCGGCTTCGCGCTGTGGTTCCTCAGCTTCTCCACCTGGACCGGGACGCAGGGGATCTACCTGGAAGATCTGTACGTGCGTCCCACCCGCCGCGGAGGCGGGCACGGCAAGGCGCTGCTGGCCGAGCTGGGCCGGATCTGCGTCGAGCGCGGGTATGCGCGGTTCGAGTGGTCGGTGCTCGACTGGAACGAGCCGGCGATCAACTTCTACAAGTCCATGGGCGCGGAGCCGTGTGACGACTGGATCCGCTACAGGCTGAGCGGGGAGGCGCTCCAGCAGTTCGCCGGTCAGCCCCGATAGATCGTGAGCCGGTAGGCGTACCGGTCCCCTCTGTAGTGCGACTCCGCCCGCTCGATGGCTCGCCCCCGGGCGTCGAAGGTCGTGCGCCGCACCAGGAACGCCGGCGAGAACGGCGGCACCCGCAGGGCCTGTGCGGCGTCCTGGTCGAGCACCGTCGCGCTGATCGTCTGCTCCGCCCGGTGCGGCACGAGGCCGTACCGGTTGTTCAACTCCTCGTACAGGGAGCCGTGCAGCGCCTCGAGCAGCTCGCCGGGCACCAGGCCGGAGGGCAGGTAGGTGTTCTCCAGGCAGATCGGCTCGCCGTCGGCGGTGCGGACGCGGCGGACGTGCAGCACCTCGGCCGACGGGCTGATCCGCAACGCGTAGCCGATCTCCGCCCCGGCGGGCACGCGCTCGGCGGCGACGGCGAGCGAGCCCGGGAGCAGCCCGCGGGCGCGCATGTCCTCGCTGAACGAGGTCAGCTCGACGGACTTGGCGATGCGCGGCTCGCTCGCGAACGTGCCCGAGCCCTGCACGCGGTAGACCTGCCCTTCCAGCTCCAGCTGGTCCAGCACGCGCCTGACCGTGAGCCGGCTGAGCGCGAACTCCTCGGCCAGGCTGCGCTCGGTGGGCAGCCGGTCGTGCGGGGCGAGCCGCTCCCGCAGGAGTGCATGCAGGTGCTCGCGCAGCTGCGCGGACTTGGCCGGGCGCCGCGCCGCTTCGCCGGGCATGAGACCTCCCCTTGACCCCTTCGCCGAAATTGGGCTATACCAATTGCAGCATATCTTCCCCTTTTTGGGGATAAATTGGACAAGGTTGGTGAGATTGGGCATGACATATACGGGCGCTCAGCCAGCCCCGTCCGTGCTGGACCGGATCGGTGGCGGGCTCGTCGTCTCCTGCCAGGCGCCCGAGGAGCATCCGCCGCGGGACTCCGGGGTCATCGCCGGGCTCGCCGAGCGCGCCGAACCCGGCGGCGCCGCGAGGCTCCCGATGACGGCTCCGGTGAGCATTTCCGGGCCGCCCGGGACGCGGAGATGAGCCGGACTCCGCTCGCCGTGGCCGTCGACATCGGCGGGACCAAGATCGCGGTCGGCCTGGTGGACGCTCAGGGGCGGCTGCACGAGCAGCGTCGGACGGCGACCCCCGCAGCCGAAGGCGGTCAGGCGATCATGGCGGCCGTGCTCGACTGTGCCCGCCCGCTCCTCGACCTCGGTGGCGACCGGGTACTGGCGTGCGGCGTCGCGACGGCGGGCGTGGTCGACGCGGCCGGCCGCATCGCCAGCGCCACCGACCTGCTGAGCGGCTGGGCGGGCACGGATGTGAAAGGCGCCGCCGAGCAGGGGCTCGGGCTGCCGGCGGTGGTCGTCAACGACTGCCACGCGGCAGGCACGGCCGAGGCCCGGACAGGCGCGGCGCGAGGTGCCCGGACGGCGCTCGTGGTGGCCGTCGGCACCGGGATCGGCGGCGCGCTCGTGTCCGGCGGGGTGACAGTGACGGGCCGTTCGGGAACGGCGGGCGCCATCGGGCACGTGCCCGCCCCGGGCGTCGCCGGGCGGAGGTGCTCCTGCGGGGCGGCCGGCCACGTCGAGGCGCACGCGTCGGGGCCGGCGATCGAGCGCTCGTACCAGGAGCTGACCGGGCAGGCGCTCGGGCTGAGGCGGATCGCATCGCTGGCCAGATCAGGAGATCCGCGGGCCTGCCAGGTGATCACCGGCGCGGCGACTCTGCTGGGACAGGTCCTCGGGGGTGCGGCCAACCTGCTGGACCCGGACGTGATCGTGATCGCGGGCGGCGTGTCCAGGCTCGGCTCGCTGCTGCTGGGCCCGGCACGGCGGGCCTTCCGCGCCGAGGCGCTTCCGGGGCCGCGCGGCATCCCGATCCGGGCCGCCGCCCTCGGGGAGCGGGCCGGCCTCGTGGGGGCGGGGCTGACCGCGCTGCACGCGCACGCGCGGGTGGGAGGCGCCCCGGTCGTCCGATGACGGCGCAGGCCGCGGGCCACGTCCCCCTGACGTGGCCCGCGGCCTGCACAGCTGTCAAACGCCGGCGCGGATCCGATCCGACCGGTGCTTGGACTCGCCCCGGAGCTCGTCCTGCAGGTCCTCCTCGCCGCGGTGGGTCTCCTCGATGCGGAGCGCTACCCCCATGCCGAAGAACGTGGGGGCCCACTGGCCGATGAAGATGCCCCACCGGTCGGCCCGGTCGATGCCCGCGGATTCGCGGTTCTTCGAGGCGAACCAGGTGGCGAAGGACAGACCGATCGAGCAGATTCCGGCCACGTACATGTGGTTTGACTTAATGCCCATCTTGTGGAGCGATTTGATCATGATTTCCCCCCTTGATGTGATGCAGTTACCCCAGGCTGTGGCCGGTAACCCCCGGCTCGGGCGGCGAGCGTGCGCAGCGCGTCGAGCAGCTCGGGCGGGCCGTCCACGTCGAAGTCCGCGTCCAGCATGAGGAGGTGCAGAGCCAGCCGCATGGGCGTGTCGCCACCCGCGTGCACCAGGCAGGTGTCGTCGTCCACGGGCTCGACGAGGACGGAGGCGGGCAGGCGGCCGGCGATGACGGCGGCGGGGGCGTGCACGGTCGCCGTGGCGCGATGCTGGGCCAGCGCGGTGTCGACCCCCCTGGGCACCACGTCGTCCGGCGGGCTCTCGCGAGGGGTGAAGCGGGGCCCCTGCGGCACTCGCGGGGTGATCCGGTCGACGCGGAAGGTGCGCCAGCCGGCGCGGTCGACGTCCCAGGCGACGAGATACCAGCGGCGTCCGGTGTGCACCAGCCGGTACGGCTCGGCGTCCCGGGCCGCGGCGGTGCCGTCGTGCGTGCGGTAGTCGAAGCGCAGCCGGGTGTGGTCGCGGCAGGCGGCGGCGATCAGGGTGAGCGTGTCGGCGGAGACCGACGGCCCGCCGGGGGAGAGGGACACGGTGTGGCCGTGCAGCGCCCGCACCCGGTGGCGCAGCCGGGCGGGCAGCACCTGTTCGAGCTTGGCCAGGGCGCGCAGTGAGGCCTCCTCGATGCCGTCGACCGTGCCGCCGGCCGCGGTGCGCAGGCCGACGGCGACCGCCACGGCCTCGTCGTCGTCGAGCAGCAGCGGCGGCAACTCGGCTCCCGAGCCCAGCCGGTAGCCGCCCGCGACGCCCGGCACGGCGTGCACCGGATAGCCGAGGTTGCGCAGCTTGTCGATGTCGTAGCGGACGGTGCGCGGGCTCACGGCAAGGCGGTCGGCCAGTTCGGCGCCCGTCCAGCCGGGCCGTGTCTGCAGCAGTGACAGCAGGCGCAGCAACCGTGCGGAGGTTTCCAGCATCTCCTCATTGTCCTGGCGATCTAGGCAAATAGCTTGCCACTATCGCTGAGACGGTTCTCCCATGAACGAAGAGATCAGGACCTTCCGTGTCGACATCCCCCAGGCCGACCTCGACGACCTGCGCGAACGGCTGGCCCGGACCCGCCTGCCCGTCCAGACGCCGGGCGCGGGCGTCGAGCGCGGCGTGCCGGCCGAGCAGCTGCGCGAGCTCGTCGACCACTGGGCCACCGGCTACGACTGGCGCGAGCACGAGGCGCGGCTCAACGCCCATCCGCAGTACGTCACCACGATCGACGGCCAGGACATCCACTTCCTGCACGTGCGCTCGCCCGAGCCCGGCGCCACCCCGCTGATCCTCACGCACGGCTGGCCCGGATCCGTCGTGGAGTTCCTCGACGTGATCGGCCCGCTCACCGACCCGCGGGCACACGGCGGCGACCCGGCCGACGCCTTCCACCTGGTCATCCCGTCACTGCCCGGCTACGGGTTCTCCGCCCCGCTCGCGAGCACCGGCTGGACGCTGCGCCGCGTCGCCCAGGCCTGGGCCACGCTGATGGCCAGGCTCGGCTACGAGCGCTACGGCGCGCAGGGCGGCGACTGGGGCTCCGGCGTGTCCATAGAGCTGGGCCTCGTCGACGCCGAGCACGTGATCGGCGTGCACGTGAACTACCTGATGACCTTCCCCTCGGGACAGCCGGGCGAGCTCGACGGGCTGAGCGACTCCGACCGGGCCAGGCTCGAAGGGCTGGAGCGGTTCACCGGCGAGCTGGGCGGATACATGGCCATCCAGTCGACGCGCCCGCACACGCTGGCGTTCGGGCTGGCGGACTCGCCGGCGGGGCAGCTCGCCTGGATCGCGGAGAAGTTCACCGAGTGGACCGAGGACGGCGTCGACCGCGACCGCCTGCTCACCAACGTCTCGCTCTACTGGCTGACGAACACGGCCGACTCGGCCGCGCAGCTCTACTGGGAGTTCTCCCACGCCTGGAGCATGCCCGAGCGCTCACCCACGCCGATGGGGGTGGCCGTGTTCGCCCACGACTACGTCCAGCCGGTCCGGGGGCTCGCCGAGCGCGCCAACAAGGTGGTTCACTGGTCGGAGTTCGCCTCCGGCGGCCACTTCCCCGCCATGGAGCAGCCCGAGCTGCTCGTCGCCGACGTCCGCTCGTTCTTCGGCGGCTTTCATTAACATCGTGTTTCCGCCGTGACGCATGTGTATTGCGTGTTGCGCGGGTGAGTTACATGTAACGAACGCACAGCGACGGATCGTCAGTGTGCGTAACGCCGGCTTCCTACGTTCGAGTCCTCGCCACCGAGCGTAGGAGGAACGATGGCGCGCTGGATCGCCGAGTGGCATCCCGACGACGCGGCCTTCTGGCAGAGCACGGGCCGGAAGGTCGCGCGGCGCAACCTGATCTTTTCGATCATGGCCGAGCATCTCGGATTCACCGTCTGGACGCTGTGGAGCATCGTGGCCGCCCAGATGGGCGCCTACGACTTCTCCACCGACCAGCTCTTCTGGCTGGTCGCACTGCCCAACCTGATCGGGTCGGTGCTGCGGGTGCCGTATACCTTCGGCCCAGCCAGGTTCGGCGGGCGCAACTTCACCGTGGTCAGCGCGCTCCTCCTGATCATCCCGGCGGTCCTGCTCGGGGTCGCGGTGAGCGACCCCGGCACGCCGTACTGGACGTTCCTGGTGATCGCGGCCCTGGCCGGGGTCGGCGGCGGCAACTTCGCCTCCAGCATGGCCAACATCACCTACTTCTACCCCCGCGACAAGCAGGGCGTGGCGCTCGGCCTGAACGCGGCAGGCGGCAACATCGGCGTCAGCTCGGTGCAGTTCGTCATGCCGCTGGTGATCGGCGCGTTCGGGCTCGCCGCGGCGGGCTGGTTCTGGCTGCCGTTCATCGTCGTCGCCGCAGCCTGCGCCTGGTTCTTCATGGACAACCTGACCAGCGCCAAGGCCAGCCCGCGCGAGCAGCTCGCGGTGGCGGGCAAGGCGCAGACGTGGATCATGTCGTTCCTCTACGTGGGCACGTTCGGCTCGTTCATCGGCTACTCGACGGCCTTCCCGCTGCTGAGCAAGAGCCTGTTCCCCGGCTCGCCGTGGGCGGTGGTCGCGTTCGCCGGGCCGCTGGTCGGATCGCTGATCAGGCCGGTCGGCGGCTGGCTGGCCGACCGGCTCGGCGGCGCGCCGGTCACCCTGTGGAACTTCGCGGCCATGGGCGGCGGGGTGCTGCTCGTCTGGCTCGGCTCCGTCTCGGGCAACTTCTGGCTGTTCTTCCTGGCCTTCCAGGTGCTGTTCCTCACCGCGGGCATCGGCAACGGGTCCACGTACCGCATGATCCCGGCGATCTTCCAGGCCAAGGCGGTCGCCGAGCGCGGCAGCGACGAGGAGGCCCTGATGTACGGCAAGCGGCAGGCGTCGGCGGCCATCGGGATCATCTCCGCGGTCGGCGCGCTGGGCGGGTTCCTCATCAACCGGGCGTTCGGCATGTCGTTCGCGGCGTTCGGCAGCCCCAGCATCGCCTTCGCCACCTTCGGCGCCTTCTACGCGACCTGCTTCGTGGCCACCTGGTGGTGCTACACGCGCACCGTCGGCGTCTCGCGCGTGGCCAGCCTCGCCTACGCCCGGGTCTGATCTCGTGAACTCACCGGTCAAGACACACTGCCCCTACTGCGCGCTGCAGTGCGGGATGGCGATCGGCTCCGACGGGGTCGAGGTGACGATCACCCCGCGGACCGACATCCCGGCCAACTCGGCGGGCGCGCTCTGCCAGAAGGGCTGGACGGCGGGCGAGCTGCTGACCAACGGCGCGCGACTGACCAGCCCGCTCCTGCATGGGGAACCCGTGTCCTGGGAGGTGGCGCTCGACTACGTGGCGTCGCGGCTCGGCGGCATCAGGGACGAACACGGCCCCGACGCCGTGGCCGTGTTCGGCGGGGGCGGGCTCACCAACGAGAAGGCCTACCTGCTCGGCAAGCTCGCCAGGGTCGCCCTGCGCACCAGCCAGATCGACTACAACGGGCGCTTCTGCATGTCCTCGGCCGCCGCCGCGTCGATCCGGGCGTTCGGCATGGACCGCGGCATGCCGTTCCCGATCACCGATCTGGCCGGGGCCGACGTGGTCCTGCTGGCGGGCGGGAACCCCGCCGAGACGATGCCGCCGTTCGTCCGCCACCTGGACGGCGCCCGGCTGATCGTCATCGACCCGCGCCGCACCCCGACGGCCAAGCTGGCCTGGCTGCACCTGCGGCCCACGCCGGGCACCGACCTGGCGCTCGCGCTCGGCCTGCTGCACCTGGCCATCGCCGAAGAGCTGGTGGACGAGCCCTACGTCGAGGAGCGGACCACCGGCTTCGACGCCGTGCGCACCTCGCTCGCCTCCTGGTGGCCCGAGCGGGTCGAGCGGATCACCGGCGTGCCGGTGCAGCGCATGCGCGAGGCCGTGCGCGCCCTCGCCGCGGCCCGCAGCGCGTACGTCCTGACCGGCAGGGGGGCCGAGCAGCACGCCAAGGGCACCGACACCGTGACCGCGTTCGTCAACCTGGCCCTGGCGCTGGGCCTGCCCGGCAGGCAGGGCTCCGGCTACGGCTGTCTCACCGGGCAGGGCAACGGCCAGGGCGGCAGGGAGCACGGTCAGAAGGCCGACCAGCTCCCCGGCTACCGCAAGATCGACGACCCGGCGGCGCGGGAGCACGTCGCGGCCGTCTGGGGCGTGCTCCCCGAGGACCTCCCGGGGCCCGGCCGCTCGGCCTACGAGCTGCTCGACGCGCTCGGCACGCCGGACGGGCCGCGCGCCATGCTGGTGTTCGGCTCCAACCCGGTCGTGTCCGCGCCCAGATCGGCCCACGTCGCCGACCGGATCCGGGCGCTGGACCTGCTGGTGGTCTGCGACGTGGTGCTGTCGGAGACGGCGGCGCTGGCCGACGTGGTGCTCCCGGTCACGCAGTGGGCCGAGGAGACCGGCACGATGACGAACCTCGAAGGCCGCGTCCTGCTGCGCCGCCAGGCCGTCGAACCGCCGCCCGGCGTCAGGAGCGACCTGGAGGTGATCGCCGAGCTGGCGCGCCGGTTCGGCCACGACTTCGCCGACGAACCCGGCAAGGTGTTCGAGGAGCTGCGCCGGGCCAGCGCGGGCGGCCCGGCCGACTACTCGGGCATCACCTACGAGCGGATCGCCGGCGAGACCGGCGTGTTCTGGCCCTGCCCCGAGCCTGAGCACCCCGGCACGCCGCGGCCGTTCCTCGACTCCTTCGCCACCCCCGACGGCCGCGCCAGGTTCGTGCCCGTCGAGCACCGGCCCCCGGCGGAGGACATCGACGAGGACTACCCCGTCTACCTGACGACGGGCCGCGTGCTGGCGCACTACCAGAGCGGCGCGCAGACCCGCAGGATCGCCTCCCTCACCAGTGCCGCGCCGGAACCGTACGTGGAGCTCCACCCCGATCTGGCCGAGCGGCTGGAGATCGAGGCGGGAGACCAGGTGCTGGTGACGAGCAGGCGCGGCGAGGGCCGGGGCGTGGCCAGGATCAGCGACGCGATCAGGAGCGACACCGTGTTCATGCCCTTTCACTGGGAGGGGGCGAACCGCCTCACCAACCCGGCGCTCGACCCCACCTCCCGGATGCCCGAGTTCAAGGTCTGCGCCGTCAGAGTGGAGCGGGTCGCATGAGGCTCGTCGTCGTGGGCAACGGGATGGCCGGGTCACGGCTGGTCAGCGAGGTCCGGGCGCGTGACCCGCGCATCACGATCACCGTGTTCGGCGCCGAGGAGGGCCACCCGTACAACCGGGTGCTGCTGTCGAACGTGCTCGCCGGCAAGGCCAGACCCGAACAGCTGCGGCTGCACGAGCTGTCCTGGTACGGCACCCACCGGGTGGAGGCGGCGCTGGGCAGCGCTGTCGCCTGGATCGACAGGGAGTCCCGCGCCGTGCACACCGCCGACGGCCGGCGCGAGCCGTACGACCTGCTCGTCCTGGCCACCGGCAGCGAGGCGATCGTGCCCCGCCTCCCCGGCGTCGAGCGGGCCATCCCGTTCCGCACGCTCGACGACTGCGACCGCATCCTCAAGGCCGCCGCGCACAGCCGCCGGGCGGTGGTCGTCGGCGGCGGGCTGCTCGGCATCGAGGCCGCCCGCGGGCTGGCCGGCCGCGGCCTGCCGGTCACGCTGCTGCACCTGGCCGACCACCTGATGGAGCGCCAGCTCGACCCGGAGGCCGGGCTGGTGCTGGGCGAGACCCTCACCGGGCTGGGCGTGGACATCCGCACCGGAGTGGTCGCCGAGGCGGTCGAGGAGGAGGGCGTGCGGCTGGCCGGCGGCGAGCTGGTCGAGGGCGACCTGGTCGTGCTCGCCTGCGGCGTCCGCCCGCTGACCGGCCTGGCCGCCGAAGCGGGTCTGGAGGTACGGCGCGGCGTCGTCGTCGACGACGAGTTGCGCACCGACGACCCGTCGATCTTCGCCATCGGCGAGTGCGCCGAGCACGACGGCAACGTCTACGGCCTGGTCGCCCCCGCCTGGGAACAGGCCGCCGTGGCCGCCGACGTGATCACCGGAGGCAAGGCCCGCTACCGCGGCTCGCGGCTGGTGACCAGGCTCAAGGCCAGCAGCGTCGAGCTGGCCGCGATGGGCGAGACCCAGCTCACCGAAGAGCACGCCGAGGTGGTGCGCTTCAGCCACCGCGCCAGGGGCACCTACCGCAAGCTCGTCATCCGCGACGGCCGCCTGGTCGGCGCGATCCTGCTGGGCGACAGCGACGCCGTCGGCACGCTCACCCAGCTCTTCGACCGCGGCGGCCCGGTGCCGGGGGACCGGGCCGGGCTGCTGTTCCCCGGCGTGTCGGCGGCGCCGGTCGCCGAGAGCCCCGTGCTGATGCCGGACGCGGCCAAGGTCTGCCAGTGCAACAACGTGACCAAGGGTCAGATCCGCGCCTGCTGGGAGGCGGGCGCCAGGGACGTGGCCGGGGTGGCCGCCGCCACCAGGGCCACGACCGGCTGCGGCACCTGCCGCGACGCCGTGGAGGGGATCGTCGGCTGGTTGTGCGAACAGGAAGGGATCTCGGCATGAAGAAGATCGTCGTGGCCGGGTACGGCCCCGCCGCTCACCGGCTCGTGGAGGCCCTGCGGCAGCGGGGCTTCGACGGCCGGATCACGGTCATCGGGGAGGAGCCCCGCCCGGCCTACGACCGGGTGGCACTGACCTCCTACCTGTCCGGCGTCAGCGCGGAGGACCTCTCCTACCCGGCGCCGGACCAGGCGGTGATCAGGCTGAACAGCCGCGTCACCGGCATCGACAGGCGGGCCCGCCACGTCACCGTCGAAGGCGGGGCGGCCGAGCCGTATGACGTGCTGGTGCTGGCCACCGGGTCGGCGCCGTTCGTGCCGCCGGTGCCGGGCGCCGAGCACGCCTACGTCTACCGCACCATCGACGACCTCGACGCGATCAGGATGGCCGCCAAGGAGGCGACCGACGGCGTCGTCGTCGGCGGCGGGCTGCTCGGCCTGGAGGCGGCCGACGCGCTGCGCGCGCTCGGCCTGCGCACCCACATCGTCGAGATGAGCCCGTGGCTGATGCCCCGCCAGGTGGACGAGGGCGGCGGGTCCGTGCTGAAGGCCCACATCGAGCAGCTCGGCCTCAGCGTGCACGCCGGCGCGGGCGTCCAGGAGATCGTCACCGACACCAGGGGCCGGGTCGCCGGACTGCGCAAGCCCGACGGCACGCTCATCGACGCCCAGGTCGTCGTCTTCTCCGCCGGCATCAGGCCGCGCGACGAGCTGGCCAGGGCGAGCGGGCTGGACGTGGGCGAGCGCGGCGGCATCGTGGTGGACTCCGCGATGCGCACCTCCGACCCGGACATCTACGCCATCGGCGAGTGCGCCCTCGCGGGCGGGATGGTGTACGGGCTGGTCGGGCCCTGCTTCACCATGGCGGAGGTGGCGGCCGACCGGATCATGGGCGGCGGGGCCGGCTTCGACGGCGCCGACCTGTCCACCAAGCTGAAGCTGCTCGGCGTCGAGGTGGCCCAGTTCGGCGCCATGTCGGGCGCGCTCGACGTCACCTACATGGACCCGGTCGCGGGCGTCTACAAGAGGTTGTTCATCAGCGACGACGCCCAGACGCTGCTCGGCGGCATCTGCGTCGGCGACGCCTCGCCGTACACCTCGCTGCGCTCCTTCGTCGGCAAGCCGCTGCCCGCTTCCCCGTCCGACCTGCTGTTCACCGGCGGCGGCGCTCAGCTGGACCTGCCCGAGGACGCGCAGGTGTGCTCCTGCAACAACGTCAGCGCCGGCGCGGTGCGCCATGCGATCGCGGACCAGGGCTGCACCGACGTGCCCGGCCTCAAGGCGTGCACCCGGGCTGGCACCACCTGCGGGAGCTGCGTGCCGATGCTCAAGCAGCTGCTTGAGAAGTCGGGCGTCGAGGTCAGCAAGAACCTGTGCGAGCACTTCGCCCACTCCAGGGCCGAGCTGTTCGACATCGTCCGGGTGCGCGGCATCGCCACGTTCTCCGAGCTCATCACGGAGCACGGCCAGGGCAGGGGCTGCGACATCTGCAAGCCCGCCGTCGCCTCCATCCTCGCCTCCCTGCACAACGGCCACGTGCTGGAGGGCGAGCGGGCCGCGCTGCAGGACACCAACGACCGCTTCCTGGCCAACATCCAGAAGAACGGCACGTACTCCGTCGTCCCGCGCATCCCCGGCGGCGAGATCACGCCGGACAAGCTCATCGTCATCGGCGAGGTGGCCCGCGACTTCGGCCTCTACACCAAGATCACAGGCGGGCAGCGGATCGACCTGTTCGGCGCCCGGGTCGAGCAGCTCCCGGAGATCTGGCGGCGGCTCGTGGAGGCCGGGTTCGAGTCCGGCCACGCCTACGGCAAGGCGCTGCGCACCGTGAAGTCGTGCGTCGGCTCCACCTGGTGCCGGTACGGCGTCCAGGACTCCGTGGGCCTGGCGATCGAGCTGGAGCTGCGCTACCGGGGGCTGCGCTCGCCGCACAAGCTCAAGTCGGCCGTGTCGGGCTGCGCCCGCGAGTGCGCCGAGGCCAGGTCGAAGGACTTCGGCATCATCGCCACCGAGCAGGGCTGGAACCTGTACGTCGGCGGCAACGGCGGCTTCAAGCCCCGCCACGCCGACCTGCTGGCCGGCGACCTGACCACCGACGAGCTGATCAGGACCATCGACCGCTTCCTGATGTTCTACATCCGCACGGCCGACCGGCTGCAACGCACCGCCGCCTGGGTGGAGTCGCTCGACGGCGGGCTCGACTACCTGCGCTCGGTGATCATCGACGACTCGCTCGGCATCTGCGCCGACCTGGACGCGCACATGGACCGGCACGTCGCCACCTACGTCGACGAATGGCGAGCAACTCTGGAGGATCCGGACAAGCTCGGCAGGTTCGTCAGCTTCGTCAACGCGCCGGGCGTGCCCGACCCGTCGATCGTCTTCGCGACCGAGCGGGACCAGATCAAGCCGGTGGTGCTGCGATGAGCTGGGTGGACGTCTGCGGCTATCAGGCTCTGGAGCCCGAGCGGGGCGTGTGCGCCCTCGTCGACGGCCGGCAGGTGGCGCTGTTCCGCACCCATGACGGCGCGGTGCACGCGCTGGGCAACCTCGACCCGTTCAGCGGGGCCTACGTGCTGTCGCGCGGCATCGTCGGCAGCAGGAAGGGCGAGCCGACCGTCGCCTCGCCCCTGCACAAGCAGGTGTTCTCGCTGGTCACCGGGCACTGCCTGGACGAGCCGGAGGTCGCCGTGCCGGTCTATCCGGTCCGCCTGGACGGCGATCTCGTGCAGGTAGCGGTGCGCGTTTAGCCGACCCGCCCCCGGGCATTCACCTGCTGAAACCGGGGGGTACGGGGGAGGTGCATGGTGCCTGCGTTCGACGCCTCCGCCTACGGGCGTGGCATCGCTGACATCTACGACACGACTGTCCGGGACCTGCCGACGGAGCAGACCGTCGCACGGCTGTACGAGCTGGCCGAGGGCGGCCCGGTGCTGGAGCTCGGGATCGGCACGGGCCGGCTGGCCCTGCCTCTGGCGGCGCGCGGCCTCCGGGTGGAGGGGATCGACGGCTCGGCTGACATGGTCGAGGTGCTGCGCGCCAAGCCGGGTGGCGAGCACATCCGGGTGACCATCGGCGACTTCTCCACCACCAGGGTCGAGGGCGAATTCGGCCTGGTGGTGCTGTCCACCAACACGATCTACGCGCTGCCGTCGCAGGACGCCCAGGTGGAGTGCTTCCGCAACGCCGCCGCGCACCTGCGCCCCGGCGGGCGGTTCGTGGTCGAGGCGTGGGTGCCCGACCTGGCCGCCTTCAGCCGCGGCAGCGCGCTGCGGCTGCTGTCCATGACCGAGGAGGTCGTCGTCGCGGAGGCGGCCCGGCTGTCGCCCGCCGAGCAGCTCATGCACACCACCCGGGTGCGGCTGAGCGCCGAAGGGGTGCGCATGCTGCCCGCCAACCACCGCTACGCCTGGCCGGCCGAGCTGGACCTGATGGCCAGACTGGCCGGGATGGAGCGCGAGCACCGCTGGTCTGACTGGGCCGGAAGCCCGTTCGGCGACGACAGCCGCGCACACGTGTCGGTCTACCGCTGGAGTGCCTGATGCGCCTGCCCGCCGCCCGTGGCCCGATCACCGCCGAGCTCTTCTCCCGGCTCGCCGGCCCGCCCGGAGAGATCGGCCCGCTGCCCGCCTGCCCCGCCGGCACGTCCCTGGACGACGACGACCTGCAGCTCGCCCTGTTCGCCTGCTACGAGCTGCACTACCAGGGCTTCGACGAGGTCGACGACCGCTGGGAGTGGGAGCCGTCGCTGCTGCGGGCGCGGGCCGTGCTGGAGCGCCATGTCGAGCGGGCGCTGGCCCAGATGGTGCCGCGGCCCGCGCCGGTGGCGCCCGAGCATGTGCGGCGAGCGCTGACCGCGCTGGCCGTCGCCGACGAGGGGCCGCCGGTGTCGCAGTTCCTCCAGCGCACGGCCGGTCTGGAGCAGTTCCGCGAGTTCGTCACGCACCGGTCCGTCTATCACCTGAAGGAGGCCGACCCGCACACGTGGGCGATCCCCCGGCTGCACGGCGGGCCCAAGGCCGCGCTCGTGGAGATCCAGGCCGACGAGTACGGCGGCGGCCGGCGCGAGCGGATGCACTCCGAGCTGTTCCGCACCACCATGCGCGGACTCGGCCTCGACGACACCTATGGCGCCTATCTCGGCCGCGTGCCCGGCGTCACGCTGGCGATCTCCACCGCGATGTCGCTGTTCGGCCTGCACAGGCGGCTGCGCGGCGCGCTGGTCGGCCACCTGGCCGCGCTGGAGATGACCTCATCGCTGCCCAACCGCCGCTACGCCGCCGGTCTGCGACGGCTCGGCGGCGGCGACGCCGCCGCCCGCTTCTTCGAGGAGCACGTGCAGGCCGACGCCGTGCACGAGCAGGTCGCCGCCAACGACCTGTGCGGCGGCTTCGCGGCCGCCTTCCCGTCGCTCACCGCGGACATCCTGTACGGCGCGGCCTGCGCGCTGACGCTGGAGCGGCTCTGGGGCGAGCACGTCATGGACTGCTGGGAGCGCGACGCCACCTCGCTGGCGCAGCCGGAGCCGGTGGACCTGGTCGCGGGCCGGTGATGGATCTCGACTACGTGCTGCCGCTGCGCTGGGACGGCGACGCGGGGCTCGCGGAGCTGACCGCCTATCTGCGGTGGCTGTCCCGTCGGGCGCACGTGATCGTCGTCGACGGGAGTCCCGGCGAGCTGTTCGACCGCCACGCCCGCCACTGGCGCGGCCTGGTCACGCACGCGCGCCCCGACGGGGATCTGCGCTCGGTCAACGGCAAGGTCGCCGGCGTCACCACCGGCCTCCGGCTGGCCCGCGCGGACCGTGTGGTGATCGCCGACGACGACGTCCGCTACGACGAGCGCGGCCTGGCCGGGATGCACGGGCTGCTGGCCGAGGCCGACCTGGTGCGGCCCCAGAACTACTTCGACCCGCTGCCCTGGCACGCCCGCTGGGACACCGCCCGCACGCTGCTCAACCGGGCCCTCGGCGCCGACTACCCCGGCACGTTCGGCGTCCGCAGGCCCTTCTTCCTGCGGATGGGCGGTTACGACGGCGACGTGCTGTTCGAGAACCTGGAGCTGATCCGCACCGTGCGGGCTCGCGGCGGGCGGGTCGTCAGCGCGCCCGGCCTGTTCGTGCGCCGGCTGCCGTGCGAGGTGGGCCGGTTCTGGTCGCAGCGGGTCCGGCAGGCCTACGACGACCTGGCGCAGCCGGCCCGGATGGGGCTGTTCCTGTCGGTGCTTCCCGCGGTGGCCGGCGCGCTGCTGCGCCGCCGCTACGGGGCGGTGGCGGCGGGCGCGGGGCTGGCCTCGGCCATGACCGTGATCGTGGCCGAGGCGGGGCGGCGCAGGGCGGGAGGCCGGGCGGTCTTTCCCGCCACCGGGTCACTGTTCGCCCCGGTCTGGGTCCTGGAGCGGGCGGTCTGCAGCTGGCTGGCCCTGGGGGCCGCGTGCGCCGGGGGCGTGCCGTACGCGGGGCGCCGGGTGCGGCGGGCCGCCCACTCGACGCGCTGGCTGCGCCGTCACTCGTCGGGCTCGCTGGACGCCCGGAATCCGACCACCTTGTGCGAGCCGTCGCAGAACGGCTTGGCTGAGGACCGGCCGCAACGGCACAGCGCCACGGTCGCCCGGCCGGGCGCGATCCGCTTCCCGTCCTGAGTCAGCAGCTCGAACGGCCCCCTGAGAAGCAGCGGGCCGTCCTCGCAAGGCGTCACCGTGACCGGATCATCCCTTTTGTGTGACATTCGTCCCATCTGCCCCATGGGCAGCGGCAGAAACTCAGAGACGGCGGGCCGTCTCCACGGGCGCGTACACGTGAGCGCTGGGGTGGGCCGCTGGAAGGACACAACGCCGTCCGGAGTCGATGGTGTCGCAGCGCACTGCGTCGTCGCGCTGCGGCAGGGGTTCGGGGGGCGTGCTTAGGATCGCCTCATTTTGCGGCACTGGACGGACGGTATCTGCGGCGCGCCGGGAGAGCGTCTCGAAGACGCAACGATCCGACCTCTGAACGATCTCACCAAATCCAGTGAACTGTTACCGTGAGTAATAGCCGCCCCCGTGCCGGACCAGGTAAAGGCCCTGTGCGAAGTGGATAAAGAGGGCATTCGCCCTTGATCAGGGCGGGAATCAAAGCGGTCATGAGCATGATTTTCCTGCGCAGGGGCTTCCTGCTGGCCGCGATCGTTCCGGCCCTACTCACCGCCGGCTGTGCTGCGGGCGGTAACGGACAAGCGATGAAGGGGGCGGCCAGTCCCGCCTCGCCGACGTCGGACATGGAAACGGGCATGGAGACCGACATGCAGACCGACATGCAGACCGACATGGAGTCTCCGACCGACACCGCGAGCCCGTCACCTGGCGACACCTCCACCGGCGGCGCCGGCCAGGGATCGCCGCGCGGCGTCATCGAGAAGTTCTACACCGCCCTGGCCGCCGGCAACGCCGACCAGGCCGTGCAGGCCTTCACCTCCGACGCGGTGGTCGCCGTGGAAGGTGAGGCGACCGCGGAGGGCACGCAGGCGCTGAAGACCCTCTTCCAGGGCCAGGAGGACCAGGCCGCGGGGACGCCCACCATCGACGAGACGACGACCATGGGCAAGGCGGCCTTCGTCCGCGCCACGGCCGGGCAGGGCGGTGACCAGACCAGAGCGTTCTTCCTGCTCACCAAGGACAACGGTGACTGGAAGATCGACCGCTTCATGAGCAACAGCCCCTCCTGACACCGCACGGCGACCGCGCCCGGCACCTCTGCCGGGCGCGGTCCTGGCGTCCGCGACCTAGTCTGAGTCCCATGCAGGATCTGTCGCAGTTTCAGGATCCCCGTTTCGCCCGCATGTACGAGCGGATGACCGCCCGGGCCGACCCTGCCACGACGGACCTGCGGATTCGCCTGCTCGCCGGGCTCCGCGGCCGGGTCCTGGAGGTGGGCGCCGGCAACGGGCTCAACTTCCCGCACTATCCCGCCGGGGTGACCGAGGTCGTGGCCGTCGAGCCGGAGCACCTGCTGCGTGCCGCGGCCGAGCGGGCCGCCGCCACCGCCCCGGTCCCCGTCGTGGTCGTGCCGGGACACGCCGGCTCGCTGCCGTTCGACGCGGACTCGTTCGACGCGGTCGTGCTGTCGCTCGTGCTCTGCTCGGTGCCGGACCAGCGCGTGACGCTCGCGGAGGTGCGGCGGGTGCTCCGGTCCGGCGGCGAGCTGCGATTCTTCGAGCACGTCCGCTCTCCCAGCCCGGTGCGGGGGCTCCTGCAGGACCTGATCACGCCGCTGTGGCGGCGGCTGGCCGGCGGTTGCCGGCCCAACCGCGAGACGGCTGCGGCGATCGAGGCCGGCGGGCTGGTGGTGGAGGAGCACCAACGCTTCGTCCACCACCTGCCCGGCAGCCCCAGGCTCACCCACATCCTGGGGCGCGCCCGCAACCCCGCGTGACCTCAGGTGCCCTCGGGCATGCGGGGTGAGATGCGTCCCTGATCCACCAGTGACAGGTAGGCGGCGAAGGCGCCGTGGATCCACATCTCCGCCTGTGCCGTGGTGAGGGTGATCTCCTCGCTCTCGTGCGAGATGATCACGTAACCGTCCAGAGGCGCGCGCCGCCACGCGAGCAGCATGCCCTCGTACACGAGGACGTCGAGCATCCCGGTCAGATATTCGCGTCCGGTGGCGAACACCGCGCGAGCCTCCTCGCCTCTGGCCGGATCCCTGCCTACCCCCCAATTGTGCGTCAGCCGGGATGGCGGCGCGGTGCGGAACCTGAGCCGGTCGGCCGGTGTATCCAGGGCTGGAGGTGTGACATGAGGAGATTCATGGTCATCCTGGCCGCCGTCGCCGCGCTCGCCGTGGGAGGGCTGCCCGCATCGGCGTCCGGCGGATGGGCGGTGACGTATCTCGACCCGGCGCCGGGCAAGTTCGCCCCCGGCGCCTCGTACACGATCGGATTCTGGGTGCTCCAGCACGGGACCCATCCGTTCGAGGGCGACCTCGGCAGGACGGGGCTCACGCTGACCGGCGCCGACGGGACGCAGGTGACCTACAACGGCACCCCGTTGCCCGAGGCCGGGCACTACGCCACCGCCGTCAACCTGCCGAAGGGGACGTACGAGATCGAGGCCGTCCAGGGCATGTTCCAGCCGTACGAGGTGGGCACGCTCACCGTGCCCGGCGATATCAAGATCAACCCGGTGCCGCCGGAGATGGTGGGCCGCTTGGCGGACGCGAACAAGGACTACTGGGGGGCGATCCGGCCGCCGGGATTCCCCGCGGGCAAGGGCGGGCCCGAGGCGCCCGCCCAGGTCTCCGCCGAGGTCTCCGCCCCGGCCACCGCGCCCCTCGCCCCGGTGGAGGCCGCCGAGCGGCCGGCCGCGAGCGCGGAGGCGGGCGGGTTCCCGATGTACGCGCTGCTGCTCGCCGCCGTCGGCGGGGCGCTGCTCGCCCTGGCCGCCGTGCGGCTGCCGCGTCTCAGGCGTGAGCCGGACCCCCCCGCGGACGAGCCCGAGGACCTGTCTCCGGACGGCTCGCGGGACGGCAAGGCCGACACCATCGTCATCAACGGCTGACAGGCCCTCAGAGATCGCGTTCGTGCTTGTCCAGGATGCCGACCGACACCGCCACCGCGCCGGCGGCGTCTCCGTCCTCGATCGCCTGGAGCAGGTCGTGGTGTGAGCTGTCCGGCTCCAGCGCGGCCTGCTCCATGCTGCGCACGCTGTCGCGCAGCGCCTCGCCCATGCTCCGGTAGAGGTCGCTGAGCAGCGGGTTGTGGGCGGCGTCCGCCACCTTCAGGTGGAAGGCCACGTCGGCGTCCGCGAAGCCGTCCAGGTCGCCGGCCCGCGCGGCTGCGTCCCTGAGCTCCAGCGCCGCGCGCATCCCGGCCAGGTCGTCGGCGCGGCGCCTGGCGGCGGCCAGCCGGGCGGCGACCAGGTCGAGCCCGCGCCGCACGTCGATGATGTCCATGGCCGCCGCCGTGTCGAGCCGCCTGCGCCAGGCGACCTGTGACTCCTCGGTGGCCGTCACGTAGGTGCCGTCGCCCTGCCGGGTGCTCAGCAGCCCGACGTGCGCCAGCACGCGCAGCGCCTCGCGCACCGACAGCCTGCTCATGCCCAGCGTCTGCGCCAGCTTGACCTCTGACGGCAACTTGGTGCCCACCGGCCACGCACCACTGGTGATCTGGTCGCGTAGCTGCTGGATGGCGGCGTCCACGAGGGAGGTCCGCGCCACGTTCCGCATGTGCCTCCTTCGAGTCGCCGTCCACCTCGGGACGCCGCCCCCGGCCACCGTGTACAGATCTTGTCAGGGTTCCGGGGTTCTGAGAGATTGCTCGTACTCTGCCACTGTCACGGAGGTCACGCGTGCCACAATTACGCCCGGCCCTCATCGCCGCCGCCCTCATCCTGGGCACGGCGACTCCCGCTGTCGCGGAAGCCGGACCCGCGATCACCGTCGAGAACGGCCGTACGCAGCCGGTCTTCTCCTACGCGGACGCCGTCCGCGAGCACGTGTACGTCGAGTCGAGCGTCGACAGCGACGCCGACGGCCGGCTCGACCGGGTGCGCGTCGACATCATCAGGCCCAAGGAGTCCGGTCCGGACCTCAGGGTGCCGGTGGTCATCGACGAGAGCCCCTACTACGACAACTCGGGGCGCGGCAACGAGGGGGAGCGGAAGGTCTACGACGCCGCTGACAATGTCACGAAGTTCCCCCTGTACTACGACAACTACTTCGTGCCGCGCGGCTACGCCGTACTGAACGTCGACATGCTCGGCACCACGCGCTCCGACGGCTGCCCCGACATCGGCGGCAAGGCGGACGTACTCGGCGGCAAGGCCGTCATCGACTGGCTGAACGGCCGGGCCAAGGCCTACCGGGCGGACGGCAGCCCCGCGGTGGCCGACTGGACCACCGGCAAGTCCGCGATGATCGGCAAGTCGTACGACGGCACCCTGGCCAACGCGGTGGCCGCCACCGGCGTGCGGGGCCTTGAGACCATCGTGCCCATCTCGGCGATCAGCTCCTGGTACAAGTACCAGCGCTCCAACGGCGTGATCTACAACTACGACTACGCCTCCTGGCTGGCCAACTACGTCGACACCGACCCCGAGGCCAAGTGCCAGGCGGTCCGGGACCGGATGGACGCCGAGGACGGTGACGACACCGGCGACTACAACGCCTTCTGGGCCGAGCGCGACTACATCGACGGCCTGCTCGGCGACGTCTCCAAGGTCAGGGCGAGCGTCTTCGTCGTGCACACCAGCAACGACCTGAACGTCAAGCCGGACAACTTCTCCACCTGGTGGCAGGCGCTGGCCAAGCGGAACGTGCCGCGCAAGATCTGGGTCGGCCAGTATCAGCACGTCGACCCGTTCGACTTCGAGGGCCGCAGAGGCATCTGGGTCGACCAGTTGCACGGGTGGTTCGACTACTGGCTGCACGGCGTGCGCAACGACATCACCCGCCAGCCGCGCGCCGACGTGCAGGTCGGCCCCACGCAGTGGATCACGCAGCGTGACTGGCCGGCCCCGCTCGCAGCCAAGCTGGCGCTGCGCCCGGCCGGCGACGGCACCCTCGGGTTGCGGCCCGACAGGAACGCGACCGCGACGTTCACCGATGTGGCCATGACGGAGTCCGACATGGTGTCCGACGTGGGCACGGCCAAGCCGGGCCGGGTCGCGTTCACCACGGGCGCGCTCCCGCTGAGCCTGCGCCTGTCCGGCACGCCCACCGCCGACCTGCGGGTCAAGCTGGACAAGCCCACCTCCAACCTGACCGCGCTGCTCGTCGACTTCGGCGACGACACCCGCCTCGACTGGCGGCGCGGCCAGGGCATCACCACGCTCGCCGAGGAGGACTGCCACGGCGAGAGCACCGCGGCCGACGACGGCTGCTATCGGAAGGTCGTCACCAACGTGGTGAACCGGCCGCTGGAGATCGTCGCCCGCGGCTGGATCGACGTGCAGAACCGCGACTCGCTGAGCAGGCCCTCGCCGCTGCCCGTGGGCAGGTACGGCAAGGTCAAGTGGGAGACGCTGCCTCATGACTACACCTTCAAGAAGGGCCACCGGATCGGTCTGGTGATCGCGGGCACCGACGCGACCTACAGCTCCGAGGCCGGCACCGCGGCGAACGTCACGGTGGACCTGTCCAAGAGCAGCGTGGTCCTGCCGTTCGTGCTCGGGACGCCGATCCAGGACGTGCCGAAGGACGGCGCGAGGTTCCTGGGTCCGCAGGAGCTGAACCTGCCGGAGCCGGAGCCGGGGTTCTCGTTCTTCTAGGAGCGGTGTCGCTGTGAAGGCCTTGGGCGCGGATCGCGTCCAAGGCCTTCTTGTGTGGCAGGTGTGCATCGTGCCTGGGTTTCATTCGCTCTTAGGGCAATTGCTCCAATAGCCGCCTCCGTTCGTGTCGGGGATGAAGGCGCCTCTGTTGCTGGTGACCGTCCAGGAGACGATCATCGTCAGGGTGCCGTCGCCGGCGGCGGTGCCTTCCGTGCTGCGGCCGTCGCCGGTCGCGGCGCCGGACCAGCCGATGGTGATGACGCCCGACTCGGTGACGGGCGGGCCCGAACAGCCCGGCCGCTCGGCGGGAGCCCGGACGGTGAACGAGTTCCCGGAGATCACGATGCCGTTCGTGCCGGCGAACGAGGTGACCTGGCAGACGCCGGTGCACGACAGCGTGAACGTCCCGGTGCGGCGGGTGCCGAGCTGCACCGACTCCGGTGACAGGCGGGCCACCGGCGCGGGCGGCGCGGGCAGCGTCTTCTTCACCTGCTCGGGAGTGGCGGTGGGGCTGGGCGGCGTACGGTCGCTCGCCTCAGCCGTGGGCACGGCCGCCTCGGCCGTGGGCACGGGCTCGGGGGCGGTGGGGGCCTGAGCCGTCGGGACGGGGGCCGGGGTGGCCGCCTCCGGGCTCCGGTCCTGGATGCCGGACCAGGCCAGGCCTCCGAACAGCATCACCAGACCGATGACCAGCGCGGCCCGGACGAGCCACTGCAAGGAGAACCGCGCCTCCGGGTCGTCCTCGTCGGGACGCTCCTCCCAGAACTCCTCCCACTGCTCGTCCGTCTCCTCCCGCACCGGCGAGGGCTCCCACTCATGCTGCTCTCGCACCCGCGCCCGCTCGGCGTTGAGCTCCGGCTCCCGTACCCTGACCCGCACTTCTTCCCGCACCGGACGCTCCCGCGGGATGTACGCACCCGCGAAGACGAGTTTGTCCCCTGGTTCGGCACTCCTGCGCGGGGCGCCGAGGGCAGGAGACCCGGCCTCGGCGGCGGGCGCCTGGAGAAGCCTCCGGCCGAGGTCGGAGGTCACCTGAGGCGAGTGGCTCCCGGGCGCCTGCCGGGTGGGCGTGGGCCTCTGGGACGGGATCTCCGGAAGGGTCCTGGCCGGGCCGGTGGCGACCAGCCGGTCGTGCCTCTGGTCCGGCACCGCCGGGCCGGCCGCGTGGCGCTCGCCCGCCTGGTGCGCGGCGTGCAGCAGGGCCGTGCCGGGCGCGGCGAGCGGATCCCTGCCGCGATGCGCCCGGCCGGCCGGATCCCGGTTCCGCTCCGCCCCCGGGGGGGCGTCATCCACCACACCGACGGCGCTGCCGTCGCGAGGCGTGTCGGAGGTCCGGCGATCGAGCGCCGCCCCCGGCAGCGCGTCACCGGCTCCTGGGGGAGTGCCGCCGGGGGCCGTTCCCGGGGCGCCGGTCGCCGTGCCCAGCAGGGTGTTGCCGTTCGCCGGGGCGGTGACGCTGGTGGAGGGTTCCTGGCCGGTGGCGGCCGCGCCCGCCACCGGCCAGGAGGGTTCCCTGGTCTCCGTCGTGGGGCCGGGGACCAGGGAGATCAGTGCTGGTGGGGGCTCCACCAGGCCGCGGGCCTGCGCTGGGAACCCGTCCGGCCGCCACGCCGCGTCGTCGTCGGGCAGGGGCCGGCCCCAGGCGGGCTGCTCGCGCAGCGTGCTGGGCATCGTGGCCAGCGGCAGGCGGCCGAGCAGCGTGCCGGCGCGCACCGTTCGCGGCGCCGACCGGCAGTCGGTGCAGGACAGGATGTGCCGGGCGATCCGGGTGCGGTTCCGCCTGCCCGGCGCTTTCGTCCAGTTCGTCACGCGGGTGGCCAGCCGCGGGCACCCCTCGCGGGTCCTGGCCGCGCGCACGGCGGCGAACCACTCCTCGAGCGTGTCGGCCGCCTCGGTGACGAGGGCCTCCACCTCGAACGCCTCCGCGTCGAAGATCATGGCGATCTCCGCGTGCGTCAGGCCATGCCGTACCGACAGATCGAGCAGCTCCCGGTGCGGCCCGTCGAGGGCCATCAGGCCCTCGGGCACCAGATCGGGCGCCGCGCCGGGCCGCGACCACGAGCCGGTGCTCGCCGGTCTGGTGGCCGCGATGGCGGCGCGGTGGGCGCGCGCCAGCGCGTAGAGCCAGGGCCGCATCAGCCGGGGCTCCGCCAGCCGGCCCGCGTGCGCGTGCGCCGACAGCAGCGCGCCGGCGACGGCCAGCTCGGCGTCGGAGCCGGCCAGGGCCGTGCGGCAGTAGTCGTAGAGGTGTTTCCCGTGCTCGTCGCAGAGCTCGCCGATGGCCTCGCGCGCCTGGTCCGACAGCGTCCGCCACATCTGATCGACAACTCCTCACGTCAGCGCGGCAACCGCGCCCGGCCTCGCCCTGGCCTGCTCTGAGGGTGCGGCCCGCTAGACGGGCTCCGCGGTGGTGGCGGTGGGCAGGAGCCGTCGGTGAGCAGGATGCTCCCTGGATCGGACGCGCATCACGACCCCCGTCTCGGGGCGCGGGCCGGGCGGCCGGTGCCGGCCGTTCACGAGGCGGCCCTGCCGTGTACGGGCAGGCGGTGCGGCGTCCGGTTCAGGGTGACCGGCTTGCCGGTCGCCCGCGACAGCGCCCACCACGCACTGCACAGGTTGGACGTCAGCAGGACCCGGTCGTTGCCGGCGCCGAGGGTGCCCAACGCGGGGAGCGTGGCCATGCCGCTGCCGGTGAACAGCAGCACCGCGTCCGACGGCAGGTCCGCCTGCTTGACCTGGTCCACCAGCTCCGTGGGGGTCACCGCGTACGGCGCGTAGCCGCCCTGTGCCCGCACCGGCAGCACGCCCGCGATCCGCAGCCCCGCCGCCTTCCAGAACCGCTCCGCCAGCTCGGTGAGCCACGGCTGGTACGGTGAGATCAGGTGGATCTCCTCCAGCCCGAGATGCTCGATCGCCTCCAGCACGGCCACCGTCGCCGAGGCGAACGGCACCCCGCACTCCTGCGTCAGCCGCAGGCAGCCGTCGCGGTCCTCGTCCGGGTCGAGCAGGTAGCGGGGGCTGTCGCAGGCCATGACCAGCGCGTCGAGCGGCAGGTCACCGAAGGAGCAGGCCATGGCGGGCAGCGCCTCGTTGTAGCTCTCCAGCCGCTCGGCCAGCGCCAGGCCGGGCCGTACGGGGAAGCGGCTCGCGTGCATGTCGGCGCGGGAACCGAGCAGACGGGTCAGCTCGGGCTCCGCCGAGGGGTTGCCCGGCGGCACCATCACCCCCACTCTGCCCCGGCTCATCCCGGCCTCCCGGGTGACCGGGCGTACAGCTCGTCGGACGCCTGCCGCAGCCGGTGGGCCGCCGGTGCGGGACCGCCCGCCGCCGTCTGCTCGCGCTCGGCCGCCCGGCCGGGTCCGGCCGGGCGGGTTCCGCGCACCGGGACCTCGTGAGGCTGCCGGTGCGGGCCGCGGACCTCGTCGGTGAGCATGATCACTCCTGTCAGTGCCGGTTCGCCGTGCGGGCCGGACCGGTGGGGTGGCCGGGAGGGAGCGGGCGGTCGTCACGCCGACGCGGCGTAGCTGTCCGCGGGGATGACGGGTAGGGGTTCCAGGGGCAGGTCCATGGGGCGGTTGGGGACGCTGGCCGCGACCATCCGCTCCGACAGGCCCGTGGTCAGCCGGGCGAAGTAGATCTTCGGTGGCACCCTGCCTCCGGCGACCGTGGTGGCGACGCGGCCCGCCAGCGACAGGTGCTCGCCGCAGCGGCGCCGCACCGTGGCCTCCAGGCCGGCGACCTGCGCCAGCCTGAGCCGCAGCGGTTCCAGGGTGGCGATGCGCTGCAGGCCGTCGAGGTCCGCCAGCCGGCCGGGCCAGCGCAGCTCCTCGCGGATGCGGGCTTCCACCTCGGGGACGATCCGCGCGGCCGGCAGCCCTTCCTGGCGCAGCCGGGTGGCGATGGTGACCGCCGTGAAGGACGTCAGGTCGAAGTCGGCCAGCCGCCCGGCCAGGGCGGCGTGCAGCACGACGACGCGGTGCGTCAGGCAGTCGGCGCTCCAGCCGAGCACGAGCAGGCGGTCGGTGCCCGTCTCGGTGTGCCAGCCGACGAGCCTGAGCTCGTGCGCCATGCGGTGGTACAGGCTCCACCTGTCCCCGTCACCGTCGATCCAGATCTGGACGCCGCCCAGCGGCAGATCCGTGACGTGAACCGGCGTCCCGTCGGGCGCGGCCCGGGCGCAGATGCGCTCGACCACCCGCTCGTGCACCGGTGAAGCCGTATTTCTGGTGAACCAGGGACTGACCTGGTGATCAACGGTCACGTCTGGCCACCTCCCTGCCGGAGTCCCGAAGAGGGTCCGGCTGTCAGGTAACAGTTTCCACGTGTCGTACGATACTGGCCAAACGCGGGATGTGGTGTCAACTCTCAGTTTTCGGATAGCGTGAGGCTTCAGGTACGGCAAGAGTGACCTCTGCGGGCAGCCGACGGCGCGCCTTACCAGGTCTACGCTGAAGAGCGTTCATGGGTAGCAGGAGGTACGCGTGGCGAAGTTCGCCGAGCGGCTCGATCTCGCGCTGAACAAGCGAGGGTTCACAGGCGCTCAAGTCGCCGCCGCGCTCACCGAGGCCGGCATCCCCATCACCCGCGCGTACGTCAGCCAGCTGCGCACCGGCAAGCAGACCAACCCGACGCTCCAGGTGCTCAGGGCGCTGGCCGCCTGCCTTCAGGTGAGTGTGGGCTGGCTGGTCGGTGAGGATTATGTGGAGTCCGGCACGGTCGACGACCTCCAGCTCCGCGCGGCCGGCATCGGGCTGTCCGCTTCCGGGCTCTCCGAGAGCTCGCTGACGGTGCTGCGCGAGGTGATCGAGCTCGCGCGCAAGGCCGAGGGCCTGCCCGAGCACCCCGAGCCCGCGATGGAGATCCCGGACGCGGCCGCGCCGCTCGAGGAGGCGATGCGCCAGGCGCTCGGCGAGCGGCTGCACTCCCTGCGCTCGGCCGCGCAGCTTTCACCGGAGAAGGTGGAGGCCGCGCTCGGCAAGGGCTCGGTGGCGGTCGAGGCGATCGAGCAGGGCAGGCTCGCCCCCGCCCCCGCCACGGTAGAGCGCCTGCTCACCCTCTACGGCGTCACCGCGATGCCCGCCCGCGAGTACGTGCTGTCGCTGGCCCGCGGCGAACGCGAGCTGGAATGGTACGACGCGAGCTCGGTCCCCGTGTGGCTGGCCACGACGTGCGCCATCGACCGCCGGGCCTCGGTCATCCGCACCTACCACACCCACTTCGTCCCGCCGCTGCTGCAGACCGAGGCGTACGCCCTGGCGGCGATCGCGGCGATGGACATGGGGTCCTTCCGGCACACCACGGCCGACGGCGCGGTGGACATCCTGGTGGCCCGCCAGCGGCTGATCGCGAGCCAGGGCGGCCCGGTCGTGTGGGCGGTCATGGACGAGGGCGTCCTGCTCCGCTCGATCGCCACCCCCCAGGTGCTGCTCGACCAGCTCGACATGCTGATCGACTACGCCAAGCGGCCGAACATCTCGCTGCACATCGTGCCCATGGACGATCCGGCGTACGTGCCCCGCACCGGGCCGTTCACCCTGTGGCGCTTCCCCGAGGCGTTCGAGCCCGACATCGCCTGCTCGCACGCCCTCGAAGCGGACGAGCTGATCACCGACGCGGTCATCGTGGAGGCCTACCACCAGGCTTTCGCCAAGCTGTCGGTGACCACGACCACCCGCGACGAGACCCTTGACCTGCTCTACTCCCACCGCGAGCGGCTCTCGCGCAGGCCGGCGAATGAGATCATTCGCGGGCACTAATGTCGGAAAGTCATATTTCCCCAAATCCCTTCGGCATATGTAGTTGAATATAGGGATTTATGGATCATTATTGACTTTGGTCGTCCGAGTGGGGTCAGAGACCGGAACTTTCCCGTGAAAGTGGCGAGGGGAAAGGGGCGAGACTCAATGCGTCAACGTGCCATCCGTAATCTGGCCAATCTCGACACGGCACATGCGAGGGTGACGCGAATACTCGACGCCGCCACCGGAGGCAAGAACAATTTCCGCGCCGACAGGGACGCTGTGCACCGCTACGACGTGTCCGCCGCCGTCACCACCGCCGCCGCGCGGGCCGTCCAGGGCTACCTGTCGCGGGCCGTACGGCATCTGGCCCTGGAGGGCGTCGACCAGTTCCTCATCGTGGGCAGTGGGGTGCCGACCGGCCTGCCGCCAGGGGGCCAGTTGCACGACATCGCCCGCGAGCGGCCCAGCGAGTCCTGCGCGCGGGTCGTCTACATCGAGAGCGATCCGATGGTGCTGGCCAACGCGCAGGCCACCATCGAGCCCATCACCGACCTGGTGCGCGTGGTCGAGGGGGACGTGCGGGAGTTCGACGAGATTCTCGAGGACCGCATCGTGCGGACGTTCGTGGACTGGAGCAGGCCGATGGCGTGGGTGCTGGTCTCCACCCACAGCCTCGGCGACGACGAGCAGGCCCGGCACGTCATCAAGCGCCTGCGCCAGAGTGTTCCCGCCGGGAGCTACCTGGCCATCCTGCAGACCACGTTCGACGGCATCCCGTCCGAGCTGCTGCCCGCGATCAACGACCTGCTGGCCATGACGCTGCCCGGGCACGCGGTGCGCGCCCGCGCGGAGGTGGAGGCCCTGCTCGACGGCCTGGAGCTGCTGGAGCCCGGACTGGTGTGGGTCCCGGAGTGGCGGCCCGACGCTCCCGGCGGCGAATGCGCCGATCAGCCCGGCGCCTCGGGCAACTACGCGGCGGTGGCCCGCCTGCCCTGAGCCGCCCACCTCGCGAAGGCGGGAGGTGGAGCGGCGTCAGTCCCACCAGAAGGACCAGGCGTGCGCGCCGAGGATCTGCTCGGCGTAACCCTCCAGGTCGCCCGGCCCCTGCACCACGTTGTCGGGACAGAACGTCCAGTGCTCGGCCGCGACATGCAGCGCGTGCTCCGGCTCGACGGGCGGGGCCGCCACACTCAGCTCCAGGGTGTTGAAGCCGACGCCCACCACCCGCACCCCGAACCGGTCCTCCCAGCTGCGCACCACGGCCGCCAGCGGCACCATCCACTCGTTGTGGTGCAGCGCCCCCTGCCAGCCCATCACGGCCAGCGCGTCGGCGCTCCTGGGGGCGGCGACCAGCCCGAGCGGCATCCCCCGGGCCGCGAGCTCGCCGGCGTACCAGTCGGCGACGGCGTCCGGATCCGCCACCGGCACGCCGGCCGGCGCGAGCCCCGGGCAGAGCGCGCCGAAGGGGTCCAGCTCGTCCAGCGCCTCCTGCGGCATCTGCGACACCCACTCCTGCCACACCTCGGTCATGAACCCCTCGGCGGTGAAGTGGTCGATCAGCAGCGGCTCGTCGGGCACCACCTGCCCCACCGACCACGGCTGGGCCGACTCGTCCAGCAGGACCGGCCAGAGCCCGCTGTGGCGATGCTCGGCACGGAAGCGCCGCCAGTCGTCGACGCTCACGGGCTCGTCGCTCATCCAGAACGCCGGCCGCGGTGGCTGGTCGTGCCCCGTATAGCCGGGATCGGGCCAGACCACCTCGCCCTCGGGCACGCCGACCGACAGGGACCGCCCCTTGCCGCCGTCGGCGAACAGCTGGCACAGCTCGCGCGGCAGCTGGTGATCGTTCATGCCCTACCGTTCCGATACCGAATCCTGTCTCGGAGATGGTAATGCCGCCACTGGCTTCAGGACTTTTGTCCTGGGCGATCCCGGACACATGAACCTTCCGGTCCCCTGTGGGCATCGGGGACGGTTGACGTATGAGAACACTCCTGGCGATGGCCGTACTGCTCACAGCGTGCTCCACCACCGGCGCCGCGACGGCCCCGCGGCCCGATCCCGCGGTCGTCAAGACGGACACCGGGGCGGTGCGTGGCACCATCAGCGGCGAGCACCGCCTGTTCCAGGGCATCCGCTACGCCACCGCGGAGCGCTGGGCCGCGCCCAGGCCCGCGCCGGCCTGGCGGGGCGTCAAGGACGCCACCAAACCGGGCGGCATGTGCCCGCAGGTCGGGTCCGCCTATGCCCCCATCAGCAGTGACACCGAGGACTGCCTGTTCCTGAACGTGACCACGCCGGCGAAGGCCGGAACCGGGCGGCCGGTGATGGTGTGGCTGCACGGCGACGGCGCGCTGGGCGCCGGGCACTTCTCCGACGCGCGCAAGCTCGCCGAACGCGGCGTGGTGGTCGTCACGATCAACTACCGGCTCGGCGTCTTCAGCGGCTTCGGCCATCCGGGGTTGCGCGACTCCGGCACCTACGGGCTGCAGGACCAGATGGAGGCGCTGCGCTGGGTGCGGCGCAACGCGGCGGCCTTCGGCGGAAACGCGGGCAACGTGACGGTCTTCGGCGTCTCCTACGGCGCGCTGGCGATCGGCGGCCTGCTCACCGCGCCGGCCGCGAAGGGGCTGTTCGACCGGGCGATCATGCAGAGCGGCGAGACCATGATGGACATGCCCGCCGGCAGCATGGTGCCGGGCCTGCCCGCCTACCCGTCGTTCGCGTGGCGGCCGGAGGCGGAGGTGATCGCCATGGGTGAGCACTTCGCCGAGCAGCTGGGCTGCCCGGACCTCGAGTGCCTGCGCCGGTTGCCGGTGAAGAAGATCCTCGAAGTGCCGCAGATCATGAACGCCTTCCAGGTCTACGCCTACGGCAACGGCGTGCTGCCGGACTCGCCCGCCACGGCCATCCGTGAGGGGCGGTTCCACCGGGTCCCGGTGCTGGCGGGGGCGACCAGGGACGAGCAGAGCCTGTTCGTCGCGATGAACTACGACATGCAGGGCAAGACCCCGGACTACCCCAAGCTGGTACGGGAAGCATTCGGCGCGAAAGCACCCCAGATTCTCCGGAAATATCCGGTAAGTCGGTATAAGTCGCCAAGTATGGCGTGGTCTGCCGTACTGACCGATCGGATGTGGGCCCGCGCCACCCACGAGCAGAACACGCTGCTGGCCGAGCACGTCCCCGTGTACGGCTACGAGTTCGCCGACCGGAAGGCGCCGATGTTCCTGCCGCTGGAGACCGACTTCGCGTGGGGCGCCTACCACGCCGCCGATCTGGCGTACGTCTTCGAGGAGAAGGAGGTCTCCCTGTCGGCGGCACAGCGGAAGCTGTCCGGCCAGATGATCGACTACTGGACGAACTTCGCCCGCAGCGGCGACCCGAACGGGCGCGGCCTGCCGGCCTGGCCGCAGGTCTCCTCCGGCACCCTGGCTCTGGAGCCCGGTGCCGTGCGGACCATCGACTACGCTGCCAGGCACCGGCTCGGGTTCTGGAAGTGACGGAGACGCCGTGATCAGGGTCATGATCGCCGAGGACCAGGGCATGATGCGCGACGCCCTGGCCCTCCTCCTCGCGCTGGAGGACGACCTGGAGATCGTCGCCCAGGTGCCCTCCGGCGACCAGATCATGGCCGCCGCGACCGCCCACCGTCCCGACGTGGCGCTGCTCGACATCGAGCTGCCCGGCCGCACCGGTCTCGACGTGCTGCCCGAGCTGCGCGAGGCGCTGCCGGGATGCGCGGTGCTGATCCTGACCACGTTCGCCAGGCCCGGCTACCTGCGCCGGGCCATGGAGGCCGGGGCCGCCGGGTTCCTGGTCAAGGACGGGCCGGTGGAGGAGCTGGCGGCGGCCGTGCGAAGGGCCGTCGCCGGAGAGCGGATCATCGACCCGGCGCTGGCCGCCGCCGCGCTGCACGCGGGGCCGAGCCCGCTGACCGACCGCGAGCGCGACGTGCTGGCCGCCGCGCTCGACGGCGCCACGATCGCCGACGTGGCCGGCCGGCTGCACCTGTCGGAGAGCACCGTGCGCAACCACCTGTCGTCGGCCATCGGCAAGACCCACACCCGCAACCGGATCGAGGCCGCACAGCTGGCCCGGCACAATGGTTGGCTGTGACCCCCTTCGACGCGATCCTTTGCGACCTCGACGGCGTGCTGCGCCACTTCGACCACACGCTCCAGGCCGACATCGAGGCCCGCTACGGCCTTCCCCTCAGGCAGATCGCCTTCGACCCCGCCCTGATCCTGCCCGCCACCCTCGGCCACATCACCGAGACGCAGTGGGTGGAGTCGATCGTGGCGGCCCTGGGCGGCGACGAGCGGGCCGGGGCCGCGGCCGCGGAGTTCGCCGCGGTGCCCTTCCGGGTGGACGAGGAGGTCAGGGACCTGCTGGCCAAGGCGCAGGAGCGGATGCCGCTGGTGCTGGTCACCAACGCCATGGACACCCTCGAAGGGCACCTCGACCAGCTCGGGCTCACCTACTTCGCCGACGCCGTGGTCAGCAGCGCCCGGGTGGGCGTGGCCAAGCCCGACAGGCGGATCTACGAGATCGCCGCCGAGCTGGCCGGTGCCGCTCCCGAGCGCTGCCTGTTCGTCGACGACCGTCTGGAGAACGTCACGGCCGCCAGAGAACTCGGCATGACCGGCGTGCACTACCGAGGCGTCGAGGACCTGGCGGCGGCGCTCGGTTAGCTAGCCGAGCGCCATGTCGAAGAAGCGCCGCTCCAGCTCCACGGCCTGGCCGAACGTCTCCAGCACCCGCCGCCTGCCCTCGCCGTCCAGCGCCGCGCCCAGCCGGTCCAGCTCGCCTCTCAGGAAGCCGACCCAGGCGCGGAACTCCGGGCCCTCGTGCAGCTCGATCCACTCCCGGTGCACGAAACGCTCCGGCAGCGGCTCGGCGGCCCTGGACGCCCAGCCCAGATAGGTCCACTCGGCCACGCACAGCACGGCGACGATCAGCGGGTAGTCCTGGGAGACGCGCGCCTGGTCCATGAGCTGCCTGAACGACGCCGTCACCGGCTCGAGCGGCGCGTCCGTCCTCCCGCCGAGCGCCTCCAGCGCCCGGTGGAAGTACGTCTTCTCCTCGGTGGTCGCGACCTGCCCGAGGAAGCGGCCGTACGGGACCCGCGCCTCGAAGCTGTCGGCGCTCGCCACGGCCGCCCCGAGCAGGGCGGTGAAGGAGTCGACGAACTGGAAGTCCTGCTCCAGATAGCGCCGCATGTCGTCGTCGGCGGCCTCGCCCGTGGTGATCGCCGTGGCGAACGGGTGCGTCACCACCGCGGTCCACCCGGGCTCACACTGCTCTCGCAGCCAATCGCTGAATCTCTGCTCGCTCACGATGCCCGACTGTAGGGCCCTCGGCCCCCGCTGCGGGGCCCGGCCCTGCTCCCGGCACGGCTCGCGCCGGCCGTGCCGGAAACGTCAGGCCCTGCCTCAGTAACCGCCGTACGGCGACTGGCTGGACTTGGTGGGCTTGCTGCTGGGCTTGCCGGAGTGGGTGGGCGAGTGGGTCGACGGCGTCGACGAGCCCTTCGAGCCCGCGGGCCGGATCACGCCCAGCATTCCGTGCGTGCCGCCCTCAAGGCCGGCGGAGAACCACAGGGAGTTCTCGCCGCCGTTCTCGGCGGTGCCCGGCTCCAGGTCCCACAGCCCGCCCAGCGCGATCGGGCGTCCGTTCGCGGCGGTCAGCGCGCCGAGGTGACGGTTGTTGCGGTAGGCGTGGATGGTGCCGTCGCCGAAGTTGCCGACCAGCAGCGCGCCCGCGTACTGGCCGAGGCCGCGCGGAGCCTTGACGATCGCCCACGGAGCGTTGAGCCCGACGCGGGAGATGCGGCCGGTCAGGCGGCCCTCCAGGTTGAAGCGGCTGACGAAGCCCTTGCCGGCGCCCGCCACGGACTTGCCGGTCTGGGCGTCACGCAGGGCGTAGGCGACGTAGACGCTGCCGTTCAGCACCTCCACGTTGAACGGCGAGTAGGTGTTAGGAACGGCCCGGTCCCTGAAGGCCCAGCGCGACAGCCGTACCCGCCTGAAGTCCTCGTCGAAAGCGTGGACGCGGCGGCCGGCGAAGTCGGCGGCGAGCAGGAAGGCGCCGTCGTCGGTCTCGGCGAGCGCCAGGCCCTTGTAGTCGGCGCCGCGGGTGAACGCGCCGATGATCGCGTTCTTCGGGTCCACCTCGGCGTTCCAGCCGGTGATCGCGCCGCTCGGGCTGGCGAACAGGAACGTGGCGGGCTTGCCCTTGACCGTGAAGCCGTCGCCGGAGTTGAACACCTGGCCGGTGGGGGCGCCGCCGGGGATCCAGACCTCCGTCTGCTGCTTCTTGCCTTCGCCCGAGTAGACCGTGGCGCTGCCCGTGCCCGCGTTGGAGACCCAGAGGGTCTTGCCCATGGCCAGCCCCCAGGGGTTGACCAGTTTCGGATCGGTGGCCGCTGCCTTTCCGCTGACGTCCGACACGAGGTTGACGACGTCGAACCGGGTCCTGGTGTTGGTGGTGGCCTGTGCGGGGGCAGTGAGAGGGGCTCCCATGACGACCGCGACAGCGCAGAGTGTGATGATGCGTAACCGCATCCGTGCCTCCTTGTTAGCGCTTGTGACGCGAGATACGCGAGAGCCGTGACGCCGGTTCAGTAAGGTCCGGAAAACGCGTTTCTTTGTCGCAGGCGGGGGAGTGGGAAAACATGGAAGTTCTGGGCATCGACATCGGCGGATCCGGGATCAAGGGCGCTCCGGTGAATGTCAAGACCGGTGAGTTCACGCAGGACCGGCTGCGCATCGTCACGCCGCAACCGGCCAAGCCCGACCCGGTGGCCGAGGTGGTGGCGCAGATCGTCGAGCACTTCGCCTGGAAGGGGCCCGTCGGGGTCACCTTCCCCGGCGTCGTGGTGGGCGGCGTGGTGCGGACCGCCGTCAACCTGCACGACTCCTGGGAGGGCGTCGATGCCGCCAAGCTGTTCGGCGGCGCCACCGTGCTCAACGACGCCGACGCCGCCGGCACGGCGGAGATGACCTTCGGCAAGGGGCGGGGCGAGCGCGGGACCGTGCTCATGCTGACGTTCGGCACCGGGATCGGCAGCGCGCTGTTCGTCGACGGCACCCTGGTGCCCAACACCGAGCTGGGGCACCTGCAACTGCACGGCAAGGACGCCGAGCACCGCGCCTCCGACCGGGCCCGCGAGGAGCACGAGCTGAGCTGGGAGAAGTGGGCCGAGCGGGTGGAGGAGTACCTCAAGCACGTCGAGATGCTCTTCTCGCCGTCACTGATCATCATCGGCGGCGGGGTGAGCAAGAAGGCCGACAAGTTCCTGCCGCACGTCCACCTGGAGACCCCGGTCATCCCGGCCGGGCTGGAGAACCAGGCGGGCATCGTCGGCGCCGCCCAGGCGGCCGCCCAAACGTGATCAAAAATGCGCTGGATCGGACGCAACCCGGAGACGCCGTGAGGAGTCTCATTAGGTGACCGTGGCCGCCCACGACGCAACTCTGGGGAGAGTGGGCCCGTCGTGAGCGGCCACGGTCATCCGTCGCGTGGGATATTGGGATGCGCGAGGCCGGAGGCGTCGGGCACGATGGATCGTTGGTTCCCGGCACGCGGGACTGAAATATCCTGAAAGCAGTATGGGAACTCCTGCGTTGTCCTCTCCACTCTCCGACCTCCAAGCCCGCCTGCCCGACCTGATGCCGCGCGACGAGCGCCGGCTGCGGCGCAGGCTCGACGGCGTGCGCCGGGTGCGCTCGCGCGAGGCGCGCGAGAAGATCACCGCGGAGATCCTCGCCGACGTGGAGCGTGCCGAGCGGCGGCTGGCCCGCCGCCGCGAAGCCATGCCCGCGGTGACCTATCCGGAGAACCTGCCCGTCTCCCAGCGCCGGGACGACATCCTGGAGGCGATCCGCGACAACCAGGTCGTGATCATCGCCGGTGAGACCGGGTCCGGCAAGACCACCCAGATCCCCAAGATCTGCCTGGAGCTCGGCCGAGGCGTCCGGGGCCTGATCGGCCACACCCAGCCCCGCCGCATCGCCGCCCGCACCGTCGCCGAGCGCATCGCCGAGGAGCTCGGCACCGAGCTCGGCCACGCCGTCGGCTACAAGGTGCGCTTCAACGACCAGGCGAGCGACCGCACCCTGGTCAAGCTGATGACCGACGGCATCCTGCTGGCCGAGCTGCAGAACGACCGGATGCTGGAGCAGTACGACACGCTGATCATCGACGAGGCGCACGAGCGCAGCCTCAACATCGACTTCATCCTCGGCTATCTCAAGCAGCTCCTGCCCAAGCGCCCCGACCTCAAGGTCGTCATCACCAGCGCCACCATCGACCCGGAGCGGTTCTCCCGCCACTTCGACGACGCCCCGATCATCGAGGTCTCCGGCCGCACCTACCCCGTCGAGGTCCGCTACCGGCCGCTCGACGACGAGGACGACCAGACCCAGGGCATCATCGACGCCTGCCGCGAGCTCATCAGCGAGGGTCCCGGCGACATCCTGGTCTTCCTCAGCGGCGAGCGGGAGATCCGCGACGCCGCCGACGCGCTGGCCAAGGCCGAGTTCCGCAACACCGAGATCCTCCCGCTGTACGCCCGGCTGAGCGCCGCCGAGCAGCACCGCGTCTTCCAGCGCCACACCGGCCGCCGCGTCGTGCTGGCCACCAACGTGGCCGAGACGTCGCTGACCGTCCCCGGCATCAAGTACGTCGTCGACCCCGGCTACGCCCGCATCTCCCGCTACAGCCACCGCACCAAGGTGCAGCGCCTGCCCATCGAGGCCGTCTCCCAGGCCAGCGCCAACCAGCGCAAGGGCCGTTCGGGCCGCACCTCCGACGGCATCTGCGTCCGCCTGTACGAGGAGGAGGACTTCCTCGCCAGGCCCGAGTTCACCGACCCGGAGATCCTGCGCACCAACCTGGCCTCGGTCATCCTGCAGATGACCTCGATCGGGCTGGGCGACATCGAGGCGTTCCCGTTCGTCGAGCCGCCGGACCGCCGCCAGGTGAAGGACGGCGTGAACCTGCTGCACGAGCTGGGTGCCTTCGACGCCCAGGGCGCGCTCACCCCCACCGGCCGCAAGCTGGCCAACCTGCCGGTCGACCCGCGCCTGGGCCGGATGGTGCTGGAGGCGGAGAAGAACGGCTGCCTGCGCGAGGTCATGGTGATCGCCTCCGCGCTGTCCATCCAGGACCCGCGCGAGCGCCCCTCGGACAAGCAGCAGCAGGCCGACGAGAAGCACCGCCGCTTCGCCGACCCCGAGTCCGACTTCCTGTCGTACGTCAACCTGTGGAACTACCTGCGCGACAAGCAGCAGGAGCTGTCCTCCAGCGCGTTCCGCCGCCTGTGCAGGGCCGAGTTCCTCAACTACCTGCGGGTGCGCGAGTGGCAGGACATCTACAGCCAGCTGCGCCAGGCGCTCGGCGCCCACCCGGGCAGCCAGACGGCCGACCCCCAGCAGGTGCACGTGTCGCTGCTGGTCGGGCTGCTGTCGCACATCGGCGTCAAGGACGTCGTGGACAAGCAGCGCCCGTCCGACGGCCGCCGGCCGATCCAGGAGTACATCGGCGCCCGCAACGCCCGCTTCGCCATCTTCCCCGGCTCGGCGCTGGCCAGGAAGCAGCCGCAGTGGGTGATGTCGGCCGAGCTGGTGGAGACCTCGCGGCTGTGGGCGCGGGTCAACGCCAAGATCGAGCCCGACTGGGTGGAGCCGCTCGCCCAGCACCTCATCAAGCGCTCCTACTCCGAGCCGCACTGGGAGAAGAACCAGGGCGCGGTGATCGCACTGGAGAAGGTCACGCTGTACGGCGTGCCGCTCGTGGTCGGGCGCAAGGTCAACTACGGTCGGATCGATCCGGACCTGTCGCGCGAGCTGTTCATCAGGCACGCCCTGGTCGAGGGCGACTGGGACAGCCACCACACCTTCCTGCGCGCCAACCGCAAGCTGCTCGAAGAGGTCGAGGAGCTGGAGAACCGGGCCCGCCGCCGCGACATCATGGTCGACGACGAGGCGTTGTTCGACTTCTACGACCAGCGCGTACCCGCCGACGTGGTGTCGGCCCGCCACTTCGACTCATGGTGGAAGAAGGCCCGGGCCGAGCAGCCCGAGCTGCTCACGTACTCGCCCGAGATGCTGGTCAACGAGGGCGCGGACGTCAGCGTCCGCGACTACCCCGACACCTGGCGGCAGCTCGGCCAGCGGATGAAGCTGACCTACCAGTTCGAGCCGGGCGCCGACGCCGACGGCGTGACCGTGCACGTGCCGCTGCAGGTGCTCAACCAGGTCAACGCCGACGGCTTCGACTGGCAGATCCCCGGCCTGCGCGAGGAGCTCATCACCGCCCTCATCAGGTCGTTGCCCAAGCACCTGCGGCGCAACTTCGTCCCCGCCCCCAACTACGCCAAGCAGGTGCTCTCCGCGGTCAGGCAGGGCGCCGAGCCGCTGCTGGAGGCCGTCGAGCGGGAGCTGCTGCGGCTGACCGGGGTGCGCGTGCCGCATGACGCCTGGCAGCTCGACCAGGTGCCCGACCACCTGCGGATCACCTACCGGGTGATCGACGAGCGCAAGCGCACCATCGCCGAGGACAAGGACCTCGACGCGCTCAAGCGGCGCCTCGCCCCCCGCCTGCGCAAGACCCTCTCTGCGGCGGCCGACGACCTGGAGCGGACTGGGCTGCACACGTGGAGCTTCGGCACCCTGCCCAAGGTGTTCGAGCAGGGCCGGATGAAGGGCTACCCGGCGCTCGTGGACGCCGGTGACTCGGTCTCCATCAAGATCTACGAGACGGAGGCGGAGCAGCGCCGCTCCCACTGGCCCGGCACCCGGCGCCTGCTCCTGCTCAACGTCACCAACCCGGCCAGGTCCCTCCTGGCGGGCCTGTCCAACCAGGCCAAGCTGGCCCTGTCGCGCAGCCCGCACGGCGGCGCGGTCGCGCTCTTCGACGACGTGGTCAACGCGGCCGTCGACAAGCTCATGCGCGACGTCGGCGGCGCCGCCTGGGACCCGGTCGGCTTCGACCGCCTCTACCAGCACGTGCGCGCCCACCTGCACGAGACGTCGGCCGAGGTGCTGGCCAGGGTGGAGCAGATCCTCAGCGTCTGGCACGCGGTCGGCGCCCGCCTCGACGGCCTGCGCGCCTCCGCCTCCACCGACGACGTACGGGACCAGCTCGGCAAGCTCGTCTACCCGGGCTTCGTCACCGCCGCCGGCCACGGCCGCCTGTCCGACATCCTGCGCTACATCAGGGCCGTCGAACGCCGCCTCACCAAGCTGCCGGAGGAGCCCTGGCGCGACGAGGAGTGGATGGCGCGGGTGCACAAGGTCGAGGACGACTATCAGGACCTGCTGGACAGGCTGCCTCCGGCCCGGCGCTCGGACCCGGACGTGCGGGACATCCGCTGGATGATCGAGGAGCTGAGGGTCAGCTTCTTCGCCCAGACCCTGGGCACGCCGACCCCCGTGTCGGAGAAGCGCATCGGCAAGGCGATGGAACGCCTCATGCCTTGAGGATCGAGGTGTCGAGCTCGACGCCGACGGGATGCGGCAGTCGGATCGGAGCGCCAAGTGCCACCTGGTTGACTGCGCGATAGGTGCCGTCGTCGATGTCGCTGTAGACGGTGACCGAGGGGGATTCGGCGATCTACGGTGGGGAGAACGCGAACTCCGATCCACCGGCCTGATCATGGTCGCCGAAGTGGTCTCGCACGGCAGCGCCAACAGAGATCGCATGGAGAAGCCATCGCTCTATGCGACCGGCGGCATTCCGATCTACTTGCTGATCGACCCGCACACCAGTAGACGAAGAGGTCCTCGCAGCCGAGGCGGCCCGGGCGTCCGACGATTCAGGCAGGCACGCTGGAGACGTCTCTGTCGTAGAAGCGGTGACTCGCGACGGCCTCGGCGAAGCGCTGGGTGATGTCGTCGCCGGTGATCACGCCGAGCGAGTCGGGCAGCCGGGCGGCGTCCAGGAGGAGCGTGCCCGAGCCGACCGCGCCGATCGGCTTGCCGTGCCGGTACGCCTCCATGATCCAGAACTTGGCGGGACCCATCGCCGCCAGGACCTGGCCGTCGGCGGCCACCACCGCGTCGTAGAGGACCGAGGTGGCCGCGCTGAGCTGCCTGTCGACCGGCAGGCTCGCCACCGTGCCGCCCACGGTGCCCTCGCGCGGCGCCACCACCTCGCAGATCGCGCCCTGGCTCTCCAGGCTCTCCTTGAGCGCGCGCACCCCCTCCACGTCGGTGCCGTCGGCCATCAGGATGGCGATCTTGCGGGTGGCGACGCCGCCCGGCTGGGCGGTCATGCTGAGGGCGGGCGAGGTGTCGGAGTGGACCGTTCCGCCCGGCGGGACCGGCAGGCCGAGGCCCTGCGCCACCGCCTCGGCGAGATCGGGGTGGACCGAGGCGAGATGCTTGACCACGCCCTCTTTGATGGCGGCGCGCTCGACGTGGCCCAGCTCGAACAGGAAGGCGGCCACGATGTGCCGCTTCTCCCAGTCCGCCATGCTGTTCCAGAACAGCGTGGCCTGGCGGTAGTGCTCGTCGAAGCTCGGACTCCGCATCCGGATCTTGGTGCCTTCGACCTTCTCCTGGTGGTGCCGGTAGCCGTCCATCGCCGCCGGGCAGCCGCCGCTGATGGAGTTGGGGGCGTAGCTGGTGCGCGACTCGTGGATCAGATGCTGGTGGAAGCCGTCGCGCTGGTCGTTGCGCACGTCGTTGAGCGGGCGGTTGACGGGGATCTGCGGGAAGTTGGGCCCGCCCAGGCGCAGCAGCTGGGTGTCCAGGTAGGAGAAGAGCCGGCCCTGCAGCAGCGGGTCGTTGGTGAAGTCGATGCCGGGCACGATGTTGCCCAGGTGGAAGGCCACCTGCTCGGTCTCGGCGAAGAAGTTGTCCGGGTTGCGGTTGAGCACCATCTTCCCGATCGGCCGCAGCGGCACCTGCTCCTCAGGGATGATCTTCGTGGCGTCCAGCAGATCGAAGTCGAAGTCGAACTCTGCGGACTCGGGCACGAGCTGCACGCACAGCTCGTACTCGGGGAATGCGCCCCGCTCGATCGCCTCCCACAGGTCGCGCCGGTTGAAGTCCGGGTCGTTGCCCTGGATGCGCAGCACCTCCTCCCACACCAGCGAGTGCGTGCCGAGCTTGGGCCGCCAGTGGAACTTCACGAACGTCGCCTTCCCGGAGGCGTTCACGAAGCGGAAGGTGTGCACGCCGAAGCCCTGCATCATGCGGAAGCTGCGCGGGATGGAGCGGTCGGACATCAGCCACATCACCATGTGCATGGACTCGGGCTGGAGCTGCACGAAGTCCCAGAACGTGTCGTGCGCCGACTGGGCCTGCGGGATCTCGTTGTGCGGCTCCGGCTTCACGGCGTGCACGAAGTCGGGGAACTTGATGCCGTCCTGGATGAAGAAGACCGGGAAGTTGTTGCCGACCAGGTCGAAGATCCCCTGGGTGGTGTAGAACTTCGTGGCGAACCCGCGCACGTCGCGCACCGTGTCGGCCGACCCGCGCGACCCGGCAACCGTCGAGAACCGCACGAACACCGGCGTTCTGATCGACATGTCGTTCAGGAACTCGGCCGAGGTGACCTCGGCCAGCGACTCGTAGGCCTGGAAGTAGCCGTACGCTCCCGAGCCCCGGGCATGCACCACCCGCTCCGGGATGCGCTCGTGGTCGAACCGGGTGATCTTCTCCCGGAAGTGGAAGTCCTCCATGAGGGTAGGCCCGCGTGTCCCGGCTTTCAGGGAGTTGTCGGTGTCGTCGACCGGGATGCCCTGATCCGTGGTCATTGCCCGCTCGTCCGCAGGCACGCGGTCTGCTTGGAGCTGCTGATCCTTGGCGTCGCTCTCAGGCTTCATCGATCCCCCCAGGTGTCGAACCGGACCTACCCTGGCCCCGTCCCGGGCCACGCGCGCGTCTCCGTACAGTGGAGGGAAAATTTCCGGATGAAGGCGATTTGAATGATCAAGGCAGTGGTGTTCGACGTCGGCGAGACGCTCATCGGCGAGACGCGCATCTGGTCGCGGTGGGCCGATCGGCTGGGCGTGCCCCGGTTCGTGCTGATGGGGGCGCTCGGCGGGATGGCGGCGCTGGACCGGTCCCACCGGGAGGCGTTCGAGCTCGTACGTCCCGGTCTTGACATCGCCGCCGAGCTGGCCGCCTGGGAGCGTGACGAGCCGGGCGGACTGCGCAACCACTTCGACGCCGACGACCTCTATCCGGACGTGCGGGAGGCGCTCGCCGGGCTGCGGGCGGCGGGCTATCAGGTGATCGTGGCGGGAAACCAGCCGACCCGGGCCTATGACGCGCTGGTCGCGATGGATCTGCCGGTCGACTCGGTGCACACCTCCGACGGATGGGGTGTGGCCAAGCCCGCGCCCGGGTTCTTCGCCAAGGTGGCGGCGGTCGCCGGCAGGGAGCCGGGCGAGATCCTCTACGTGGGGGACCGGCTGGACAACGACGTGCTGCCGGCGTCGGCGGCGGGGATGCGGACGGCTCTGCTGCGCCGCGGGCCGTGGGGATACCTGCACGCCGAGCGGCCGGAGGCGGCGCAGGTCGCCGACGTCGTCGTCGACGACCTGCACGCCCTGCTTCCGGCCTTGCAGGAGACACTGGGGGAGCCACCGACGGGGTACTGAAGGGCACCAAAGGACACCGAAGGACTCGGAGGCCTACCCGATCTCGTCGTCGCGCTCGACGCGGACAGCGCGTTCCTCGGAGGACAGGTCGCCGCTGTCCGCGCCCCAGTCCTGGCCGAGTTCCCTGCCTTCCGAGTCGGGCCCCAGGCCCTCGTCAGGCTGGGTGAGCCGGTGGTCGGGCCGCCGGACGCGCTGCTTGTCGGGCGCCTCCCGCCTCAGCCGCTCGTCCAGCGTGTCCGCGTGGCTGGGATCGTCCTCGCGTATCTCGTAGTTCAGGCCGTGGTCGTCGGTCCATTCCGCGACCTCGATCTCCTGCTCGTCGCTGTATCCGTATCGGTCCGGAGGCAGTTCAGTCATATACGCCCCCTACCCAGGGGGCGGCCCGGAATCCTAGGACGCGGACTGCTGTAGTGCCCGCTCCAGCTCTTCCTTGTCCATCTGCGACCTGCCGGGGATGTCGGCCTTCTGGGCCTGCTCGTACAGTTTGGCCTTGGTGGCCGAGGTGTACGGGTCCTGCGCGGTGGTCAGCGCGCGCAGTTCCTCGTCGCGACGCTGCCTGAAGGCCTTGCCGAGCTCCTGCAGCTTTTCGGGGCCGGCCCGCCTGGCCAGCTCGGGCAGCAGCTCGTTCTCCTCCTCCTCGACGTGGTGGCTGACGGCGTCGGCGAGCCTGTGCAGCGCCTCGCGGAACTCCGAGGTCCCGGGGCGCGCCCGTACCAGGGCGTCGAGCAGCACCTCGGCCTCCTTGTGCTCCTCCACGCCGTGGTGGGCGTCGATGCCGGGATAGACGCGGTCCTCCTCGGCGCGGGCGTGGGCGGTGAGCAGCGCGTGCAGCTCGGACACGGTGTCGGACACGGTGACGGCCGGGTCGCCCTTGCCGTTCTTGAGCCGTTCGAAGAGCGCCTCCACCTTGCGGTGGTCGGCGGTGATGAGGGTGATGACGTCGGTTGCCATGAGGCCGTCGCTACCCTGACCTCCGGTGCCCAATCGGGGGTGGATCAGGCGTTTTCGAGCACGGGACGCAGGGCGTTCGGCTGCGTGGCCGGCTGCCTGGAGAACCTGGTCAGGGCGACGGCCGCGAGCAGTGTCGCCGCCACGCACACCACCCCGCCGGCATGCAGGGCCGGCCTGGGACCGAAGGTGTCGCTGAGCCAGCCGAGCACCGGCCCGCCCAGCGCGCCGGAGGCCGCGCCGACCATGCCGACGGCCGCGATGACCCGGCCGCGCATCGCGTCGGGGCTGTCGAGCTGGGCCCGCGCGGAGACGGCGGTGTCGACCAGGATGGCGCCCGCCGCGATCGGCACCATGGCTCCGGCGAAGGTCGCCAGCGAGGGCATCAGCCCGCTGAGCGCCTGCAGCACGCTGATGGCGAACGCGGTGATCAGCAGCAGCCGGATCGACAGCCGGGGCCTGGAGGCGGTGACGAAGCCGCCGATCACCGTGCCGACGGCGAAGACGGTCGACAGCAGGCCGTACCCGCCCGCGCCCGCCGCCAGCGGGCCGGCGCTCATCGCGGCCATGGTCACCTGGTAGTTGCGGCCCAGGCTGCCGAGTACGAGGGAGAGCGCGAGCACCACGAGCAGCCAGGGCGTACGCAGCACGTACCGCAGCCCCTCCTTGATCGCGCCGGGCTGCCGCTCGGCGGTGGCCAGCTCGTGGAACTCCGACGAGCGCATGGCCGCGACCGCGGCGATCACGGCGAAGAAGGTGACGGCGTTCGCCACGAACAGTCCGCCCTGGCCGGTGAACGGCAGCAGCATGCCCGCCAGCGACATGCCCAGGATGCGGCCCGCGGAGTTGATGATCGAGCCCAGTGCCATGGCGTTGGGCAGGTCCTCCGGCGGCACCACCTCGGCGCCGAACCTGCCGAGAGCCGGCCCGCCGAGCGCGGACACCACCCCGCCGGCCAGGGCCACGGCGTAGATGGGCAGCACGGACTCCACGCCCGTCAGCGCGATCGCCGCCAGCACGGCCGCGAGCGCGGCCTGCGCGAGCTGCGAGGCGATCACGACGGGGCGGCTCGGCAGCCGGTCGGCCAGCGCGCCGCCCCACATGCCGAGCAGCAGCGTGGGCAGCGCCTGCATGACGAGGCTGAGCCCGACGCCGGCCGCCGATCCGGTCATGGTCAGCACGAGCCAGTTGACGCCGAGCACCTGCATCCAGGTGCCGGTGATGGAGACCAGGTCCGCACCTGCCCAGAGCCGGTAGTTGTGATGACGCAGCGCTCGGAACGTGGAGGAGGTGAGTGACAAAACTTGTCCAGTGCTTGAAGGTGCGGCCAGGTGTCTGAACGAGCTGCTCACGGGACTGGATTCCGGTATGACCGAAAAGTGAGTTAAGTCACCACAAATGGGGGTTTAGACCAGTTCGAGGGGGCGATCCCTGCTCACCAGAGCGGCGTAGTGGCCGTTGCCGGCCATCAGCTCGTCGTGGGTGCCGCTCTCGACGATGCGGCCGCCGTCCAGGACCACGATCCGGTCCGCGTCGCGGACGGTGGACAGGCGGTGCGCGATGGTGATCGTGGTGCGTCCCTCGGCCAGCGTGTCCAGCGCCTCCTGCACGGCCCGCTCCGTCTGCGTGTCCAGGGCACTGGTGGCCTCGTCCAGGATCAGCACCGGAGGGTTGCGCAGCAGCGTGCGGGCGATGGCCAGGCGCTGCTTCTCGCCCCCGGAGAACCTGTAGCCGCGCTCGCCCACGAGCGTGTCGTAGCCGTCGGGCAGCGAGACGATGTGGTCGTGGATGCGCGCCGCCCGCGCCGCCGCCTCCAGCTCCTCGTCCGTCGCCGAGGGGTCGGCGAAGCGCAGGTTGTCGGCGATCGAGGAGTGGAACAGGTAGGTCTCCTGCGAGACCACCCCGACCGTCTCGGCCAGCGACTCGAACGTCAGCTCCCGTACGTCCACCCCGTCGATCGTGACGCGGCCCTCGGTGACGTCGTAGAGGCGGGGGAGCAGGTAGCTGAGCGTGGTCTTGCCCGAGCCGGTCTCGCCCACCACGGCCAGGCTGCCGCCCGCCGGCACGACCAGGTCCACGCCCGTGAGCGTGGGCGCGTCGCCGTAGGAGAAGCCGACGCCTTCGAAGCGGACCTCGCCGCGCGGGTCGCGCAGGGTGCGGGTGCCGGGGTGGATGTCGACCGGCAGGTCCAGATACTCGAAGATGCGGCCGAACAGGGCGAGCGAGCTCTGCACCTCCACGCCGAGCCGCAGCAGCGACACCGAGGGCCGGAAGAGCGTGGCCTGGAGGGTCGTGAAGGCGACGAGCGTGCCGATGGAGATCGCGGCGGTGTGGCCCGCGGCCCAGTAGATGAGCGCGGGCATCGCGGCCATGATGATCTGGATGGACGACTGCCGCCAGCGCCCGGCCATGCTGGACCGCACGCCCAGGTCGGCCAGCTCGCCGGAGGCGCCGGTGAAGCGCCGGGTGAGCTCGGGGGAGCGGCCCATCGTCCGGCCGAGCAGGATGCCGCTGATCGACAGCGACTCCTGCACCATGGCCGAGATCGTGGCCAGCTTGCGCTGGCGCTCGGCGGTGATGCGCTTGCGCTCCGCGCCGACCTTGCGGCTGATCCACACGAACACCGGCAGCAGCAGGAGCGAGACCACGGTCAGCCGCCAGTCGAGCGCGGCCATCGCCACGACCGTCGCGATCACCGTGGTGAGGTTGGAGACGAGGGAGGTGGCGGTCGAGGTGACCACCGACTGCATGCCGCCGATGTCGTTGGCGATGCGGGACTGGATCTCGCCGGTCTTGGTGCGGGTGAAGAACGCCAGCGACATGCGCTGCAGGTGGCCGTAGACGGCGGTGCGCAGGTCGTGCATGACACGCTGGCCGACCGTGGTGGACACGAGCGTCTGCACCACGTCGAACACGCTGGTGGCCACCGCCACGACGATCATGCCGAGGGCCAGCACCGTGAGCAGGCCGGTGTCGCGGGACGGGATCGCCACGTCCAGCACCTCGCGCAGCAGGAACGGCGAGGCGAGGGAGACCAGCGACGACAGCAGGATGAGCCCGCCGACCAGGGTCAGGCGGCCGCGGTAGGGGCGGAAGAGGGTGATGATGCGCCGCATCGGCGCGCGGGGTTCATCGGGCAAATCGCTACCTTCTTTCTGATGTTGCCTCAAACAGAGGTTAGCTCATATTTGTTCCGGTAGACTCAGCCGTCATGGAAGACACCGAGCTGTCCGAGCTCCTGCACCTGGTCGGCCGCAGGTTGCGGCACGGCTATGTGCACCGTCTGGAGCCGCTCGGCCTCAATCCAGGCCAGGCCAGGGCGCTGCGCGCGCTCGCCGACGCCGGACGGCCGCTCAGGATGGTCCAGCTCGCCGAGGAGCTCCGGATCGTGCCGCGCTCGGTGACCCCGGTGGTCGACGCCCTGGAGGAGGCGGGGCTGGTGCGCAGGCAGGTGGATCCGGCCAACCGGCGCTCCACCCTGGTCGAGCTTACGCCGCGGGGGCGCGAGGCGGTCGAGCGGGCGCGCGAGGCGCGCAGGCAGGCGGGACAGGAGCTCTTCGCGGTGCTGTCACAGGAGCAGCGCGAACAGCTCAAGGAGCTGCTGCTCGTGGTGGACGGCCAGTTCAGACAGTGCCGCGAGGGCGGTAGCGGCCGGACAGGCGGGCGAGCTTGAGGCTGAGATGCAGCGCCAGGCGCTCGCCGCCGTCCTTCAGGTCGGTGCCGGCCAGCTCCTCCACGCGCTGCAGCCGGTAGTAGAGCGAGGTGCGGTGCAGGCGCAGCGCGCGTGAGGTGGCGACGGCGCTGCCCGCCAGGTCCAGGTACGTCTCCAGCGTCTCCAGCAGCGGCAGATGCTGCTCCTCTGTCAGCAGCTGTTCCAGGCCGGGGTGCAGCTCGTGGTCGGGCAGGTGGGTGAGCATCCGGTAGACGCCGAGCCGCTCCCACGGCACCGAGCGGCCGAGGTCGGGCACCCGCGCCGCCACCTCGGCGGCGTGCCGGGCCTCCGCGTAGGAGCCGGCCGCCTCCGCCAGCGCCGGCCTGGACCGCCCGATGCCGACGACCAGCGGCACCGACATGGCCGCGTGCAGGTCGTCGGGTGAGACCGGCGTGCCGGCGACGAGCAGCGCCGCGTGGTCGTAGCGGACCAGGTGCAGCGGGTAGTGGCCGCTCAGCCGCCGTCGCAGCGCGAGCAGCCCCTGCTCCAGCGCCAGCCGCTGCGCCTCGTCGGGCTCGGCCGACAGCGGCCTGGCCACCAGCACGGTCACCGGCTGCGCCTGGGGGAAGGCGCCCGCCTCGATGAGCTGGCGGGCGGCGTCCTGCTCCCCGAGCAGCAGCCCGGTGACGGCCTCCAGCTCCCGGTGGGAGGCGAGCCCGGTGGCCAGGCTCTCGTGGAACAGCCCCAGGGCCAGCGCGGGAACCGCGGCGGCGGCCTCGTCGACCTGTGCGCCCGACATGGCCGGACCGGCGTCGATGAACCACAGGAAGCCGAGCAGGCCGGCGTCGTGCCGTACCGGGATGCAGACGCGGGGCAGCAGGCCGAGGTGCGGCGCGCCCGGGGTCCGCAGAGGGCCGGGGGAGTCGTGCACGCCGGCCGCGCGCAGCCACTGCCGCACCTCGGGGGTAGTGTGCCTGAGCAGGATGGAGTCGCGGCGGATGTCGTCCATGGCGCCGTTCTGCTCGCTGTAGGCGACGACGCGCTGCAGGCGGTCTTCGAGCAGCAGCGGGCGGTCGAGCCGAGCGGCGAGCTCGTCGACGATCCGCTGAAGGTCCGCCACAGATGCCCCTTTACGTGGGTCTTTCATCAATTGTCGGAATGACTACCACAGGTCTTCCCTACAGCTGACCGGTGATCTCGGTCAATAAGCTCTATACCGTCAATCCGTGATAGCCCCGAAGAAGCTGTTGAGAGGGTTACTGGCGGCCATCGTGCTGATCCCGGTGAGCCTGATGGCGACCCCCGCTTCCGCAGCACCCCCCGCTGACGATCCCGAGCACCCTTGGCGGCATGACCACTGGCCGCAGACCCAGCCCTGGCAGCGCGACGCGCCCGAAGAGGACGCCCAGGCGCGGCGCGCCCGGCCCGCGGGCGACATCAAGCCGATCGACCCGCAGAACTGGGAGAATCCCGACCACATGACGTGGGCGGACTACAAGAAGATCCCCGGCACCAACTGGAGCGACCCGAACGCCAAGGGCTCCAAGCGCACCTTCAAGGGAGCGCTCGTCCTGCTCGACTACCCCAACCAGCCGTTCGTGGTGACCCAGCCGCAGGGCTCGACGATCTTCGCCAACCCGAGCGCCCAGGCCCACGACGTGCCCCGCGACCAGGTGGCCAAGTTCTACCAGGACTTCCTGAACACCCCCAATGACGTCAACAAGGGCCACACCATCCACGAGTATTGGATGGAGGACTCCGGCGGGCGTTACGGCGTCGAGCTGAGCGGCTTCGGGCCGTACACGATGCCCGGCAAGGACCACGAGTACGCCATGGAGTTCCAGGCCGGCACCGGCTGCCCCTCCGGCGACTCCTGCAACAAGAACCTGCGCGCGGACGGCAACGCCGCCTGGCTGGCCGACGTCGGCCAGGAGGTCGCCGACCAGTTCGACTTCGTCTTCTACCTGAGCGCCGGCCAGGACGAGTCGTCCACCTGGCAGGAGTTCGGCATGATGAAGTTCCCCACGAAGGAGGACGTGACCGACGAGTGGGGCCCCGAAGGCGATGACAGCCTGCCCAACTGGTCCGCGACCCGTTACGTCGAATGGACCTCGTGGCAGGCCGGATCCACCTTCTGGCCCAACGCCCGGTTCGGCGTCGACTCCGTCCAGGCCGAGAGCTCGGGCATGGCCGTCTACGCCCACGAGCTGAGCCACATCATGGGCATCGCCGACAACTACAACAACCCGTACGGCGTGCCGCCGCGACGGGCGTACACCGGCATCTGGGAGATGCTCAGCCGCGGCAGCTTCAACGGCCCGGGCGGCCCGCACTCCCGCTGGCTGATCCCGCCGACCTCCGGCGCGTCCATGGGCGCCCAGCACATGCTGCGGAACAAGATCAAGCTGGAGATGGTCGACGAGCAGCACGTGCTGCGCCTGTCACGCGAGGCGCTCGACGAGTCCGGCCTGGTCACGGCCAAGGTCACGGCCCGCGCCGCGCAGCCGGGCGAGAACGGGCTGGCGGGCGTCAACATCTCCTTCGACACCGGCGACAAGAGCCCGGCCTGCGCCCCGCAGACCGACCCGCTCTGCGACGGCGGCGGCTACGAGAACTACACCGTCGAGGTCGTGGACCGGATGGGCACCGACTCCTTCACCCCGGACGCGGGCGTGCTCCTGGCCAAGACCAAGAACGCCGACCGGGCGCCGTTCGAGTGGGTGATCGACGCCAACCCGCAGGACATCGGCATGACCGACTACGTGATGCCCGACGGCACCAAGGTGCCGATCACGATTGGCGACTACCGTCAGCTCTCCGACGCCCTCTTCCACGCGGGCACCGACTCGGGCAGCGAGTACGAGTACGTCGACGAGGCCAACCGCCTGCACTTCTACGTCACCGACCTCAAGCGTGACCGCAAGGGCGTGCTGTCCTACACGGTCGCCATCCGCTCCCTCGACGGCGCGGGACCGCAGCGGCGCGGCGTCAAACTGCTGCCCGCCGCCGGCATCCCGGTCGGCAAGAACACCTCCACCTGCAAGTTCCCGCTGTTCAACACCGGCAGATCCGCCCCCGCCCAGGGACAGCACCCGGAAGACGTCAGCGCCTACCTGGGCTCCGACGTCTACCGGCTCAAGGCCGAGGCCGTGGGCAAGGGCTGGACCGCCCAGCTGCCCAACGCCCTGGCCGCCGTCGACTTCGGCAAGCACGAGGCGGTGACCGTCAACGCCGTGCGCGCTTCCGGCGGCGACCGGCTCGCCCGGGTCAAGCTGACCGCGACGTCGGAGAGCGACCCCTCCAAGACGGTGACGGCCACCTGTCATGTGATCGGTCTCTAGATGAACGATGAGGTACGGCCGGCACCGGCCGTACCTCATCGGCGTCTCATCGGTTTGAATCATCACAGAAGGGGGGTCGCCATACGTGACGGGGGAGTTGCCCGACAAACCACGACCGCGGCGCCGGAAGTTAGGGCTGGCCGCGCCCGTCGCCGCGGGGACCGCGGCGGCCGCGGCCAGCATCCTCGCGGCGTCCCTGGAATGGGAGATCCCGCCGGCGGCCAAGGTGGCTGTGACGGCGGCGGCGGCGCTGCTGGTGGGCGTGGCAACCTGGGCCACCACCTCGACGCGCCCCAGACGCGCCATCCTCGCCGAGCCGTCCTCCCGCCCGCCCGACCAGTGGCCGCCCGTGCCCGAGCACTTCACCGGGCGCGCCGAGGCGCTCGCCGAGCTGCGCGAGGTCTTCGCCGCCCGCCGCAAGTCCGCCGTCGGCTCCCCGCCGCTGGTCGTCTCCGTGTACGGCCGGGGCGGCGTCGGCAAGTCGGCGCTGATGACCAGGTTCGGTGACGAGGTCGCCGACTGGTTCCCCGACGGCCGCCTCTACGCCGATCTGCGCGGCGGCGTCGACGCCCCGGTGCGCCCCGAGGAGGTGCTGATCGGGTTCCTGCGCGCGCTGGGCGTCCGCCTGACCATCGACCCCGGCGGCCTGGAGGAGCTGCGCAAGCTCTGGCTGACCTGGACCAAGGGCCGCAGGATCCTCATCGGCCTGGACAACGCGCACGACGCCGAGCAGGTCAAGGCGCTGATCCCGGCCGAGCGCGGCTGCGCCGTGCTGGTCACCTCCCGCCAGCCCCTGTTCCTGAACGGCACCCACGACACCCAGCTCGGCGTATTCAGCCAGAAGCACGGCGTCGAGCTGCTGGCCAGGCTCGCCGGCGGCGCCCGGGTGGTGGAGGACCTGGAGTCGGCCAAACGCATCGTCGGGCAGTGCGACCACCTGCCGCTGGCGATCAACATCTGCGGCGGCCGCCTGGCCACCCGCGAGCAGTGGACCCTGCGCCAGATGGCCGACCGGCTGCACGACGTGCGCCGCAGGCTCGACCAGCTCGAACTCGCCCCCACCGTGGACAAGAGCGTGCGCGCCTCCGTCCAGCTCAGCTACGACGACTGCACCGGCATGCAGCGACGCCTGCTGCGCCTGCTCAGCGCGCTCACCTCGCCCGACGTGCCCGGCTGGGTGGCCGGAGAGCTGCTCGACATCTCCGGCCTCGACGGCGCCGACCAGCTCGAAGCGCTGATCGACGCGCAGCTCGCCGAGTGCTCGGGCACCGACGTCGCCGGCACGATGCGCTACCGGCTGCACGACCTGGTCGCGCTCTTCGCCGCCGAGCTGGCCGCCGACGACGACCCGGCCCGGCGCAGGGACGCCATCGAACGGGTGCTGTACGGCTACCGCCGCCGCGCCGAGACCGCGGCCCAGAACCGCTGGCCGCAGGACTGGAGCAAGGGCGGCCGCCGCGCCGACACCGAGGGGCAGATCCACGCCGGCGACTGGCTGAACGCCGAGCGGCTGACGCTGATGTCCATGGTCAACCTGGCCAGGCAGCTGGAGATGTGGGAGCTGACCTGGGGCCTGGCCAGGGCGTTCTGCTCGCTGTGCCACTCGCTGCGCGCCTACTGGGCCGACTGGCACGCGGTCGCCGACCTCGGTTGCGAGGCCGCGGAGCGCGCGGGGGACCGGCGCGCCCAGGCCATCTCGATGCTCGACCGCGCCGCCGTACAGGGAGGTCAGGGTGGACAGGAGAGGGGCCGCGCGGACGCCGAGTGGGCGCTGGAGGTCTTCACCGAGCTCGGCGAGACGTGGTGGGCCGCCAGGGCGATGCGCGCCGTCGGCATGACGCTGTTCAGCGACGGCCACCTGGACCGGGCGCAGGAGTACCTGATCGGCGCGATCACCGCTTTCAAGGGCGAAGAGGACTTCTGGTGGATGGCCCGCACCCAGCGCAACCTGGCCGAGATGCGGCTGGCGGAGCGGCGCCCGGAGGAGGCCAGGCAGCTCCTGGAGGAGTCGCTGGCGGTGTTCGAGCGCGAGGGCAACCGCTACTCCGAGGCACAGACGCTGCGCGTCTACGGGGAGGTGCTCGCCGCCCAGGCCCGCGGCCTGCACCGCGCGGGCGAGCACCGGGTGTCGCAGGACAACTTCACCAAGGCGAGCTACAGCCTGGACCGCGCCGGAGAGATGTTCAAGCAGCGCGGCGAGCTGTGGGAGGAGGCTCGCTGCCTGCGCGCCGCCGGCGAGGTCGGCGACCCCTCCAACGGCCTGCGCGAGCTCGACATGGCCCGGCGGTCCGAGAAGATGCTGGAGGCTCTCGGCGACTCCTGGGGAGTGGCCCGCACCGCCATCTCCATCGGCAGGGTGCTCGGCAGGCTCGGCCGGGTCGAGGAGGCGGCGCACGAGCTGCGCAGGGCCGTGCAGGCCTTCGAGCAGCTCGGCGACCGCTGGTGGATGGCGCTCAGCCTGCGCTATCTGGGCGAGGCGCACCTCGACGGCGGCGGGCGGGCCTCGGCCGTGCCCCCGCTCACGCAGGCCAGGGACATCTTCCGCAGCCTGGGCAACGAGGCCGGCATGCGCCGGACCCTGGAGCTGCTCAGACGCGCGGGGACCTGATCAGCTCGCCCGCCGCCTGCTTGGCCTGGTGGATGCTCTCCTCGAACAGCTTGCGCACGTGCGCGGCCTGACCGGCCAGCTCCTTGATGTGGGCGCGGGCCAGGTCGTCGCGCACGGTGTCGGCGACGAGCTGCTGATAGTCCGGCGTCCGCGCGGCCAGCGCCTCCAGCCGCCGGTGCGCGTGGAAGACCTTGTCGGCCTTCATCACCTGCTTGGCGTACTGCTCCAGGTTGCGCACCCGCTTCGACAGCGACGTCCAGGCCGCGTCGAGTGCGGTGCTGTAGGGCTTGAACGCGTCCTCCAGGCCCGAGGGCAGGTCGCGGGGGACCAGCTTGCCGTGCTCGGCGTGCATGGCCGACAGCTTCGCCAGCCGCTGGGCGATCTGCCAGACCTCCTCGGGCAGCGTGACCCGGTTGTCGATGGTGTCGATCAACCCGGCCTGGTGCACCTGCGAGGCCAGGATGGTCTCGGCCGCGTCCTGCGCGCGGCGCAGCAGCACCTGGCAGGGATAGTCGAGGTCCTCCGGCAGGATGTAGTCGCCGGCGTGCTCGTAGGCGAGCCGCAGCCGCCGTTTGGCGGCCCGGTTGGCGGCGTCGGACGCCGTCCAGCGAAGCAACGCGATCATGCCCATGCCGGTTCCCGCGACGACCACGCCGGCCAGGCTGTCGGTCATCAGCCAGATCAGCAGCAGGAGACCCGGTAGGACGAACAACCAGGTGGGACTGGGGGTGGGGTCCATTCGCCGGCCCGCCCTGGCCATGCGCAGCACGTGCGGGCTCGATCGCAACTGGATCGAGATTTCCGGGGGCAGCGATGGATCGATCACCAGCCGAGGGGGCAGAGCTCGCGGATCCATAGGTTCATGCTGCGTTATGAACCTCGAATCCGCTGAGATTTGCTGGACATATAGGGTCAACACGATGAACGCGATGACGAGATGGATCGATCTGGAAGGCGCGGTGAACGTGCGTGACCTGGGCGGACTGCCCACACGCGACGGTGGCGTCACCCGCTATGGCCGGATCCTGCGCGCTGACAATCTGCAGGGGCTCACCGAAGCCGACGTGTCGAGGCTGGTCGGCGATCTCAAGCTCCGGCACGTCGTGGACCTCCGCTCGACGGCCGAGGTCACCCTGGAAGGGCCCGGCCCGCTGACCGCGGTGCCCGAGGTGACCCATCACCACCTGACCCTGTTCGCCGAGGGAGGCAGGCACACCGACGTCGAGGCCGACAGCATCGACGCCGACCGGGTGCTCCCCTGGCACGAGCGGCAGGTGGACGAGGAGTTGCGCGTCACCGGTTTCTACTACGGCTATCTGCGCGACCGGCCCGACGCGGTGGTGGCGGCGCTGCGCGCGATGGCGCTGGCCGACGGTGCGGCCCTGGTGCACTGCGCGGCGGGCAAGGACCGCACGGGGGTGCTGTCGGCGCTCGCGCTCGACCTGGCCGGCGCCACCCGGGAGGCCATCGTGACGGACTACGCGGCGACGGGGGAGCGCCTCGAGCTCATCCTGCGGCGGCTGCGCGGCAGCGACACCTACCGTGACGACCTGGACTCGCGCCCGGCCGACGACCACATGCCGCGGCCGCGCTACATCGAGCAGTTCCTCCACGTGCTGGACGAGCGCTTCGGCGGGCCGCAGGAGTGGCTGGCGCTGAACGGCTGGACCGCCGACGACACCGCGGCCATGCGTGCCCGCCTGCGCGAGTGACTCAGCCGTACCGCACCACGATCCCCTGCGTCGCGGAGAGCTTCGCCGCCTCGATCACGGCCAGCGCCTCCAGCGCGCTCTCCGGGCTCACGGGCGGCGGCCCTCCGCTCCGCAGCGCCGCCGCGACGTCCCGATAGAAGTCGAGGTAGGCCCCGGGTTCGGTGGGCACCCGGCGCGGCTCGGCGTCGGTCCCGGCGACGCCCCACCGCTCCTCGCCCTCGTCGCCGAAGCCCGCCGCCCGCGGTGACATGCCGTCGCGCAGCCGTTCCTCCTGCGGGTCGAGCCCGTGCTTGACGTACGCGGCGGCGCTGCCGAGCACCCTGAACCGCGGCCCCGCCTGCGCCGCCATGGAGCTCACCCACAGGTGCGAGCGGGCCCCGCCGTCGTGCGTGAGCGCGACGAAGGTGTCGTCGTCCGCCGCCACCCCCTGGCGCCGTACGTCGCTCTCGCAGTAGACCTCCCGCACCGGCCCCAGCAACTGCACCGCCTGGTCGATCAGATGGCTGCCGAGGTCGTACAGCAGGCCGCCGACCTCCTGCGGGCCGCCGGCCTCCCGCCAGCCGCCCTTCGGCACCGGCCGCCACCGCTCGAAGCGCGACTCCAGCCGGAGCACGTCACCCAGTGCTCCCTCGCGCAGCAGCCTGCGCACGGTGAGGTAGTCACCGTCCCAGCGCCGGTTGTGGAAGACGGTCAGCATGAGTTCCCGCTCCCGCGCCAGCCGCACCACCCCGCGCGCCTCCTCGACGGTCCGCGCGAAGGGCTTGTCGACGACCACCGCCTTGCCCTGCAGCAGCGCCTCGGTGGCCACGGCCACGTGGGTCCGGTTGGGGGAGGCGACGACCACGAGGTCGCAGCGCTCCCACAACTCCTCCACGTCGCCCACGCCGGCGGCCCCGTAACGGGTGCTCACCTCGGCCTGGCGCTCGGCGTTGCGCGTCACCACGGCCGCGAGCCGCAGCCCGTCGGTGGCATGAATCAGCGGCGCGTGGAAGACCGCCCCAGCGGTTCCGTAGCCGACCAGTCCCACCCGGATCTCATCCATTGGCCCAGGTTAACCGGCCTATTCGTCGTCGCGTTCGGCGAGGAACCGCTCGAACTGGGCGGCGAGCTCGTCTCCCGTCGGCATCGGCGTGCTGTCGGCCATGAGGTTCTCGCGGTCGGAGCCCGCGGCGAAGGCGTCGTACTGCTGCTCCAGCCCGCTGATCGCGCTCGACAGCTCGGCGGAGGCGTGGATCTGCTCCTCGATCTCCGCCGTGGTGCGCTTGGCCGCCTCGCGCAGCCCCTCCATCGGAAACACCAGGCCGGTGTTGCGGGTGATCGCCTCGAGCGCGGCTACGGCGGCCGTCGGGTATTCGGCCTGGGAGAGGTAGTGCGGCACGTGCACCGCGTAGCCGAGCGCGTCGTGCCCCTCGGCGCCGAGCCTGAACTCCAGCAGCGAGGCGGCGCTCCCCGGCACCTGGACACGGCCGAACGCGCTGGTCTGCGGGCTGATCAGCTCGGGGCGGCTGGCGTGCACGGTGACGCCGAGCGGGCGGGTGTGCGGCACCGCCATCGGGATGCCGTGCAGGGTGACCAGCTTGCTCACGCTCAACCGCCTGACCAGCGTGCCGACCGCCCTGGTGAACAGCTCCCACTCCCGGTCCGGCTCGGGGCCGCTCATCAGCAGGAACGGGGTGCCCGTGGCGTCCTTGACGCTGTAGACAGCCAGTTCGTGGCTCTCGCACTCCACCCATCTGTCGGTGTCGAAAGTCATGATCGGCCGCCGTGAGCGGTAGTCGATCAGCCGGTCCACGTCGAACGTCGCGACAACCCGGTGCTCCAGCTCGGCGAGCAGGTGCCCCAGCGCGAGGCGCCCGGCTGAGCCGGCGTCGACGAAACCGTCGAAGTGGTACAGCAACACCGGATCGGCCAGCTCGGGAAGGTCGTCTTCGAGCTTGTAAAGATCCGTCGGGTCGAACACGGTTGGACAGCCTTTCCCTAGGTACTCTCAACCAGAACCTACGGCGAGCCGGAACGATTCCGTGCAGGGCACCCTATCGAGGCACAATGGGTCGCATGGACGGGGACCCGGAGCTGGAAGAGTTCGCCACCAGACTGTTCGACCTGGCCAGGGCGGGCGAGACGGACACGCTGCGCGCCTATGTGGAAGCAGGCGTTCCCGCCAATCTCACCAACGGCAAAGGTGACACTTTGCTGATGCTCGCGGCTTATCACGGTCACGCGGAGACGGTGGGCATGCTCGCGGAGCAGGGCGCCGACCCGGACCGCGCCAATGACCGGGGCCAGACACCACTCGCGGGGGCCGTCTTCAAGAAAGAGTCTGGCGTGGTCAGGGCGCTGCTGGAGGCCGGAGCCGATCCCCACGCGGGAACGCCGTCCGCAGTCGACACGGCCCGAATATTCGCAAACGATCAGTTTCTTCAATGGTTTGGGGCGAAGTAGTTCATAGTATGAAATAAGCGCTAATGGGCGGGAAGTTGTCTACTGTGGCCTTTCAAACGGTCCATCGTCATGCTGGATGAGTGGCTACTTCTGCGCATTCCTTCAGTAGGCGACCGCTCCACATCCCTCCGCTGCCCTGCCCGTTCCCCAGCGAGATCAACGGGCACGCCGCCGAGGTCGACGCGGAGAGCCACACCTGGCTGGCCGCCTGCAACCTGCTCGCCGGAGCCGACACGATCGAGCACTTCCGGCGCTCCAAGATCGGCATGCTCGCCGCACGGACCAACCCGACCGTGCCTCGCGACAGTCTCAGGCTGATCAACGACTGGTACAACTGGCTCTTCGCCTTCGACGACGCGTTCTGCGAGAACGAGCTGATGGGACACCGGGCCTCCGCACTGGCCCGCGCCCTCCCGCCGTTGCTGGAGATCCTCGACAGGCGCCGGGAGCCGGACAGCACCGACCCGTTCGGCCTCACTCTGCGCGAACTCCTCGACCGCATCGCCGAGTTCGGCACCCCCGCCCAGGTCGACCGGTGGCGCACCACGGTCAAGGAGTATCTCTTCGCCCAGATCTGGGAGGCGGCCAACCGGGAGGCCGACCTGATCCCCACCCCCGAGGACTACGTGCTGATGCGCCGCATCACCGGCGCCACGTTCACCTGCTTCGCGCTCATCGACGTCGGCGGCGGCTATCGGCTCGAAGCCGAGGAGTGGCACCACCCCGACGTGCGCACCCTGTCGGACCTCGCGTGCGACCTCATCGGGTGGGACAACGACCTGCTCTCGTACGCCAAGGAACGCGGCAACGACAAGGCCAGGCACAACCTCGTCACGGTGCTGGCCACCCACAGGACGCTGACTCTCCAGGAGGCGCTGCAAGGAGTCTCGGACATGCACAACGACGCCATCGCGGCCTTCGTCGAGCGGCGCGCGTCGCTCGACAAGTGGGCCTCGCTGCCCGTCCGCAAGTACGTGCGCGGCCTCGAACACTGGGTCAGGGGACACATCGAGTTCTCGCTCGGCAGTGCCCGCTACGTGCACGCCTGGCCGACGGACACCCGCTGGCCGCAGGCGGTCTAGAACCGCTGCGGTCGCGCCCGCCGATCAGGCGGGGCCGTCCTGCGAGGCGTCCAGGTCGTCCAGCGCGAGCGCGGACGCCTCGTCCAGGTCCAGCCTGCCACCATCCTCGAACGCCTCCAGGTAGAGGCGCTCGCCCATCGCCTTCTGGCACTCCTTGACGCACTGATCATGGTCACTGGTCAGGAACGGCGCACCGAGCATGGGCAGGCCGGCGCTCTTCCAGTTCTGCTGCAGCGCGCCGAGCAGCCGGGCGGCCAGCGGCTCCTGCCCCAAGGTGGCGAAGATCCGCGCCGTCGTCTCCAGCACCAGCAGCGTGCCGAGCGTGTCGTGGAAGTGGCGCTTGACCCGCAGGCCCTCCCTGGCGCTCTGCAGCGCGTCCGTGGCCCGGCCGGTCGCCAGCTTGGTGACGGACATGGCCCACTGCGCGTAGGAGCTCACCCACAGCTCGCCGCGCTCCTTGCACACCTGCAGGCAGTCCTGCAGCAGCGACTCGGCCTCGTAGAGCTCGCCCTGCGACGACAGCACGAGAGACAGCTCGACGATGGCGGGCAGCAGACCCGGATTGAGCTCCTTGTTGTCGGTGTTGAATTCGATCGCCACGCCCAGCAGCGCGCTGGCCTTCTGCAGGTCACCTTGCAGGAGCGCGGCGGTGCCCTGCATCTTGGAGGCGAGGATCACGGCGCGGGAGTCTCCCACCCTGACCGCCTCGGTGCTGCACGTCTCGGCCGCCTTCAGCGCGCCCGCGCTGTCACCCTGCGCGCTGCGCACATAGGACAGCACCCACAGCGCCTTGCACCGCTCCTTGCTCACGCCCGGGTTGGCCTCCAGCGCCCGCTCCAGGTAGAGCCGCCCCTCGCGGACGAATCCGCAGCACACCCACATGAACCACAGTGACGACAGCAGCGTCAGCGCCAGCGCCGTCTCACCGGGGGTGCGCAGCGCGTGCTCCAGCGCCAGCCGCACGTTGTCGTGCTCCTGTCGCATGCGGATGAACCAGTAGATCTGCCTCGGCCCCGACCAGGCGTCCTCGCTGCGCTGCGCCAGGCTGAGGTAGTAGGTCAGATGCCGGTGGCGCAGGTGCTGCGTCTGCCCGAGCTTGTCCAGCCACTCCTCGCCGTACTCCGCCAGCGTGTCGATCAGCTTGTAGCGGACCCCGGCGTGGTTGCTCCTGATCAGCAGGATCGACTTCTCCACCAGGCCGGTGACCAGATCGGTGATGTCCTCCGACGGCAGCCGGTCGTCGGCGCACACGTAGCGGGCGGCGTCGAGCTCGAAGTCGCCGGCGAACACCGACAGCCGAGCCCACAGCAGCCGCTCCGCGGGCTCGCACAGCTCGTGGCTCCACCCGATGGCCGCGCGCAGCGTCTGGTGCCGCGGCAGCGCCGTCCGGCTGGCGCCCGCCAGCAGGCTGAACCGGTCCGCCAGCAGGCCGAGGATCTGCTCGACGGACAGGGCGCGCAGCCGCACGGCCGCCAGCTCGATCGCGAGCGGGATCCCGTCGAGGCGGCGGCACAGCTCGGCCACCGCGGCGATGTTCTGCTCCTCCAGCACGAAGTCGGGCATCACGGCCCCGGCCCGCGCCGCGAACAGCTGCACCGACTCGTTGGTGAAGAGATTCTCCACCGGATCGTCACCGGGCACCTGCAGCGGCGGCACCGGCACCACGTGCTCGTAGGGCAGGTGCAGCGACTGGCGGCTGGTGGCCAGCACCTTCAGGTTGGGCGCGGCCTCGAGCAGCTCGTGGACCAGCTCGGCGCAGCCCTGAACCAGATGCTCGCAGGTGTCGATGATGAGCAGCATGTCCCTGGCGCCCACCCACTCGGCCAGCGACTCCGACTCGGCGCGGTCGGACTGGTCGGCGATGCCGAGCGCGGAGGCGATCGTGTGCTTGACCATCCCGGCGTCCTGCAGCCGGGCCAGGTCGGCGAACCAGACGCCGTCGGGATAGTGCGCGCGGATCTGGTGCGCCAGCCGGAGCACGGTCCGTGACTTGCCGACCCCGCCGATGCCCGTGACGGTGACCAGGCGGGATTCGCCAAGGTGCCGCTTGAGGTTGGCGAGCAGGCGCGTCCGCCCCACGAAGCTGGTCAGCTCCGCCGGCAGATTGCCATCTCGCCGCCATCCTGTCGGGGTGGCCATGGGCAGCCTCTCGGGGGATAGGCGACACCTGCGTACGCATCGTACCGCCGCGTCATCCGGCTGTCCCGGCACCGGACACGGCTGCGGGGTCGGCTTTGTATCACTAGGTAGCATGTATGCCGTGACGGAATTTCTCCCGGAGCAGACCTCCGACGACACCGACCAGGGGTGGGGCGACTGGCGCGAAGCCGATCCCGACGCCTTCTACTGGGAGAACAAACCACCCCACTGGGGCTGATCAGCCGAGGCGCCCATAGTCCTTGAGCTCGATGTCCGTGGCGAACCGGTCCGTCATCCGCATCATCGCGCCGAACAGCAGCCTGCGCTTGAAGATCCAGTTGCGCATCCTGATGCGCGCAGGCGTGGCCGGAGCGAGGAACGGCCCGGCGCTGCCCTGCCTGGCGACCTTGGCATAGCCGCGAAACGCCTTCTCGTAGCCGGCGAACCCGGCGCGATGATCGCCGCCGGCCGCCGCCAGCTCTCCCGCCAGCACGTACGCTCCCACGACGGCCAGCCCGCTGCCGAAACCGCCCAGGGTGTTGCCGTAGGCGGCGTCGCCCAGCAGCACCACCCGGCCCTCGGCGTAGCGGTCGATCTCGACCCGGCTGATCGAGTCGAGATAGATGTCGGGCACCTCCGGCAGCTTGGACATCACCTCGGGGATCCGCCACCGGCCGCCCCGGTAGGCGTCCATCAGGATGCGGCGCATCTGCTCGACGTCGGAGCGGTCGTAGTCGAGCGGCTCGGAGGCGAAGACGAAGAACGAGGGCGCCTTCGGCCCGCCCAGCGCCACCATCCTGCCGGGCTCGTTGTACATCTGGCCGCCGTCCCCGGCGTCGAGCTGGGCCAGCGCGTAGTAGTGGCCCAGGAAGCGGACGAACCGCTCCTCGGGGCCGAACGCCAGCCGCCGCACGTTCGAGTGGATGCCGTCGGCCCCCACCACCAGGTCGAAGGTGCGCGGTGCCCCCCGCTCGAAGGTGACGCGCACGCCGCCGCCCGTCTCGGTCAGCGACCTGATGGAGTCCCCGAAGACGTACTCGCAGTCACCGGCGGTCCGCTCGAACAGCAGCAGCGCCAGATCGCCGCGCAGGATCTCGATCTCCCCGCCGGTGAACTCGCCCGACATGACCGCCAGCCGCCGGCCGTCCGCGTCGACGATGACCTGGTCGGCGCCTCCCGTCTGGCGCCGCCGTACCTCTTCCAGGAGGCCCATCCGCTCCAGCACCGTGAGGTGCGTCGCCCCCTTGAAGTCGACCGCCTGCCCGCCCGTGCGCAGCTCCGGCGCCCTCTCCACCACGGTGACGTCGCAGCCGTAGCGGTTGAGCCAGTAGGCGAGTGCGGGGCCGGCGATGCTCGCACCCGAGATGAGGACCTTCGTGTTCTTCATGTCCGCGACTGTGCCGGGAACCGCTGACAGCTCACCCCGACCCGGCTGACACCCATGCCCGCGCCCGGTCCAGCACTGTCAGCGCCTCGCCCCGGCCCATCCCCGCCCCGCGGGCGAACTCGGCGGCGAACTCCTGCGCGCCGACCAGCCTCTCGGCGGTCGCGGCGGTGCGCGCCACATGGGGATCGCCGGCCACCGCGATCCCGCGCAGCACCACGGCGACGCCGAGCAGCAACGCGGCCCTCCGGCCCGCGTCGCGGTCCGCGCCTGCCGCCGGCGCGGCGGCCTCCGCCACGATCGCCGCGGCCTGCCCTTCGGCGGCGTCGGCCAGCCCTGACGCCAGCGGTGACCTGTGCGCGGCGGTGAACGCCCGCCTGTAGAGGGCAAGCGCGTGGTGGAGCCGCCTGCCGGAAATCCCGCCGCGGCCGTCTCCGGCCTCCCCGCCGGACAGCCGCGCGAGCGCGGTCAGCACACGGGCCAGGGCCTGCTGGTCGGCGAAGCCTCCGCTCTCCGAGGCGATCAGGGCCGTTTCCAGCCTCCTGCGAGCTTCGGCCAGGTCCCCCTCAAGGCCGGCGATCTCCCCCAGCCCCAGCCCGGCCATGACCGGTGCCTCCGGCCGCCCGGCCCGCCGGGCGAGCTCCTCGGCCCGCCGGTAGTCGGCCGAGGCGGCCACGAGATCACCCTCGCGCACCAGCGCGTCGCCCCGGCGCGCCAGCACGTCCGCCGCCTCCTCCAGCGCGCCGAGTTCGTCGAGCAGTCGCAGAGCCTCCTGCCACAGCACGCGGCACCGCCCCCACTCCCCGCGCCAGCCGGCGATCACCGCCAGCCAGTCCAGCCCCTGCGCGATGCCCCACCGCTCACCCAGCGCCCTGAACCGCGCCAGCACCTCTTCCAGCTCCCGCTCCGCCACGGCCGGCTCCCCGTCCAGCAGCCGCAGCAGGGCCCGCCCCAACCGCCCCAGGGCCAGGCTCCACGGGTCCGATCCGAGGATCCAGTCGCGCTCGGGCCCCAGCGGCGCGTCGGGCGGCCCGGCGGTCATCCCCCACAGGGCGGCGGTGAAAGGGTGCCGCAGCGGCCGATCCAGCCCCCTCATGTACGCCTCGGCACGCGCCCAGTGCTCCGGCGAGGCAGGGGGTACGGCATGCAGCACGCACATGACGTACTCCTCCTCCAGCCCCCGGGCCGGCCCGCCGATCGCCTCCAGCAGCTCGGCGGCCACCTCCCCGGCCTGGCGCTGCCGCCCGCTCAGCCACCAGTACGTCGCCAGCGTCGCCACCATCCGCAGCGCCGTCTCCCGGTCGTGCCGCACGGCCCAGCGCATCGCCCCCATCAGGTTGCCGTTCTCGGCGGAGAGCCGGGCCAGCCACTCCAGTTGCTCCCCCCGCCGCAGATGTGGATCCGCCTCCCGAGCGAGCTCCGCGCACCACCGGGCATGCCGCCGCCGCACCCCCGCCTCTTCGCCCGCCTCGGCCAGCCGCTCGGCGCAGAACAGCCGGATCGTCTCGAGCATGCGATACCGATCGCCGTCGACGCCGATCAACGACTTGTCCACCAGATCAGCCAGCACCCCGGCGGCGTCCTCCAGCCCGCACACGGCCTCGGCCGCCGCGACCGAGGCGCCTCCGGCGAACGCCGAGAACCGCCTGGCCAGGGCCTGCTCGTCCGCGCTCAGCAGATCCCAGCTCCACTCCACGACCGCCCGCAGCGCCCGATGCCTCGCGGCCGCGGTCCTGTCCCCGCGCGACAGCAGCCGGAACCGCCCGTCCTCCGCCAGCCGCGCGGCGATCTCCTCGACGCCGAACGACCGCAGCCTGGCCGCCGCCAGCTCGACGGCCAGAGGCAGCCCGTCCAGCGCGGCGCAGATCCGCACGACCGCGTCCACGTTGTCCTGCCGCACCTCGAACGCCGGCCGTACGGCTGCCGCCCGGTCCGCGAACAACCGCACAGCCGGATACCGGAGCGCCTCCACCGCCCGGATCCCGGCCGCCGGGACGTCGGACAGCGGGTCGCCGGGGAGCCGGCCGCCGGCCGATGGGACGTCCGAGGCGGTGGCGCCGAGCCGGGGGGTGTCCAGCGGCGTCAGCGTCACCAATGCCTCGCCGGTGATCCCGAGCGGTTCGCGGCTGGTGGCCAGGACGTGCAGCGAGGGGCACTCATCCAGCAGGACGCGGACCAGTTTGGCGGCAGATGTGATGACATGCTCGGAGTTGTCCAGGAGGAGCAGCACATCCTGCTCGGCGAGCGCTGACACCAGGCGCAGAACGGGATCACTCGCCTGCGGCGGCTGGAGTCCGCTCTCCCGAAGCCCCAGCGCGCCCAGCACCGCCCGTGCCACCTGGCCCATCCCGGCAGGGAAGGACGACCGGGCGGTGAACGCCGAAGCGCCGTCCTCCGTCGGCGGGTGGCCGGCGGGGGAGGGGGCTGTTTCGGCGGTGAGCGAGGACAGGTCGGCGAAGTACGCGTCGCGCCGGTCGCGGGTCGCCGCTTCGATCGCCAGCCTGGTCTTCCCGATGCCGCCCGGCCCCACGACCGTGAGCAGCCGGGAGCCGCTCAGCGCGGCGATGAGATCGAGCTCGCGCTCGCGCCCCACGAAGCTGGTCAGCCGGGCCGGCAGCCTCCGCCGGGGGGCCGGTGCGGGCGCGTCGGCACGGAGTACGGCCAGGTGCGCGGCGGCGAGCTCGGGGGAAGGATCGGCGCCCAGCTCGCCGGCGAGCAGGCGGCGGCCCTCCTCGAACGCGGCCAGCGCCTCCGCCTGCCGCCCGGCCGCCTGGAGCGCGCGCATCAGCTGTGCCCTGAACCGCTCGCGCAACGGATGCGCCGCCACCAGCCGCTGCAACTCCGCCACCGAGGCGCCCTCGGGCAGGGCGAGCTCCGCCTCGGCGAGATCCTCCCCGGCGGTCAGCCGCAGTTCGGCCAGCCGTGCCGCCGATGCCCGACCGAAGGGCAGGTCCGGGAGCGCGGGCCCCCGCCACAGCCCGAGCGCCTCCCGCAGCGCAGCGGCGGCGAGATCGTGGTGGCCGGCCGCCAGCAGCCGCCGTCCCTGCCCCGCGAGCCGTTCGAACCGGTGCGCGTCCACGTCGTCCGGATCGACGGCGAGCCGGTAGCCGCTCCCGCGAAACTCGATCAGCTCGGCGCCCAGGCCGCGTCGCAACCGGGACACGTGGGCCTGCACGGCGTTGGCGGCCCCGGCAGGCGGGTCCTCGCCGTACTGGCCGTCGATCAGCTCCGCCACGTCGACCACCCGCCCGGCGCCCAGCAGCAGCATCACCAGCAGGGCGCGCGGCCGCGGCCCGCCGACGGGAATGACCTCTCCGCCGGCGCCGCGCACCTCCAGCGGCCCCAGGATGCCGAACTGCATGAGGCCGATTGTCCCTTACGTGCCCGCCGCCCCCGGCCGGGGCGGCGGCTTCCTAACTGACCACGTCCTTGCGGCGGAACCTGCGGAACGCCACGGCGATGAGGATGGCCGCGTACGTGATCGACACCGAGGCGCCCCTGGCCATGGCGCTCCAGTCCAGCTCCGGGGCGAGGGCGTCGAGCCAGGCGGTGTTCCAGAACGTCGGGAGGAACTCGCGCAGCACCCCCAGGGCCTCCACCGCCTGCAGGATCGTGCAGACGATCCACAGGCCCACGGCCCCGCCCACCGCGCCCAGGGGCGAGTCGGTGACCGTGGAGATGAGGAAGGCCAGGGCCGCCACGACGAGCTGGCTGACCATGGCGTAGCCGATCACGATGCCGAAGCGTGGCAGCACGTCGAGCGCGGGGATGGTCTCGCCGGTGCCGGGCACCTGGATGTCGGCCCAGCCGAACGCCAGCGTGCCCGCCAGCAGCGCCATGAGCGGCAGGCAGATCACGGCGGCCGCCGAGTAGCCGAGCGCCACGATCAGCTTCTGCTTGAGCAGGCGGTCACGCGGCACCGGCGCCGCCAGCAGGTAGCGCAGCGAGGACCAGCTGGCCTCGCTGGCCACGGTGTCGCCGCAGAACAGCGCGACGGCGACGACCAGCAGGAAGCTCGCCGAGACCGACAGGGCGAACGCCGCGAAGTTGAGGCCGCTGGCGGTGGCCAGGTCGGAGATGCGCAGCGACGCCTGCTGGTTGCCGGTGTTCTGCGGGCCGAACTGGAACGCCACCACCAGGATCCACGGCAGCGCCAGCAGCAGCCCGAACATGGCCAGCGTGCGCCGCCGTTTGAACTGCCTGACGATCTCGACCCTCAGCGGCAGGGTGCGGCGGGGCGAGTAGCCCGTCGCGGCGGTCATGCTTTCTCCCCGATGAGGTCAAGGAACACGTCTTCCAGGCGCGGCCCGTGCCCGTTGGTGGCCGTGGCCGAGCTGAGCAGCACCGAGACCGGTCCGGCGGACACCAGCCTGCCCCGGTGCATGACGACCACGTGCGTGCAGGTCTGCTCGACCTCCGCCAGCAGGTGACTGGAGACGATCACCGTGCGGCCGTCGCGGGCGTAGCGCTTGAGCACCTCGCGCATCTCCCTGATCTGGGGCGGGTCGAGGCCGTTGGTCGGCTCGTCCAGCACGAGCAGGTCGGGCAGCCCGAGCATGGCCTGCGCGATCGCCAGGCGCTGGCGCATGCCCTGCGAGTAGGTGCGCACGGCGCGCTCCAGCGCCTTGCCGAGCCCGGCGATCGCCAGCGCCTCCGCGAACCGGGCATCGGCGGTGGGCCGGCCGGTGGCGGCCCAGTAGAGCTCGAGGTTCTCCCGGCCGGACAGGTGGGGCAGGAACCCCGGCCCCTCCACGAACGACCCGAGCCGGGACAGCACCGGCGCTCCCGGAGTGACGGTGTCGCCAAATATCCGGATCTGGCCGTCGTCGGGGCGGATGAGGCCGAGCATCATCCGCATCGTGGTCGTCTTACCGGCGCCGTTGGGCCCGAGCAGCCCCAGCACCTGACCTTGCTCGACCCGGAAGGACAGCCCGTCGACGGCCAGCTCGCCGTTGCGGTAGGCCTTGGTGAGGCCGGTGATGTCCAGCGGCGCCACGGGCTCGGCGGCGGACTCCGGCGCGGCGGCGGGCCGGCGAGCCCGCTTCCTGCTCTCGGTGCGGCCCGTGGCCAGCAGGACGCCGGCGAGCACGACGGCCGCGAGCGGCATCGCCCAGACCCACCAGGCGACCCCGGTCGGCGGCGCGGCCAGCGTGGCCACGGTCGGCACGGACAGCGCCGGCGAGGCGAGACCGACCCGGTAGGAGGCGGGCTCGGCAGGGGTGGCGAAACCCATGTCGGTGGTCGCCACGACCAGCCGGAGGCGGTGGCCGACGGCGAAGCGGTGGTCGACGGCCGGCAGGGTGACCGTGGCCTCGACGGACCCGGCCCCCTCGGGGATGGTCACCCGCAGCGGGGAGACCAGGCCGGCGGGCAGGGTCGGCGGCTGGACCGCGTCGGGGACGTCGAACAGCTTGGCGAACAGCGTCACCTCTCCGCTGCCCGACACCTTGATCCTGGCCGTCGGGCTGCCGGTGAGCTGGAGCGGGGCGGTGAGCGGCGCCGACTCGAAGGCCGCGCTCTGACCGGGCATGTCGAGCGAGACGCTCACGTTGCTCTGGGCGCCGCCGAGCAGGCCGCTGACTCCAGGCACGGTGGAGATCGAGGCGGGGGAGCCTCCCGGCGGGTTGACGACATGCTGCTCGGGGCCGCCGAGCGTGACGGGGGTGATGTCGGTGCCGCCCAGGCCGGGGTAGGCGGCGGCCTCGGGGTGCAGTCGGATGCGCTGGCGGGTGCCGGGGTCGCGGCCGCCGTCACGGGTCACGGTGAAGGCGCTGACCGGGGCGGCCCCGGAGTCGTCCTTGAGGTGGCGGGCGAACCAGGCCGCGGTCTGGTCGTGGAGCCAGTCGACCTCGCCGTTGCCGCCGTCGTGCCCGCCGTCGAACCAGGCCAGGCTGACGGGGGTGCCGGCGGCGGCGATGGCCCTGGCGTTGGCGTCGGCGTGCTCCAGCGGGAACAGCGAGTCGCGCTGGCCCTGGATGAGCAGCGTCGGCGCCTTGATCTGGCCCGCCACCGCCACCGGGCTGGACTTGCGCAGCAGCTCGACGGCCTCGGGGGTGGCCTTGCCGGTCCTGGCGACGTCCTGGTAGACCTCGCAGATGGCCGGCAGGAACCGGCCGCACCTGGCCTGCTCGGCGGTCATGGCCTCGGGCCTCTGGGTGAGCGCCTCCAAGCCCTGCGCCGCCCCGCCGCCGCCCCTGCCGAAGAAGATGCCTGCCCACATGCGCTTGAACACGCCGTTCGCCGGGCCCTTGCCGGTGGCGTCGGGGAACAGCGCGCCGGCCAGGTCGGACCAGGTGATCTGAGGCACGATCGCGTCGACCCGGGCGTCGTGAGCGGCCGTCATCAGCGCGATGGAGCCGCCGTAGGAGCCGCCCGTGATGCCCACGCGGGGGTCGCCCGAGGCGTCGAGCCGGACCTCGGGCCGCTTGGCCAGCCAGTCGATGAGCTGCTTGACGTCCTTTACCTCGTAGTCGGCGGAGTTGAGCGCGATCTCACCGGTCGAGCGGCCGAAGCCGCGCGCCGACCAGGTCAGCACCGCGTAGCCTTCCTGTGCGAGACGCACGGCCTCCTGGCGGACGCTCTGCTTGCTGCCGCCGAATCCGTGCGCGAGCAGCACGGCCGGCGCCTTCCCGGCTCCGGGCGGGGCGAAGAACGTCGCGTCGATCTCGACCCTCTGGTCGTCGGCGGGTCCGTCGACGACGGTGATGCGCTGGTCCTGACCCCGCACCGCCGGCGCTGACGGCCACACCAACCACGCTGTCACCCCCACGAGGGCGAGCACCGCGACCAGCGCGGCCGTACGTTTCATGGCGGTGAGCCTACTTTCCGCACCTGAGAGATCCCTGAGACGCGGCTACGCCAGGATCGCGTAGACGGTCGCGGCCCGGGCCGCCGGCTCGGCCTCGCCGTCGGCCGTGAGCGTGATCTCGGCGAAGGCCAGCGTGCGGCCGAGCTTGGTGATGCGCGTGTCGATCAGCACGTCCTTGCCCGTCACCGGCCGCTGGAAGGTCGTCGACTGCTGCACGGTGGTCATCGGCACGAACCCGCCTCTGGCCGAGGAGATCGCGATGGCCGTGGCCGTGTCGGCGGCGGCCATCATCGCCTGGCCGCTCAGCCCGCCGCCCTCCCTGGCCAGCTCGCCGGACCACGGCAGCCGCAGGACCGCGTGGCGCTCGCCCACCTCCTGCACCCGCAGCCCGAGCCGCTGGATCCAGGGCGCGAAGTAATCCTGGAGAATCGCCTCTGCGTCTTCTGGGGTCACGCGCCCATCATGCACGCTGGATCCCATGAGCGAGGAGACGCCGAGGCCCGCTGTGGACGACGCGGCGGGGTCCGATCCCCCTGTGGACAGCGTCCAGGACGTCTTCCTGCCGTCCACGTACGAGCAGGCGGTGCCGTACGAGCTGTTCGCCCGGCTGCGGCGGGAGGCCCCCGTCTGCCGGATCCCCGAGCCGGCGGTGGGCCCGTGGAAACAGGGCCCCGGTTACTGGGGCGTGTTCCGGCACACCGACGTCAAGCACGTGCTGCGCACCCCGGAGGACTTCTCCTCCCACCTCGGCGCGACCCAGATCCGCGACCCCGACACCCCCGCCGACCTGGCGTTCGTCCAGGCCATGATGCTCAACACGGACCCGCCGGACCACTCCAGGCTGCGCCGCATCGTCGCGGCGGCCTTCACCCTGCGGGCGGTCCGGGCGCTGGAGCGCACGATCACCGAGCGGGCCTCGGAGCTTTTCGCCGAGGGCGCGTGCGACTTCGTGGAGGTGGCCGCCGACCTGCCCGTCTGGACGCTGGCGCACGTCATGGGGGTGCCGGGGCGAGACAGGCGGCTGCTGTACGACTGGGCGTCACGGGTGATCGGCTATCAGGACGCCGACCACGCCGGCCTGTCCACGGCGGAGGCGGCGTCGCTCACCCCGATGGGCCGCCTGGCCGTCGCCGCCCGCCCCGAGCCGCGCCCGGGCACGAACCCGCGCTCCCGAGCTGCCCTGGCCGACATGTTCGGCTACGCCCACGCGCTGGCCGGATCGCCCGTGGACGAGGAGTCGGTGATGTCGGCCATGCTGCGCGGCGGCCTGACCGAGGCCGAGTTCGAGAACATGTTCTTCCTGTTCGCCGTGGCGGGGAACGAGACCCTGCGCAACGGCATCCCCGGCGGGCTGCTCACCCTCCTCCAGCACCCCGCCGAGCTGGCGCGGCTGCGCGCCGACCCGTCGCTGCTGGAGTCCGCCGTGGAGGAGATGCTGCGGTTCTGGCCGCCGGTGATGGACTTCAGGCGTACGGCCACCCGCGACCTCACGCTCGGCGGGCAGCGCATCCGGGCGGGCGAGAAGGTGGTGGTCTATCACGCCTCGGCCAACCGGGATCCGGCCGTCTTCGCCGATCCCGGCCGCTTCGACGTCGCCCGCGCCCCCAACGACCACGTCAGCTTCGGCTTCGGCCCGCACTTCTGCCTCGGCGCCCACCTCGCCAGGGTGCAGCTCCGCGCGGTCTTCAGGGAGCTGCTCCGCTGGGACGTCACGCTCGCGGGCGCCCCGCGCCGGCTCACGTCCAACTTCCAGAACGGGCTCAAACACCTTCCCGTACGGCTCAGACCTGCGCTTTCGTGACCATGTCTTGCCAGCGTGGGGGTGGCGCGCCGGTTGACCGTAAGATTTCGGCCGTGAAGTCACCAGCGACGTTGAAGAAGGCCGCCGCGTGGGCCTTGCCCTACTGGACCAGAGGCCCGGCGGGGCGCGAGACGCCACACGAGTTGTTCCGGGTGCTCTACTTCGGGTGGCTGGTGGCGTTCACGCTCAAGGTGCTCGGCTCCGCCTGGGACGTCTCCTGGCACTTCATGTGGCTGCGTGACGACCTGGCCCCGCCCCACCTGCTCAACTCCGTCGGCACCGCGATGGTCCTGGCGCTGACGATCATCCACGGCTACACCGGCTACGGCGTCGACAAGGCGGCGCTGCGGCTGATCCAGTGGGGCACCGGCATCTTCCTGGTCGCGGTGCCGCTCGACCTGATCAACCACCGGATCAACGGCCTGGACATCACGTCGTGGAGCCCGTCGCACCTCTCGCTCTACATCGGCACCTTCTTCATGATCGCGGGCGTGGTCCGCGGCTGGTTCGTGGGGGCGCCGCCGGGACGCGAGCGCACCGTGGTGCTCGGCGCGTTGCTCGCCTTCTTCCTGGAGAACGTGCACTTTCCTGAGCAGCACCAGGAGTACGGCATCCTGTCGCTCGGAGCGTGGAACAACGGCATCGTCTACGCCGAGAAGATCCTGCTGGACTTCGCCGCCGAGCAGATGGGCCGTCCGGTGGACCGCGTGATGGTGACCAACTTCACGCTGCCCGTCCCCGACGTCCTCTATCCGGTGTACGCGGTCGTCGCCGGCCTCGGCGTGCTGGTGGCCGCGCGGATGCTCATCGGCAGGTTCGGCGCGGCGACGCTGGTGGCCGCCGCCTACGTGGGCGTCCGCCTGGTGTTCTGGCCGATGCTCACCTTCACCGGCTTCCCGCCGTCGGCGGTGCCGCTCTTCCTGGTCGCCGGCGGGCTCCTCGTGGACCTGGCGTTCCTGCTGAGGCACCCGCTGGTGCGGGCCGTGGTGGGGTCCGCCGTGGCGACCGCGGCCGTCTACGGCGGGCTGGCCGCGCAGAGCGCGCTCATGGGTCCGGTGTACGGCCTGCTCACGGGCCAGGACGACCTGCTGGGAGCGCCGCCCCTGGCCATGGCGTCGGCCGTCTGGGCAGGGCCGGGCCTGCTGGTCGCCTGGCTGGCGTGCGAGTGGTTCGCGGGCCGGGGTCAGCCGATGGAGGCCCGGGTGATGGCCACCGCCACGCCGTAGGCCAGCCCCATCACGGCCACCTCGGCCGCCGCCCAGCCGACGACGGCCGTGGCCTCGCCCCGGCGCACGGCCGGCAGCAGCCGGAAGCGGATGTGCGCCGCCAGCGGCACGAGCAGGGCGGTCAGCGTCACCTTGATCACCACGAGCACGCCGTACTGGCTCGTCACGACCGCCTCGGGGAGTCGCACGCCGGGCGTGAGCGCCATCGTGCCGAGCCCGCTCACGAGCCCGGACAGGGCCACCATCAGGAGGCAGACGGTCGCCAGCCGGGAGAACCGGGGCAGCACGACGGCCAGCAGCTCCCTGCGCGGGGCGACGAACAGCACCGTCGCCAGCAGTCCGCCGGTCCACGCCGCGGCGCCCATGACGTGCACCTCCATCATGATCATGATGGGGTCGTGCCAGACCGAGTTCACGGCGTGCCCGGTGACGGGGATGGGCAACAGGCCGAACAGGGCCACGATGATGCGCAGCTCGGCCGGCACCTTCTCGCCGCACCGCACCGCCATCAGCCCGATGCCCGCGGCGGCCAGCGCGCAGGCGGCGCTGAAGAGCAGCCCCTGGCCGGTGCCGACGGTGTCGACGTAGGAGGCGATCATGCCGAGCGTGGGCACGCCCCCCGGGTTGAGCTCGGCCGTCTGGAACACGATCGTCAGCAGCGCGCAGACCGCCCATGCCCAGGCGGCGGTGACCGCGAGCGGACGCACCCGGCGCATCACCGGCTCGGTCCTGTCGGGCGCGTCGAACCCCAGCAGCTTGGCCAGCAGGCTCAGCCCGACCACGGCCACGGCCGCGACGTCGAGCAGCACCCGCACGACGGGCAGCCCCACGGCCACGACCGGCCCGGGCATCGGGATGCCGGGCACCGACTCCTGCGCGGTGAGCGTGCTGGCCACGACGGTGGCCACGACCGCGCACACGGCGAACGTCCCGGCGACGAGCCTCCCGCCGATCCGCCGGTCGACGGGGGTGGCGGTGAGCGTCACGCGCGCGTCTCCCCACCGGCGTCGGAGGGGCGCGTGCCGGAGCGGCGCAGGGCCACGGCGGTGCCCGCCGCCAGCACCAGCAGCGCGGCCACGATCCACACGACCGCCATGCCCGCACCGCCGTTCGCGGCTGCCTCCGCCGCCGCGGCGCCGGCGTCCGGCCCGGCCTGGACCGGGGCGGCCCCGGTGTCCTGCGGCGCTCCGGCGGCGCCGCCGAGGGTGAAGCCGATCTTGCCGGTGACCGGGTGCCCGTCGGACGACAGGATCCGGTAGCCGACGACGTACGCCCCGGCCGCCTTCAAGGGCTTGACCTTGACCGTCACCCGCTCGGCGGACACGGTCGCCGCCCCGTCGGTCCACGCCGACCCGTCCGCTCCCGTCACGCCGATCTGCGCGTAGCCCTGGCGGACCGGCTGGTCGAAGATCAGCGTGATCTGCGCGGGCGGGGCCGACAGCGTCGCCCCGTCCTTCGGGTCGCTGCCGATCAGCACGTTGTGCGCCTGCGCGGGGGGAGCGATCCCCATCGCCGCACAGGCGAGCAGGAGGACCGTGACTAGCCGCCTCACCGATCAAAACCTTCCATCGATCGCCGTCCGAACCCGTATATGGTCCCATCCGTGTCCGACCTGTTCGGCGGCGCGGCCGCCTACTACGCCAGATACCGTCCCGGCTACGGGCCGGAGGTGATCGAACACCTCGCCCGCGTGTTCGGCCGGGGCGCCCGTGTGCTCGATCTCGGCTGCGGTCCAGGCACGGTGGCGATCCCGCTGGCGCCACTGGTCACCGAGGTCGTCGCGGTGGACCCCGACCCGGACATGCTGGCCACCGGCCGGAGACTGGCGGGCGCGCGGGCGAGCATCCGCTGGCTGCCGGGAGACTCCACCTCGCTGCGCGCGCTGCCCGCCTTCCACCACGTGGTGATGGGCCGCTCGTTCCACTGGATGGACCGCGGCGCCGTGCTGTCGGATCTGGACGAGCTGCTTCCGCCGGACGGTGTGGTGGCGCTGCTCGGCCCGACCCGCGAGCCGCGCGAGCCGCCGTGGGAGCCGGTCGTGCGGCCGGTCCGGGAGAAGTTCGGGCTGCTGCCGCGCTTCGGAGGCGGTTCCTTCCAGGCCAGTGGCGAGCACCACCAGGACGTGCTGGCGGGCTCGCCGTTCGGCCGGGTGGAGGCGGCGATCTTCGAGCGGCGGCTGGAGTGGGACGTGGACGCCGTGGTCGGCCTGCAGCTCTCCTACTCCTTCAGCTCTCCCGCGAGGCTCGGCGGCAGGCTGGAGGCGTTCAGCGAAGCCGTCAGGGCCGCTCTGCTGGCCGCCTGCCCGCCGGGCGGGTGGGAGGAGCGGGAGACGACCGAGGCGCTGATCGCCAGGCGTCCTTGAGCCGGCCCCTCCCGCGCGGCTCCTCCCAGATGCCCATGGCCTTCCAGACCCGCCTGGTGACCGCGTTGACCAGGCCGATCTCGGCGCACAGCTCGCGTGTCCTGGATTCCAATAAGCCGGAAAGGGCGCGGCGGCTCACAGGTCCTCCGCGGCCATCCCCACCTCCCTGGCGGCGGCCGTACGGACGAGTTGCGAGACGCGGCGGCGCGACAGGACCTTGCCGTGCACGTTGATCTGGATCGCCAGCCCGTCGCTGAGCGCGAAGATCCGCCAGGTGGCGCCCTCCGGGTCGTCACAGGTGAAGACGCCCGACTCCACGCCGGCCTCGATGATGCCGCGCAGCACCTGCCTGCACTGGATGTCCAGCCGGCGTGAGGTCTCCGCCAGGTCCTGGCTGCGCATCGACTCGGCCCAGGCGTCGATCCACAGCCGCCAGCCCTCGGGGGAGGCGGTCGGGGAGCAGAGCCGCAGCAGCGCGCGCAGCCGCTCCAGCGGCGGCCGCGGCGACCGCTCGACTCCGGCCAGCGATTCCAGATGACGCCTGGCCGCGTACGCGAACGCCTGGGCGAACAGCCGGTCCTTGGTCTCGAAATGGTAGAAGAGCAGGGCCTGGCTGACACCGGCGGCTCTGGCGATGTCGATCGTCCTGGTGTGGCCGAACCCCTGAGCCGCGATCACCTCGCAAGCGGTCTTCAATAAGTCTTCGCGCCGTAACCGGCTGAAACCTGAAGTCACATGAGGCAACTTTAATCATTACGCAATGGGATTCGTAGGACAAACCGGGCGCCAGTGTCCGAGTCCTCGATCGTGAGCGAGCCGTTATGCGCGTGCGCTATCTCCCGGGCGATGGGCAGGCCGAGGCCGGTGCCGCCCGCGTCCCGGCTGCGTGAGGCGTCCAGGCGGGCGAAGCGCCTGAAGACCTGCTCGCGTTGATCAGGCGCGATGCCCGCGCCGTCGTCGAGAATCTCCAGCACGCCCATCTCCCCATCCGCCCGCGCGGTGACGGTGATCGTGAACTCGGCGTGCCGCTCGGCGTTGTCGAGCAGGTTCATGAGCAGCCGGGACAGCCGCATCCTGTCGCCGGTGACGACCAGTCCCGGCTCCAGCTCGCGCAGCATCCGCTTGCTCCGCGGTCGTCGCGCCAGCTCCTCCTCCACCAGCTCGGCCAGATCCACGGGCTCGGCCGCCTGCGGCGCGCTCGCGTCGAGCTTGGCGAGGGTGAGCAGGTCGGTGACGATGGCCTGCAGCCGGTCCAGGCTGTCCAGCACCGCCTGGCCGGTCCGCGGCCACTCGGTGTCCCGCGGATAGAGCAGAGCCTCCTCCAGTTGGGCGCGCATCGCGGTGATCGGGCTGCGCAGGTCGTGCGAGGCGTCGGCGGCGAACCTGCGCTGCTGCTCCACTGCCCTCTCCAGCCGCTCCAGCGTCTGGTTGATGGTGCGGGCCAGGTCGTCGAGCTCGTCCTGGTGCGCCGAACGCGGCACTCTCCGCTCCAGGTCAGTGGCGGTGATCTCGGCCAGTTCGTTCTTGATGGCCGCCACCGGCGCGAGCGCCCGCCACGCGACAAGCGAGGCCACGTTGGCGGTGATCAGCGAGGCGGCCAGCACGCCGAGCAGCGCGCCCAGCACATACGTGGGGCTGATGTACCAGGACACGTCGGAGGAGTAGGCATACACCATCCAGCTCGTCCCGCGCACCGGCACCCAGTAGCCGACGGTGATCAGGCACCGCTCGCCGGGAACCAGGTCGGTGCAGGTCTTGGTGACCACGCGCAGGGACTCGCCCTCGACCCTCGCCCGGGTCAGCGGTGGCAGGCCGAGCAGCCGTGAGCTGGCCTGGCGTACCTTGCCCCGGTCGTCCACCACCTGGATGAGGTCGACGTTCTCGGTGATGGTCACCGGTTTGAGGTCGTCGGGCGCGCGCCGCTCCACGTCGAAGGAGACCCGGCGGGCGGCCTGGGACGTCTGCTCGATGACGTAGTTGGTGAGCAGCGCGTGCAGCAGCGGGGTGGCCAGCACCACGCCGACGAGGCCGGACCCCAGCGTCGCCAGCAGAGCGGACACGGTCAGCCGCCGGCGCACCGACCACCGGGTGAACATCGCTCAGCCCTCCCTGAGAGGCAGGCGGAGCACGAACCTGGCGCCGGAGGCGGAGTCCTCGATGGTGAGGGTGCCGTGGTGCGCCTCGGCTATCTCGCGGGCGATGGGCAGGCCGAGGCCGGTGCCGCCGGCGTCGCGGCTGCGGGAGGCGTCGAGCCGGGTGAACCGCCTGAAGACGGCCTCGCGCTGGTCGGGCGCGATGCCCGCGCCGTCGTCCAGCACTTCCAGCGCGGCCTGGCCGTCCTTGCGGACCACGACGACGATCATGCTCTCGGCGTGCCGCTCGGCGTTGTCGAGCAGGTTCGTGAGGAGGCGGGCCAGCCTGAGCCGGTCGCCGGTGACCACCACGCCGGGCTGCAGCGTGGTGGTCACCGGCTTGGAACGCTCTCTGGCGGTCTCCAGCGAGACCAGCTCGGCCAGGTCCACGGGCTCCTCGGTCGCCGGCGCGCCCGCGTCCAGCTTGGCCACCGTGAGCAGGTCGGTGACGATGTTCTGCAGCCGGTCCAGGCTGCTGAGCACCTCCCGGGCGGTCCGCTGCCAGTCGGTCTCCCGGGGGTGGAGCAGAGCCTCCTCGATCTGCGCGCGCATCGCGGTGATCGGGCTGCGCAGGTCGTGTGAGGCATCGGCGGCGAACCTGCGCTGCTGTTCCATCGCCGCCTCCAGCCGCTCCAGCGTCTGGTTGGCGGTCACGGCCAGGGCGCGGATCTCGTCGTCGGTCTCCGGCGCCGGCACGCGCATGCCCCTGCCGCCGCCGGCGCTGATCTCGGCCAGGCAGGCGCGGATCCGGTCCACCGGCGCGAGCGTCCTGGCCACGACGCGGGACACGCCGAACCAGGTCAGCCCCACCAGTCCGAGCGAGAGCCCGATGAGGAAGGCCGGCACGGCCGGGCTGACGAACCACGGGGTCAGCTTCTCGGTGGAGTACACCAGCCAGTCGCCGTCCTGCTGGTACGCGCGGAAGACGAGGACGAGATTGCACTGACCGGGGAACCCGGGCAGGTCGCACACCTCCCGGACCGCCTTGGCGCTGTCGGGACGGGGCTCGAGCGTGCTGATGCGAGGCACGCCCGCGAGGTCCCCCGTGGCGGACGTCACCCGCCCGCCGGAGTCGACCACCTGAACGCTGACCAGGCCGGCGGGCAGGACGCGGGGCAGCTGGTCCCGCTCGATCAGATGGACGACCCGCAGGGCCGAGTCCTCCACCGTGACCATCTGGAAGTTGGCGGTCGCGTGGTAAACGGCGTAGAGCACGTAGGAGTTGACCACGACGCAGAGCAGCGCCATGGCAGCGCTGGCGAACAGCGTCAGCCGTGCCCGCACGGAAGTGCCGAACCGTGTGATCACACCTTTCCCCCCGGTGACCAGATGATCACACTAAGTCACTACAATTCTAATTAAGGGAGATTCAACGACAATTCGGGATAAATACCTCCAGATCATTGCTCTGTACGGCCCGGGCATGGCTGGTTAGAGTAAGTGAGCACTGATGCCGAGGAGTCGATGTGAATCTCGCTGATTACCGGCGTGCCGCCAGGGCCTGGCTGGTGGCCAACACCCCATCGGACCACCGGCCGGAAGGCGATCCGATCGCTCTGGCCAAGGACTTCATGGCCAGGCTGTACGATGCCGGCTACAGCGGCATCACCTGGCCGCGGCAGTGGGGAGGCCAGGGGCTGACCCAGGCGGAGGAGCGCGCCTTCGCCGCCGAGGCCGGCGACTTCACCCTGCCCCTCTACGTCTTCTCCATCGGCCTCGGCATGACCGGGCCGACGCTGGTCGACCGCGGCACCGACGAGCAGCGCGAGCGCTTCGTCCGGCCACTGCTGCGCGGCGAGGAGATCTGGTGCCAGCTCTTCTCCGAGCCGGGCGCGGGCAGCGACGTGGCCAGCCTGCAGACCAGGGCCGCGCGCGACGGCGACGGCTGGATCGTCAACGGCCAGAAGGTGTGGACGTCGGTCGCCCACCACGCCGACTGGGGGCTGCTGCTGGCCCGCACCGACGTGGACGTGCCCAAGCACAAGGGCCTGACCATGTTCGTGGTGGACATGCACCATCCGGGTGTCACGGTCAGGCCGCTGAGGGACATGAGCGGCAGGGCCAACTTCAACGAGATCTTCTTCGACGACGTCCACATCCCCGACGAGCACCGCGTCGGCGAGGTCAACGACGGGTGGGGCGTCGCGGTCACGACCCTCCTGCACGAGCGGCTGTCGATCTCGGCCGGCGTGGGCATGGGGAGCCAGAGGGACAACCCGGCCTCCCTGGAGGCACTGCGCGAGGTGCTCGACACGAGCGACCCGCTGGTCCGCGACCAGCTCGTCGAGCTGCACATCCGCTCGCGCGCCCTGGCGCTGTTCAACCAGCGGCTGGCCCAGGAGACCAACGCGGGCGTCTTCCCCGGCGCCCGTGGCAGCGCGGCCAAGCTGCTGCTGGCCGAGCTGACGGTCTTCCAGGCCGACCTCGCCACGCAGCTCGCCGGCCCGGCCAGCGTGGTCGATGACCACCCGCTCGGCCAGGCCCTCGCCGTCGCGCCGGGGATGGCGCTGGGCGGCGGCACCAACGAGATCATGCGCAACATCGTCGGCGACCGCGTGCTGAACCTGCCGCCCGAGCCCAGGGTGGACAAGACCGTGCCGTTCAAGGACCTGAAGGTGGGGACGCAGGCGTGAAGCTCGTACTCAGCCAGGAGCAGCAGGAGCTGCGCGCCGCCGTCCGCGCGTTCCTGGGCGCGGCCTCGCCGCTGCCCAAGGTGCGTGACGGCTACGACCCCCAGGTCTACACGCGTCTGAGCGGCGAGCTGGGCCTGCCGGGCCTGATCATCGGCGAGGAGTACGGCGGCGCGGGCGGAGGCTTCGCCGACCTGGCCGTGGCGCTGGAGGAGACCGGGGCGGCGCTGCTGCCCGGCCCCTTCCTGGCGACCACGTTCGCCACGATCGCGCTCACCCGGGTGCCCGACAAGGAGCTGCTGGCCGGGATCGCCGAAGGCCGGATCACGGCCACCCTCGGGCAGCCGCCGGCGGACGGCGACGTCACAGCCGAGACCGGCGGCGAGTCGGCCGCCGTCACCGGGACGCTGGCCCAGGTGCTGTCGGGCATGGAGGCCGACGTTCTGGTGGTGCCCGCCCGCACGCCGGACGGCCTGGTCATGGTCGCCGTGGAGCTCGCCGGCGAGGGGGTCACCAGGACGCCCCTGGCCGCGCTCGACATCACCCGCGGCCAGGCCCGCGTCGAGCTGGCCGGAGCACGCGGCCGGGTGCTCGGCCCGCGGCCCGACGGCGGCATCGGCGACAGGCTGTGCGTGGCGCTGGCGGCCGAGCAGCTCGGCGTGATGCGGGCCTGCCTGGACGCCATCGTCGCCTACGCCAAGGTACGCGTGACCTTCGGCCGATATATCGGCTCCTATCAGGGCGTCAAGCACAAGCTCGCCGACATGCACTGCAAGCTCGAACAGGCCGAGTCCATCGTGCGCTTCGCCGCCTGGGCCGCCGACGAGTCCCCGGACGAGCTGCCCTCCGCCGCCGCACTGGCGCAGGCGTACGTGGGCCGCGCCTGCTTCGAGGTGGCCCGCGACCACCTGCTGCTGCACGGCGGCATCGGCTACACCTGGGAACACGACGCGCATCTGTTCTACAAGCGGGCCAAGACCGACGAGGTGCTGCTCGGCCCGCCGCGCATCCACCGCAACCGTCTCGCCGAGCTACTGGAGCTGTGATGGACATCAGCGCGCTGCCGGGGTTCTACGCGATCGCCGAGGCCGACCCGGGCCGGATCGCGGTGATCGACACCGACGAGTCCCAGGTCACCTACGGCGACCTGCTGGCCAGGGTCAACCAGGTGTCCCACGGGCTGCGCGCCCGCGGGCTCGGCGTCGGCGACGTGGTGGCGGGCGTGCTGCCCAACGGCCTCGACGCGGTCGTCATGCTGATGGCGACCGGGCAGATCGGCCTCTACTACGTGCCGATCAACTGGCATCTCACCGAGCCCGAGGTGGCGTACATCCTGGGTGACTGCGACGCCAAGCTGGTCGTGACCGGCGCCGCCTACAGCAGGCCGGGAGCCGAGATCGGCACGGACGGGCTGGCCGGAGGGCAGCCGTCCGGCGCGCCGGAGGATCGGACCGCAGGAGCGGTCATGTGGTACACCTCCGGCACCACCGGCTTCCCCAAGGGGGTGCAGCGCCCGCTGCCCGGCGCCGAGCCCGAGAGCATCGTGCCGCTCTACACCTGGTTCCTCGGCGAGGTCGTGGAGCTGCGTCCGGGCGACGGCGTGCACCTGGTGACCTCGCCGATGTACCACTCCGCGCCGTGCGCCCACACGCAGTTCGCGCTGCATTTCGGGCACACCGTGGTGATCGCGCCGCGGTTCGAGCCGGCGAGCATCCTGGAGCTGATCGGCCGGCACCGGGTGACGAACGCGATGATGGTGCCGACCATGTTCCACCGGATGCTGCAGCTGCCCGAGGAGGTCAGGCGGCGAAGCGACGTCTCCAGCCTCCAGCAGGTCATCCACACCGCGGCCGCCTGCCCCGTCGCGGTCAAGCAGCAGATCATGGACTGGTGGGGGCCGGTGCTGTACGAGTACTACGGATCGACGGAGTCCACGATCGCCTTCTCGGTCAAGCCGCACGACTGGCTGGCCAGGCCGGGCACGGTCGGCAAGCCCGCGCCCACGTTCGAGGCCAGGATCCTCGACGAGGCAGGGGCCGAACTGCCCCCGGGCGAGCCCGGCCTCGTCTACGTCAAGTCCAGCCTGGGCACCTTCGAGTACCGCAAGGACCCGGCCAAGACCGCGGCCAGCATGCGCGGCGAGTGGTACGCCCCCGGCGACATCGGCTACCTGGACAAGGAGGGCTTCCTGTTCCTGTGCGACCGGCGCACCGACCTGATCGTCTCGGGCGGGGTCAACATCTACCCCGCCGAGATCGAGGCCGCGCTGCTGGAGCACCCGGCCGTGGCGGACGTGGCCGTCATCGGGGTGCCGGACGAGGAGTGGGGGCACAACGTGGTCGCCCTCATCGAGCCGTCCGAGGGCGTCACGCCCGGCCCCGAGCTCAGCGCCGAGCTGCTCGAACACTGCGGGCCGCGGATCGCCAGGTTCAAGCACCCCAAGGTGATCGAGTACCGGGAGACGCTGCCGCGCACCCCGACGGGCAAGCTGTCACGCTCGAAGGTCAGGCAGGCGTACCTGGACGCGCTGTGAAGACCAGTTCCTCGGTGTAGCGGAGCTCGTCGGCCCCGTCACCCAGGTAGAAGCGGGTCGAGAGCGTGCGGTCGTGGGTGTCGAAGACCGTGCTCCAGACGGTACGCCACGGCATGGCCGGGTCCTTGCCCACCGCCACCTCCCGCAGGCTCTCGCGCAGATCCCGCGGTGACATGGTGGCGCCCTTGCTGCGCTCGTACAGCGTGCGCAGCCTGCCGAAGGTGCCGAAGGAGACCTCGCTGTCCTCGGGCAGGTTCATCGGGTCGGGGTTGCGGTGCAGCAGGTGGTTGGTCACGCACAGCGGCCCGTCCCCGACCTCGATGATGTGCTCGGTGCCGTCCTTGCCGCGCTCCCACACGAACGCCCCGCCGTGCGCGTCGGCGACGAGGTAGTGCAGGGGCATGCCGTAGTCGTAGTGCTTGGCGCCGAGCAGAGCCTGCTTGGCCTGCTCCACGTTCTCGCAGGTGTCGACGAGGAACCTGGGCAGCTGCACGCTGGCCAGGCCGACCTGCGGTCCTGCTTCCTCCGGCGGCGCGGCGGTCTCGAAGTCGGCGATGAGCAGCATCACCGCGAGCCCGGCCTCGTTGATGCCGTCCATGCAGCCGTCCAGCTCGGACATGGTGATGACGGTGGAGGCGAGCCCCTCCTCCGGCACCGTGGTGATCACGTAGGGGCGTGAGGCCATCGGCAGCTCGCCGGGCCCCGGCGTGCCACCCATGATCTCGCCCGTGGTCATGGTGAAGAAGTCGTAGTTGCGGCCCACCCTGCCGTGCCCGTCCGTGGCGGCCGAGGGCGGGCACCACAGCGCCGAGCAGCCGGACCCGGCGGGAACGTAGGCGAGGGTGTCGAGCGCCACCTCGTCCTGGTCCGGGTCGAGGCCGAGCGCCGCGGCCGCGCCGTCCATGCGGGCGTGGTGCTGCGGCCAGTGCCGTTCGAACCAGGTGCGGCGCGCCCGGTTCACGGTGGGGTCGGAGAGGGGCGGCGTCCAGCCGAGCCGGAGCGCCTCCTCGGTGACCTGCCTGCCGATCTCGATCTGGCCGCCGCGGAGCGTCATGTGGCGGACGAGCTGGAAGTCGTTCCTGCCGCCCGCGACCTGTGTGATGTTCATGCTCCGAGGATGCGGGGCGGCGCTGACCGGCCTCCTACCGCCCGCTGACCGCCCGCCGGTAGCGCTCCGACAGCCGCAGCACCGTCTCCGCCAGCTCGGGCGGGTCGAGCACCTCGAAGTCCAGCCCGAGGAAACCGACCCAGACCGCCATCCCGTCGAGGTCGTCGCCACCCAGCCTGAGCAGGCAGGTGCCGTCGTCGACAGGCTCCACCTCCAGGCCGGGGCCCAGCGACATCGCCCGCACCTCCTCCGCGCGGGCGTGCAGCAGCATCGTCCCCCGGTAGCGCCACATGGCGGTGTTCACCCCCCTCTCCACGAAGGCGGCCACGTCGCCGTCCTCGGGCAGCTCACGCGGGGTGAAACGGGGTCCCGCGGGCGTGCGCGGCCGGAGCCGGTCCACCCGGAACGTCCGCCAGTCCTGCCGCTCCACGTCGTAGCCGACCAGATACCAGCGGCCGCGCCGGTGCACCAGCCGGTACGGCTCCACGTTCCGCACGGTGTCCGCGCCGTCATGGGAGGTGTAGTCGAAGCGCAGCCGTTCGCGGTCCCGGGCCGCGTTCGCGATCGTGGTCAGCACCTCGGGCGCCACCGAGGGCGACTTGCCGGGGATCTGCCCGGGGATCTGCACGGTGAAGGTGTTGAGCGCGCTGACCCGCCGCCGCAGCCGCGACGGCAGCACCTGCTCCAGCTTGGCCAGCGCGCGGACCGACGACTCCTCGATGCCCTCCACGCCGCCGCCCGCCGCCCTGCCGAGCCCGACCGCGACCGCGACCGCCTCCTCGTCGTCGAGCAGCAGCGGAGGCAGCGCGGCGCCTGCCCCGAGCCGGTAGCCGCCCGCGACGCCGGGTGTGGCGTGCACCGGGTAGCCGAGGCTGCGCAGCCGCTCCACGTCGTTGCGGATCGTTCTGGTGGAGACCCCGAGCCGGTCGGACAGCTCGGGGCCGGTCCACTCCCTGTGCGCCTGGAGCAGCGACAGCAGCTTGAGCAGGCGGGCCGAGGTTTCCAGCATGCCTGCCAGTCTGCCCGCTATCGCGGAAGGTCCGCTTCCGCATTGAGGATGACCTCAACCTCCGAAGATCCGCTGCGCCTGCTGGATCGCCACGATGACGGTCAGCGTGCCGAAGAAGGCCACCGACCAGATCAGCGCGCCGAGCCGGTAGGAACGGACCTTGATGGCGTCGGGCAGCGCCTTGCGGTTCAGGATGATCAGCAGGATCGAGTACACGAACATCATCACGGCCGCGAAGCTGGCCGAGAACACCAGCAGGATGAGCGGCTGGTCGAAGCCGAGCAGCAGGATCGCGATGCCGAGCAGCGCCATCGCCCAGACCACGATGAAGTAGACGCGGTTGACCGAGACGTCGCGGTCGCGCAGGTAGACGGTCTTGAGCATGTCGGAGGCGAGCCGCGAGGTGTAGTCGACGATGCCCATCGCCGAGGCGAACAGTGCCAGCGCGCCGATCACCCAGAACAGCACGCCGAACCACGGCCCGACCACGTCCTGCAGCACCTGGCCCTCGACCTGCAGGAAGTCGATGCTGTTGGCGAGCCCTTCCCTGCCGAACACGGTGGAGTAGGCGAGCATCGACATCAGCGCGATCGTCACGAACGACACCAGCGCGAACGTGGACGCCTGCTCGATGTTGGCGAAGCGCCACCACTGCCGCCAGCGCTCCAGGTTCGCCTTCGTGGGGGCGAACTGGAAGCCGGTCGACGCCGCGGCCTCCTCGTGCCCGGTGACCGGGCTGACCAGGCGCGGCACGTACTGGCCCATGCCGAAGCCCTTGTCGCGGATCCAGTTGCTCTGGCACAGGTTCTGCCCGCCGCCCGCGCCGGCGTAGGCGATGGCGCCCATCAGCACCGCGAACTCCAGCGGCGGCACGGGGAACTGCGCACCGACGGTCAGGCCCCGGCCGAGCTGGACCCAGCTCTCGGCGGTGATCGCGAACACGATGGCGACCACCACGAGGATCAGCACCAGGCCGATCTTCACGAAGATCACCCGTTCCAGCGCGTTGTAGATCACCGGCGCCAGCGTCAGCCCCAGCGCGATCACCAACAGCATGCCGATGGCGATCCAGCGGACGCTGTCCTCGCCCGTGCCGGTCAGGTAGGTCACCATCGTGGCCGACGTGGTCACCCACCCCGGCCACAGGTTCGAGCCGAGCGTCATGAGGACGAACACCAGGCCCCAGTGCTTCCACATCCGGCTGAACCCGGTGAGCGCGGTCTCGCCGGTGGCCAGCGTGTAGCGCTCGATCTCCATGTTGAGGAACCACTGGGTGATGATGCCGATCGCGGCGCCCCAGATGAACACCAGGCCGACCTGGGAGGCGATGTACGGCCAGAGAATGAATTCGCCGGAGGCCAGCCCGACTCCGGCGCCCACGAGGCCGGGGCCGATGATCCGCCACGGCGACCGCGGCGGCTCGGGCAGGTCACGGATGGCGACTGATGGCAGGACTCGAGCGGGAACGGTGGGAGTGAATTCCGTCATGCGGATCTCCTTGCTCGCTTACCTAAGAGCCACATTACAGAGATCGGAAACAATGGTGGAATACCTCGTTAACCACGATTCACCACATAATCCCCAGTGTCGGTGAAGCCCGTGACACGCGCCCCCTGGGCGAGGAGTCCGCCGAGCACCTCCCGCACGGCCAGCCGCCACGCCCGCGCCGCCTCCGGGTCCTCCCGCCGGAGCGTCTCGATGTCGCGCGGCGTCGCCACCAGCACCATCGGGCCGATGGCGGGCGCCACGACCGGTCGCTCACCCGCCGTGCCCAGCACCCTCGGATGCGGCGGCACTCCCCTCTCACCGCCGGGCGGCTCGGCCAGGTGCCAGACCGCGAGCAGCCGGTCGGAATCGTCCCCCTCGTTGATCGCGTCGGCCATGGGACCGTAGAAGCTCTCCAGGTACGCCTCCGGCCTGGCGCCCAGTTTGACCAGGTTGAAGCGGGCGTTCCTGCGCACCAGCGGGTCGAACGTCCAGGTGATCCGCTCCAGCCCGCGCCGCAGGCACCAGGTGCGCTGGTGCAGCTTGAGCGCGTAGCCGACGCCGCGTCCCAGCATCGCCCCGGTGACGTGCGAGTGCAGCGTCCGGTCCGCCGCCAGGAACCCCACCGACGCGCCGACGAGCGAGTCGCCCACGAAGGCGCCCGCCACGTAGCCGCCCGCGTGCGAGAAGGCGATCATCAGCTCCAGCGGCACCGGCACGTTGCTCGGCTCGGGGTGCCAGATGTCGTCGAAGAGCGTGAACGCCTGCTGGAACTCGGCGGTCTCGCGCAGCTCGCGGATCACCACGCCGCCGCGCGCGGCCGCCTCCGCCGCCAGGTCCTCACCGGTCACGAGGTGTTCATACCCAGCAACTCGGTGAAGAGCCGGTGCACGTTACCGCCGATGATCTTCTGGACGTCCTTCTCCGGCAGTCCGCGTCCGAGCAGGCCCTCGGTCACCATCGGCAGCCCCGCCGGGCCGTCCAGGCCCGGGATGGACGCGGTGACGTCGACGCCCCGCGCGTTCACGTCCTCGCAGCACGGCGGCGTCAGGTCCGCCATCACCTCGCGGATGAAGTCCGGCCCGAGGCCCACGTGGTCGATCCCGGCGACCCCCGCGATGTGCTCGATGTGGTCGAGCAGGTGGTCCAGCGTCGCCTCATGCTCGCGCTCGGTGAGGAACGGGGCGAAGAAGTTCACGCAGATCACGCCGCCCGTGCCGGCCACGCCGCGCAGCTGCTCGTCGGTGAGGTTGCGGTGGTGGTCACGGAGCGCGCGGGCGGAGGAATGGGTGGCCAGCACCGGCCTGGTGGCCAGCTCCAGCACCTGGGTCACCCCGGAGGCGCCCAGGTGGGAGACGTCGAAGACGATGCCGAGCCGCTCCATCTCGGCCAGTGCGGTCACGCCGTGCGAGGTCAGCCCGCTGCCGGTGGCATCCTCGCCGCTGCCGTCGGCCAGCGGCGTGCGGCCCCAGTGCGCGATCGAGGCCACCCGCACGCCCAGCCGGTGCACGGTGGAGATCAGCTCCACGCTCGCGTCCAGCCCCGGCATGCTCTCCAACGCCAGGACCAGCGCGATCCTGCCGTCGTCCAGCGCCGCGTCGATCTCCGCAGCGTCGCGGCAGAGCCGGACGTGCTCCGGATTGCCCTCGGCCAGCACATGGGCGCACTCGATCATGCGCAGCGTCTGCCGCAGCGCGCCCTCGGGCCGGTAGGCGTCGTCGATGAAGACGGGCAGCACCTGCAGGCCCACCCCGCCGGCGACGAGCTGGGGCAGCCAGCGGTCGCGGAAGAAGGACGCCCACTGCTCGGGAGGCCGGGCGGAGACGGCCATCAGGAGGTCGTTGTGGGTGTCGGCGACGAGAGAGCGCTGGTGAAGGGAGGTCGTCATGCGTCGGACGTTACCGCGCGCGCCAGACCGCGGCCATGTCGCACGGCACAGGATCCGGGCCCGGACTTGGGGAGCCTCACACCTGTCTGTAGGCAGGCCTCGGTGGCCTGGCCGTCAACCTGCGGTAGAGGGTGGACGGCCCCGGCCAGTTGTTGGTGACGCGGCCTTCGGCCGTCTTGTACCAGCTCTGGCAGCCGTCGCCCCACACCATCCGCGCCATCGCCGCGTCCAGCTGATCGCGCCAGGCCGCCATCACCTCCGGCCTCACCTCCAACCGCATGCCCTGCGAGAGGTACGGCATGCAGGCCATGATGTGGTTCACCTGGCATTCGATCATGAAGACGATCGAGTTGTGCCCGAGGTTGGTGTTGGGGCCGTACAGCATGAACAGGTTCGGGAAGTTCGGCGCCGAGATGCCGAGGTAGGCTTCCGCGCCGCCCGCCCACTGCTCGGCGAGGTCGCGCCCGCCGCGTCCGGTGACCCGCATGGGGGACAGGAACTCGGTGCTCCGGAAACCCGTGGCGTAGATGATCGTGTCCACCTCGTGCGGCGACTCCGCCGTCTTGACGCCCTTCGGCGTGATCCGGACGATCTTCTCGGTCACCACGTCCACGTTGGGCCGGCACAGGGCCGGATAGAAGGAGCTGTCGATGACCACCCGCTTGCAGCCGGGCGGGTAGTCCGGGGTGAGCCGGGCCCTCAGCCGGGGGTCCTTCACCTGGTCGTGCAGGTGGTTCAGGGCGCGCTTCTTCAGCAGGTCCTGGCTCCAGCCCTGGGCGAGCGCGGGATAGAGGGTGCCTTCGGCGTAGCGGTAGATCCACTCGCGGTAGGCGCGCTGGAGGCCGGGGATGAAGTGGAACGCCAGTTTGGCGGCGGGGCCGAAGGTGGCGTCGGGCTTGGGGATCACCCAGTTGGGGGTCCGCTGGAAGACCTCCAGCCGCTCGGCCTGCTCGGCGACGCGGGGGATGAACTGGGCGGCCGACGAGCCGTTGCCGATGACGGCCACCCGCCTGCCGGTCAGGTCGTGCTCGTGGTTCCACCGGGCCGAGTGGAAGGACGTGCCCTCGAACTCGTCCATGCCCGGGATGTCGGGTAAGTGGGGCCGGTTGAGCTGGCCCACGCCCATCACCACCACGTCGAACGCCTCGGGCTCCGCACCCGGGGTCGCCGTGGTGAGCTGCCAGTGGGAGCCGTCGAAGGCGGCGGCGGTGACCTCGGTACTGAACCGAATTTGCCGCCTGACATCGTATTTATCGGCGCAATGTTCTAAATAGCCGAGAATCTCTGGTTGTCCCGGATAGCGCCGGGTCCAGCTCGTGTACTTCTCGAAGGAGTACGAATAGAGGTGCGAGGGGATGTCGCAGCCCGCGCCGGGATAGGTGTTGTCGCGCCAGGTGCCGCCGAGGTCGTCGCCCTTCTCGAAGACCGTGTACGACCGGATCCCGGCCCGCTCCAGCCGGATCGCCATGCACAGTCCGCCGAACCCCGCTCCGATGATCGCGACCTTAGGTGTCATGCCGCCCTCCGCCAGCGTCAGGATTCACTTACAGTACGCCGAACCGCATTCTGTGCACACCCCTCGGCGCCTCGCGGATCACGGCGACTGTGTGCCTCGGCGCATGATGTGCATGAGCTCCAGCTGCTCCCAGAGCCGCGCTCGTAGCGCAGGATCGTCGCAGCCCCGCCCGAGGATCTTGATCTCGTCCGGATGGAACGGGATGTAGTCGGAGGGGCCGTCCCAGTCGTACGAGCACCGCCCGAGCAGTCTGTCCGAGTTGAGGTAGCCGTAGCAGCAGGCGCCGGCGAGCACCACGACGGCGAGCGCGGTCGGCATCCACCGGGGCAGCGCTCGCGGATGCGGCTTCGGTCGTCTGCCGGGGGGCCGCGAGCCGGCCCAGCCGCCGGCGAGGACGAGCAGCGTAGGGAGGAAGGCCTCCCAGCTCGCTCCCGAGAACTCCGGGCAGGTGGAGTCGGGCAGCAGGAGCACGCGGACATGCTGGAGCACCTGGTAGGCGACCAGGGCGGCGATCCCGACGCCCGCCGCCCGCACCTGCGCCTTCGCGGTCCCGTGCCGTACGACCCGCCACGTCAGCAGGGCCAGCAGCACCGGGGTCACCCACGCCAGCCACTCGCCGACGTCGTCGAGCCGGAAGTAGAGCACGCGCCGCCAGTCGGGCACCCGCTCCCAGGTGTCCATCCAGCACGCGGCGCCCTCGCCGAAGGTGAACCGGAACTCGCGCAGGAACCAGAGCGCGAAGGACTCGACGATCAGCCAGACCTCGAACGCCCAGGCCAGCGACCACCAGAAGACCGCGTACGTCCGGGGGGAAGATCGCACCGCATGACCTTACCGCCGGCCGGCGGTCACCCGTGGCGGCCCGCGTTGTGGAAGCGCACGTCCTCGGCGAACAGCGCCCCGACCGCCTCCCGATCGCCCCTGTTGACGGCTGCGGCGAACCGCTCGGCCAGCGCGAGGCCCGGTGCTCCCGCCGGGCGCGGCGGCGGCGCCTCGCCCGGCGACGGCGACGGGCCGCGCTTTCCGGGCGTGCTCCGGCGACCGGTAGTCTGCGCAGGTGGCCGCAGTGACACTGACCGATGTGATCGACGTGCTCGAGGTGGCGTATCCGCCGGCCAGGGCCGAGTCCTGGGACGCGGTGGGCCTCGTCTGCGGCGACCCCGCCCAGCCGGTGAGCCGGGTGCTGTTCGCGGTGGACCCGGTCGCCGTCGTCGCCGAGGAGGCCCTCGACTGGGGCGCCGACCTGATCGTCACCCACCACCCGCTCTACCTGCGCGGCACCACCAGCGTCGCCGCCACCACGCCCAAGGGGCGCCTGGTCCACACGCTGATCAAGCACGACGTCGCCCTCTACACCGCCCACACCAACGCCGACGTGGCCAACCCGGGCGTGTCCGACGCGCTGGCCCGCGCGGTCGGGCTGGTGGGCGACCTGGTGCCGCTGCAGCCGTTCGCCGACGACCCCTGGCGCGGGCTCGGCCGCATCGGCGACCTGCCGCGGGAGACGACGCTCGGCGAGTTCGCCGCCAGGGCTGCGGCCGGGCTGCCGCAGACCTCGTGGGGGATCCGCGTCGCCGGCGACGAGTCCCGCCGCGTCGCGCGGGTGGCCGTCAGCGGGGGAGCGGGCGACTCACTGCTGAGTACGGCGCGCGCCGCCGGGGTGGACGTGTTCCTGACGGCAGACCTGCGACACCACCCGGCCAGCGAGTTCGTGGAGGCGGGCGGTCCCGCGCTGATCGACGCCGCGCACTGGGCCACCGAATGGCCATGGCTCGACAGCGCCGCGTCCATCCTGGGCTCGAGTGGCGTTAACGTTGAGACGCGCGTCTCCGCCACGGTCACCGATGCTTGGACAAGAGGATATTGATCATGAAAGCAGCCCCCGAGGCCCAGAAGCGACTGCTCGACCTGGCTGAGCTCGACTCCAAGCTCGACCGGCTGGCACACCGCCGCCGCACCCTGCCCGAGCTGGCCGAGATCGACGAGCAGTCCAAGCGGTTCGCCAGGTTCGCCACCCAGGCGATCGAGGCCGAGACCGAGGCCGGCGACCTCGCGCGCGATCAGATCAAGGCCGAAGGCGACGTCGACACCGTCCGCACCCGCGCGGACCGCGACCAGAAGCGGCTCGACTCCGGCGCCGTGACCTCGCCCCGCGACCTGGCCGGCCTCCAGTCCGAGATCGTCTCGCTGCAGAGGCGGCAGGGCGACCTCGAAGAGGTCGTGCTGGAGATCATGGAGCGCCGCGAGGCCGCCGACACCAGGGTGCGGGAGTTCAGCGCGCAGCGCGACGAGCTCGCCGGGGGCCTGTCCGCCGCCGAGGCCCGCCGCGACGCCGCCTTCGCCGAGATCGACAAGGAGGCGGGAGAGCTGCGCGAGCGCCGCTCCGCCGCCGTCGGAGAGATCCCCGCCGACCTGCTGGCGCTCTACGAGAAGCTCAAGGACCAGTACGGCGTGGGCGCCGCGATGCTCCACGGCGGTCGCTGCCAGGGCTGCAAGGTGGCGCTGTCGATCGCCGAGATGAACCGCATCAAGGCCGCCCCGCACGACGAGGTGCTCCGCTGCGACGAGTGCCGCAGGATCCTCGTCCGCACCCCGGAGTCAGGCATTTGACCTCGTACGTCATCGAGGCCGACGGCGGCTCGCGCGGCAACCCGGGCCCCGCCGGTTACGGCGCCGTGGTCAAGGACGCCTCCGACGGCCAGGTGGTGGCGGAGGCGGCCGAGGCGATCGGCGTCGCGACCAACAACGTGGCCGAATACCGGGGCCTGATCGCGGGCCTGCGCTCGGTGCTGGAGCTGGCCGGCGACGGCGCCGAGGTGGCCGTCCGGATGGACTCCAAGCTGGTCGTCGAGCAGATGGCCGGCCGCTGGAAGATCAAGAACGAGGGCCTGCGCCCGCTCGCCCTGGAGGCGGCCAAGCTCGCCAGGCGACTGCGGGTGACGGAGTGGACCTGGATCCCCCGCGCCCACAACCAGCACGCCGACCGCCTCGCCAACGAGGCCATGGACGCCGCCGCCAAGGGCCTGACCTGGAAAGCGGGCGGTTCCGCCGCGCCCGAGGGGTCCACCCGCGTCTCCGGCGGGCAGAAGGCCGACGCCACCGGCGATGCCGGGACGCGTTCGCGAGCTCAGCGGCCGACTCCCCTCGCGGAGCAGACGGACCTCCTGGACGCGGGCGACATTCCCGCGCTGTCCGCCCCGACGGCCTCCGTCGCGGCTGCCCAGCAGCGCACCAGCGGCACCGGCTGGTCCCCTCCCACCCGCGTCGCCACCTCCCTCATCCTGCTCAGGCACGGCGAGACCTCCCTGTCGGTCGAACGGCGCTTCTCCGGCCTGGGAGACCCCGAGCTCACCCCCAACGGCCTGGCCCAAGCGGCTGCGGCCGCCGAAAAGCTGTCGCGTGACCCGTACAAGCTCGACGTGATCGTCACCTCCCTCCTCGGCCGCGCCCAGCAGACGGCCGCGGCCGTGGCGGCGCGGACGGGGCTCGACGTCGAGACGGACGAGGACCTGAGGGAGACCGACTTCGGCGCGTGGGAGGGGCACACCTTCACCGAGGTCCAGCGGCGCTGGCCCGCCGAGCTCGCGGCCTGGCTGGCCGACCCCGACACCCCGCCTCCCGGCGGCGAGAGCTTCGCCGCGGTGGGCCGTCGCGTCGAGCGCGCCCAGCGGCGCCTGATGGACACCTACGAGGGCCGGACGGTCCTGGTGGTCTCCCACGTGACGCCCATCAAGACGCTGCTGCGCCTCGCCCTGCTGGCACCTCCGGCGGCGCTCTACCGCATGCACCTCGACCTCGCGTGCCTGTCGCTGATCGAGCACTACGCCGACGGGCAGGCCGTGGTCAAGACCTTCAACGACACATCCCACCTGCGCTGACCGGCCGGTCCGGCGGAGACGCCGGCCGGCGGCGTCCGGCAGAGACGCCGACCGGCCGCGCCTGCGTTGACCGGCCCCGCCCGGCAGAGGCGTCGACCGGCCACGCCTGGAACCGGTCGTGCCGGATGCCGCCAGAACACCCGGCACGACCACAGGCGCCACCGCCCCCCTCAGGCGATGACACCGCCATCCCATCGGACCGATCTTGTCAATTGGTTGCGAACAGCTTGCATGCGATAACCTCGACCCCAGACGAGCCGGCCGGGCGACCGCGTCGGGCCCTCACAGGCCCGCCGAGGAAGGTCCGGGCTCCACAGGGCAGGGTGGTCGGTAACGCCGACCCGGGGTGACCCGCGGGACAGTGCCACAGAAAACAGACCGCCTTCCGGTTCTCCGGAAGGTAAGGGTGAAACGGTGGTGTAAGAGACCACCAGCGCCCACGGTGACGTGGGCGGCTCGGTAAACCCCACCCGGAGCAAGGTCAAGAAGGGACGCCTTTCGGGGCGTCCCGCGTGCGCCGCTTGAGGGCTGCCCGCCCGAGGCACACGGGTAGACTGCTCGAGGCCGCCGGCAACGACGGCCCTAGATGGATGGTCGCCCCTTCGCACTGCGAAGGACAGAACCCGGCCTACAGGCCGGCTCGTCTCACATCATGTGTTCTGACCTGGCGTGAAGCAGCCGCCACGCATGATCAGGGCACATTGAGGGCACTCTGCCTGACGCCTACGGGCTCGGCCCGGTTTACATCTCCTACCCGATCGGTCTGGCGGAGCCAGCAAGTGCTCGCCTCCGCAAGGGTGGGCCCACGAACGCCTCTGGTGCCAGGACCGACTCGGGCGTACTGTCGCATCGAATAGACGTTCGATGCAAAAAGATCGCCAAAGCCGGTGTAGGCAGGTGTCGCCTTCTGGCAACCCCGTCTATGCACCGGCAACATCAATAGCCATCTCTTCTCACGTCAAACTCAAGAAACAACCAGATAACGGAGTAGGGAGACATGAAAGACGAATTCTTCCCAGCCGGTTCTGTGCCTCATGATGATCCAGCGGTCGGTCGGGCCATGGCGACGATTGATGGGCTGCAACCCGCTGAACAAAGAGAACTCTTGCGTAGCACCTACCGCGCAACGCTGGCCTTCCAGCGAACCAAAGACATTGACCACCTCGTGCATTTCGCGAACAATCTCCTCGCGACCATTCGTCTGCGCGGCATCCCCGCCTACGCCGAGGCAATAAGGAGTGCTCCAAAAGATCAGGCGGAATCGGGCGGGTCGTTAGACATCGATGAGGTGCTCAACCGACTCATGGAGTAGCCATGGCGGAGCTCCGGCTCCACGCGGGAAGCGATCGAATACTCGCGAGATGGTGGAACTCAGATAGCCGCAAGGAGGGGGATCACCAGCTTGTCGCCAAAGTCCTAGAGACCATCCGGACCGGAGACTGGCGGAACAGATGGTGGTGGACCGAAGATCTGGCCGATGATCCCACTATCCTGCGCCCGATATCCATCTGGCCACGGGAAGACTTGGTGGTCACAGTCCGATTCTGGCCAGCCGAAGATCCTCCTGAGGTGGAATTAATCAAGATCCTTGATGTTGCAGACCTACCAGAGCACCAACCCCGAGAAGAAGCGTGACCGTCTTCATCACCGCGGCCGAATCTCCTTCGCGAACGCCATGTCCATTGCCTTGCGCGCACGCTGAGATGCTTCAGGCACCAGGTGGCCGTATAGATCCACAGTCGTCGTGATGGACTCGTGGCCAAGCCAACGAGACACTTCGGAGATCGGTACCCCCGCAGCCAGAGCCGTACTGGCGAACGTATGACGAAGATCGTGGAACGTGGTGTCCGGTAAGAGGCCGGCCGTAGCGATCGCTGGTCTCCAGATGGCGGCATTAAAGTAGTCGCGGCGAATGAGATTCCCGCGCGATGTACGGCACAGTACGTCGACAGGCCGCTCAGCGTCGATATGCTCTGCGAGAGCATCACGGAGAAACGACGGCATCGGCACTTCACGTACCGACGCAGGACTCTTCGGCACGGCCAGGATCGGATGTCGATTCACCACGACCACCTGCCTGTCAACCACAAGCATCTGCTCGTTCAAGTCAACACGATCCACCGCTAGTCCGAACGCCTCACCCTGTCGAAGGCCAGCCGCGGCCCCGAGCAGTACCAGGATGGCGAACTCCGTAGGCATGGC